>NZ_JAUDEN010000041.1:0-17632 GCF_030373775.1 Bacteroides gallinaceum | reverse complement strand
CGCAACCGGCTGGAATACAGCGGAATGAGGACGAAAAAAAATGAAAGACGGATCAAGGAGAAGGAAAGGCCTATACATTATATATAATACAAGGCCGAAAGAAGACATGAGGGAAAAAGAAAAAAACAGACACCTGAAACGACTTTCACCGCAAATTCAGGCTGACGACCGGACAAATATACAGAACACGGTCGTTCAGGATCTAAGATTTAAACCCCATTTGGAAACGAAGCTTCCCGCAGAAAAGTTTATCGCCAGACTAAAGACATATATCTCCAGTCCAGAGATGCAGATTTTTCTGCAGGAAGCTTTTTCCCGAATGCCAAACTTAAAGAAGCAAAGGAGGAGAATTGGCCTGCTTCAGTCTGCAAACCAGATGCAGGCCGTTTGACGTTAAAGCAGCGCCATCAATCAAACATCCGGCTCACCCTCTCTACACCGGCAACCAATGCATCAACTTCTTCTTTTGTATTGTACAAGCCCAAGGAAGCACGCACAGTACCTTCAACTCCCATCCGGCGCATCAAAGGTTCGGCGCAGTGATGGCCAGTCCGCACAGCAATTCCCAAACGGTCGAGCAAAGTACCCATATCAAAATGGTGAATATTGCCCACAAGGAAAGAAATCACTCCACTTTTATGGTCAGCCTCTCCCAGAATGCGCATTCCAGGAATCTCCTTCAAACGGCTCATAGCATAAACTGTCAGTTCGTGCTCATAAGACGCAATCTGATCCATGCCGATCGCAGAAACATAATCTATGGCCTTAGCCAGTGCAGTTGACCCGATATAGTCGGGTGTGCCCGCCTCGAACTTAAATGGAAGCTCGTTAAAGGTAGTTTTCTCAAAGCTTACGTTCTGGATCATCTCTCCTCCACCCTGGTAAGGAGGAAGCCTGTCAAGCCAGTCCTCCTTGCCATACAGGACACCTATTCCTGTGGGACCGTAAACCTTGTGCCCGCTAAACACATAAAAATCCGCGTCCAGCTCCTGCACGTCGACGGGCATATGCGGGATGCTCTGCGCACCGTCAATCAAGACCGGCACGCCATGCGCATGAGCCACATCAATGATCTTCCTGACCGGATTTATTGTCCCCAGCACATTGGAAACATGTGTCACCGACACCATTCTGGTCCGTTCAGAAAACAGCCGTTCATACTCATCCAGCAGAAGCTCTCCCCGGTCGTTCATCGGAATAACCTTCAGCGAAATGCCCGAACGCTCCGCCTGGAGCTGCCACGGCACAATATTGCTGTGATGTTCCATAACCGAAACAATCACTTCATCGCCCGCTTTCATCTGACTGCCCACAAACGACGAGGCCACCAGATTGATGCTTTCTGTCGTTCCCCGCGTAAACACGATTTCCGAGATGCTGCGCGCATTGATGAACCTGCGCACCGTTTCCCGTGACGCCTCATGAAGCTCTGTTGCCTGCTGGGACAGAAAATGCACGCCTCGATGCACATTGGCATTCACCGAATAATATTCATTTACAATTGATTCGACCACACAGCGCGGTTTCTGCGTAGTTGCGCCATTGTCAAAATACACCAACGGCTTGCCGTAGACCGTGCGAGATAAAATCGGGAAATCATTCCTCACTTCATTTATATCATACATAGTCGGAACCCTTCTTTTTATTTGGAATCACTTACAGATCGCACACCCTTTACACTTGTTCAGCTCACCCCTGAATCGTTTCTCGACAAGCAAATGAAGCCTGTCCTTCAGCGCATCCATCCGGATATGATCCACCACTTCATTGACAAAAGCGAACATCAGCAGCAAGCGCGCCTCTTTCAGGCTGACACCCCGCTGCTGCATATAAAACAGTGCATTTTCATCCAGCTGTCCTACCGTCGCTCCATGCGAACACTTCACGTCGTCAGCATAAATCTCCAACTGAGGCTGCGTGTACATGCGCGACTCCCGGGTGGCACACAAGTTGCGGTTTGTCTGCTGCGAATTGGTATGCTGTGCTCCCTCGCGCACAAGCACTTTGCCTGCAAAAGCGCCCACCGCCTGATCGTCAAGCACGTATTTAAACAACTCGTTGCTCGTACAGTCGGGCACCTGATGATCGATGAATGTATTGTTGTCCACCTGCTCGTTCTTGTCGGCAATGGCCATTCCGCACAGACACACCTCCGCACCTCTTCCTGCCAGCTGCACCTCTGTCGTATTCCGTGTCGTTCCGTTATGCAAGGTCATTCCATTCAACAGCACATTGCTTCCTGCCTCCTGTCTGACATAAAGGTTGCTGAAACGTACGGTGCTGTTGTGCGTTTCCTCCAGTTCGTAGAAGTCAAAAACAGCTCCTTCACCTGCAAACACTTCCACAACCTGTGTGGACAGAAAATTAACCTCATCCATTGCATGGTCGCAGACAAGCATCTTGGCCTGAGCTCCGGCCTCCAGCACAATCAGGATACGGCGGTTCACCATAAAGTTGACGTCGGCTCGCAGAATATTGACCAACTGAATCGGACGCTCAACCACCGTATGCTTAGGAATGTAAACAAGTACGCCGTCTTGGGCAAACATCGTGTTGAAAGCCGTAACAGCATCTTTCGACGTATCGGCAAGCTTGCCATAATATCCTTTCACCAGCTCAGGATGAGCCTCCGCCATATCCTTCAGACTTCCCACAATCACCCCCTCGGGCAATTGGGCCGAAGGGTGCACATGCTTGTCAAACGAATCATTCACTACAAAATAGAGTGATGTACTCATATTGGGCACATCGCACTTGAACACCTCATACGGATTGACAGGAAACTCAAGCCGGTTCAGATTCAAGCCGTAATCAGGCTCAAAAAACTTGCCGACATCCGTATATTTATATTTCTCCTGCTTACGGGTCGGGAAGCCCTGTCTTTCGAAGTCAGCAAAAGCCTTTGCTCTGGGAGCATTCAGAATGTCGGCACTCTGCTGGCAAATCAAAGCCTCATATTGTGTAAACAGGTCGATGTATTGTTGTTCGGCTGCCATATTCATTCTCCCAATTCTTTTTTTATCCAATCGTAACCCTTTTCTTCCAGTTCCAGTGCCAGTTCCGGTCCGGCCGTTTTCACAATGCGTCCCTTATACAGCACATGCACGATATCGGGCTTGATGTAATCAAGCAAACGCTGGTAATGCGTGATGACAATGCAGCTTGTTTCCGGGGTTTTCAGCTTGTTTACCCCCTCAGCCACAATGCGGAGCGCATCAATGTCAAGTCCGGAATCCGTTTCGTCAAGGATGCTCAGCTTAGGTTCAAGCATAGCCATCTGGAAGATTTCGTTACGCTTCTTTTCTCCCCCCGAGAATCCTTCATTCACCGAGCGGTTGGCAAGCTTGCTGTCAAGTTCTACAATCTCGCGCTTCTGGCGCATAAGCTTCAAGAATTCGCTGGCCGTCAATGCCGGCAGTCCCCGATACTTGCGCTGCTCATTCACAGCCGTACGCATAAAGTTCACCATGCTCACTCCGGGAATTTCCACCGGATACTGGAAAGAAAGGAAAAGCCCCTCGTGACTTCTGTCTGCAGGCGACATGGCCAGCAAGTCTTTTCCATCAAAAGAAACACTTCCCTTTGTCACTTCATAAGCCGGATGTCCGACAAGCACATTGCTCAACGTACTTTTTCCCGAGCCGTTCGGCCCCATTATGGCATGCACTTCACCCGACTTTACAGTCAGATTGATACCCTTCAATATCTCTTTGCCATTGATGCTGGCATGTAAATCTTTAATTTCTAACATCTCAAAAAAATGAACAATTTATAATTAATAACTCAATCATCCCACACTTCCCTCTAGCGAAACCGACAAAAGCTTCTGAGCCTCCACGGCAAACTCCATCGGCAGCTTGTTAAGCACCTCCTTGGCATAGCCGTTCACGATCAAGCCAACGGCATCTTCTGTAGGAATGCCCCGCTGGTTACAGTAAAAAATCTGGTCCTCGGATATTTTGGAAGTTGTAGCCTCGTGTTCAACCACTGCTGTTTCATTATGGATATCCATATAAGGGAAAGTATGTGCTCCGCACAGGCTGCCCAACAGCAAAGAATCACACTGGCTATAGTTGCGGGCATTGTCCGCCCTTTCAGAAACCCTCACCAGCCCTCGGTAAGAATTCTGGCTTCTTCCTGCACTGATGCCTTTGCTCACAATCGTAGAGCGAGTGTTTTTCCCGAGATGAATCATTTTCGTGCCCGTATCAGCCTGCTGGAAATTGTTGGTCACTGCGACAGAATAAAACTCGGCGGTCGAATCATCCCCGCTCAATATACAGCTTGGATATTTCCACGTGATGGCCGATCCGGTTTCAACCTGCGTCCACGAAAGCTTGCTTCCGACACCCTTGCAGTTGCCTCGCTTCGTCACGAAATTATAAACGCCGCCTTTTCCTTCGGCATCGCCCGGATACCAGTTCTGAACAGTTGAATACTTTACTTCCGCATGATCAAGAACCACAATCTCAACAATAGCTGCATGAAGCTGGTTCTCGTCACGCATTGGAGCCGTACACCCTTCCAGATAAGACACATAGCTGTCATCGTCTGCAATAATCAAAGTCCGTTCAAACTGCCCGGTATTTGCCGCATTGATTCTGAAATAGGTCGACAACTCCATCGGACAACGAACCCCTTTCGGAATATACACGAACGATCCGTCGCTGAAAACCGCCGAGTTCAGCGCAGCAAAGAAATTGTCACGATAACCGACAACGGAACCCAAGTATTTTTTCACCAGATCCGGATGTTCACGCACAGCCTCGCTGATGGAACAGAAGATGATGCCTTTCTCCATCAAGGTTTCCTTGAAAGTAGTCTTTACGGAAACGGAGTCCATCACAGCATCTACGGCCATACCGCTCAAGGCCAGACGCTCTTCAAGCGGTATTCCCAGTTTGTCAAACGTCTTCAACAGCTCAGGGTCAATGTCATCCACCGACTTCGGCCCTTCTTTCTTCTTCGTAGGATCAGCGTAATAGGAAATAGCCTGATAATCGATCTCCGGAATTGTCAGATGCGCCCATGTCGGCATTTCAAGCGTCTGCCAGTAACGGAAAGCCTTCAGACGGAAATCCAGCAACCAGTCGGGCTCGCCCTTCTTAGAAGATATCAAACGGACAACGTCTTCATTCAGTCCTTTCTCGATGATATCCGTGTGAACATCCGTAGTGAAACCGTACTTATACTTCTCCTGCGTCAGTTCCTTCACATATTTATTGGATTCTATTTGCATATTCTTTTTTCTATATATTAATATCTGTTGTTTCAATTAAATCCTTCACCGCTTCTTTCACCACAGGATAAAAAACATCAGAAAAAGAAGCTATCGGATAATACAACAAAGAACGCTGCTTTGCTGTTTCATGAATTAAAAAATCTTTAGAGTCGGCAAACTCAATGAAATGGATTGCCAGGCTGATGAAAAAAGCGTATTTGACCAGTCCCATAAATGCGCCAGACAGACGGTTTACAAAGCCTAAACTGATGGCGTCAAACATCCTGGTGAGGAGTGAAGCGAGAATGGAAAGAGCAAACGGAACCAGTATCCAAATCAAGAAGAAAGACAAGATCTGAGCAAAAGTAACCGAACTTCCCACTGCCTCGGCAAGCTGCTCGCCTACAGTTACAAAAAGGGCACGGGCTATAAGCAGGCCGGCTATAAGGCCAACCAGAGAAGCAAGCTGTCTGAAGAAACCTTTCATGAATCCCATCACAAAGCCTATGCCCAGAAAAACGGCAATAATCCAATCAAGCGCCTCCATATGCCAAAAACAAAAGCGCAGACTACACAGACCACACGGAACCTCTTGCAAGTTGTCAGTGGAGTCAATGTAATCTGCCCTTATCTGCCAATAATCTGTCTATAATTATTTACAAAGTTTGTTTTACTTCAACTTCTTCATACGTTTCAATCACATCGCCCACCTTCAAATCATTGCAGTTGGTCAGGCTGATACCGCACTCAAAGTTCGTGCCGACCTCCTTCACGTCATCCTTGAAACGTTTAAGCGCATTGATCGAACCCGTATAAACCACGATGCCATCGCGAATCAGCCGAGCCTTGTCCGTACGTTTCACCTTTCCTGTCTTCACCATCGCACCGGCAACCATACCGACCTTGCTGATGTTGAACACTTCGCGGACTTCAACCGTTGCAGTAACCTGTTCCTTAACCGTAGGAGCCAGCATTCCTTCCATTGCAGACTTCACTTCCTCTATCGCATCATAAATGATGGAATATTTGCGGATATCTACACCTTCCTGCTCAGCCAGCTTAGCCGCGTTGCTGGAAGGACGAACTTGGAATCCTACGATAATAGCATTCGAAGCGGCAGCCAGCGAAACATCCGACTCGGAAATCTGGCCTACCCCCTTATGTATCACATTCACCTGAATCTGCTCGGTAGACAACTTGATCAGCGAATCGCTAAGAGCCTCAACCGATCCGTCAACGTCACCTTTCACAATGACATTCAGTTCATGGAAGTCGCCCAAAGCCAAACGGCGTCCCACCTCATCAAGCGTAAGCATTTTCTGAGTACGCAGTCCCTGTTCACGCTGCAACTGTTCGCGCTTGTTTGCAATTTCACGCGCTTCCTGTTCGGTTTCAAACACATGGAAGGTATCACCCGCCGCCGGAGCTCCGTTCAGTCCCAGAATCAGCACCGGTTCAGACGGACCGGCTTGCTTCATGCGCTGATTCCGTTCATTAAACATCGCCTTCACCTTTCCGTATGACGTTCCGGCCAGAACGATATCACCGACATGCAATGTTCCGTTAGAAACGAGCACTGTAGCCACATATCCGCGTCCCTTGTCAAGCGACGATTCTATGATAGACCCCGTAGCCTTACGGTTAGGGTTGGCTTTCAGTTCAAGCATCTCAGCTTCCAGAAGCACCTTTTCAAGCAGTTCTTTCACGCCGATCCCTTTCTTGGCTGAAATATCCTGCGACTGGTATTTGCCGCCCCATTCTTCAACCAGAAAGTTCATATTGGCAAGTTCCTCCTTGATTTTGTCCGGATTGGCATTCGGCTTGTCAATCTTGTTGATGGCAAACACGATCGGAACACCTGCCGCCATCGCATGATTGATGGCTTCTTTGGTTTGCGGCATCACATTGTCGTCGGCAGCCACGATGATGATAACCACATCCGTAACCTTGGCGCCACGGGCACGCATGGCCGTAAAAGCCTCATGACCCGGCGTATCAAGGAACGTAATGTGACGTCCGTCTTCGAGCTGCACATTATATGCACCGATGTGCTGGGTGATTCCGCCCGCCTCACCGGCAATAACATTGGCCTTGCGGATATAGTCGAGCAGCGAAGTCTTGCCATGGTCAACATGTCCCATCACCGTAACGATAGGCGGACGCGGAACCAGATCCTCTTCGGCGTCAGCTTCCTCTTCAACGGCTTGCGCCACATCAGCGCTGATATATTCGGTCTTGAATCCGAATTCTTCGGCCACAAGATTGATTGTTTCAGCATCAAGACGCTGGTTGATAGACACCATGATGCCCACACTCATACAGGTAGAGATGACCTGAGTGACCGAAACATTCATCATGTTTGCCAGCTCGTTTGCCGTAACGAATTCCGTAAGCTTCAACACCTTGCTTTCTTCCTGTTCCAGCTCTTCCTGCTCCATCTGCCGGGTCTGCAAGGTTTCACGCTTTTCCTTGCGGTACTTGGCCGCCTTGTTCTTTCCCTTGTTTGTCAGACGCGCAAGCGTTTCTTTCACCTGCTTTGCCACATCCTCGTCGCTCACTTCCTGCTTGATGACAGGCTTCTTGAACTTGTCCTTGTTATGCTTTCCGCCCTGAGCAGCGTTTTTCGCAGATTTTTCATTGCGCGGCTGCACACCCACATTTCCGGCAGGCACATTATTGATATCCACGCGCTCCTTGTTGATGCGGTTACGCTTTTTCTTTCTCGACGCATTATCGTCAGATCCGAACTTGTCGGTCCGGTCATCCCCTTTGCGTATTTCCTTGATAATGGCGTCCTTCATCTGTTTGCGCTGCTCCAAACGCTGTTTGTCCTTCTCCTCCCGTTCTTTCCTCTTTTCTTCTTTAGACTTCTTTTTGGGGCGAGTAGACTGATTCAAAGCAGCCAGATCAATCTGTCCCACGACATTGATTTTCGATTTAAATTCGGTGGGGCGAATCTTGAAAATCTCTCCGCTTTTTTTCTCTGTCGTTTCAGACTGCACTTCTTCTGTCGTTTTTTTCTGTTCTTCCATCAAATCTGTCTTCATATCTTCAGCCTGCATTTCCGGCTGTTTCAAATCTTCCTTCTTATCTTCTTGAGGCAACTGTTTTTCATTTTCCTTTTCAGAATCCGCTTCAACCGCTGCACTTCTTTCGTTGTCGGCCGCCATTTTCTCCGGCGCATTGTCCGGCGCCTTGTCTGCCGGAACGGCCTTTGCCTGCTTCCTGCCGATCTCATCCAAATCAATTCTTCCCACTGTCTTCACCTTCGGACGGATTTCTTCAGGGACAACCGTACTTATCACTTCATTCTTGCCGTTTTTAGGCTGAATATCATCAATAGAAACAGACGCTTTATTGCGATCCTTGTTTTGCCGTTCCTGAATGAACTTTTCAGACTCTATTTTCAAATCCTTATCCTTGCTGAACTCCTTCACGAGCACAGCATACTGTTCGTCTGTTATTTTTGTGTTCGGATTGGCTTCTACAGTGTATCCTTTCTTCTGCAAGAAATCAACCACCGTGGCAATGCCCACATTTAAATCTCTTGTTACTTTATTCAATCTTATCATAAAAGTCATTTTTTAATAGAGTTCGAAAATTTCATTTCAGTCACACAGCAAGTTCCAAAGGAAGGCAGGCTATTCTGCATCCTACAGACAGCTGCTTTATTTCTCGAACTCCGCCTTTAAAATTTTCAACACATCATCCACCGTATTCTCTTCCAGGTCGGCCTGTTCAATCAGCATTTCCCTCGGAGCATTCAGCACGCTCTTGGCGGTTTCCAGTCCGATGCCCTTGATGGCATTGATCACCCACTCGTCTATTTCATCCTTAAACTCGTCAAGATAAATATCCTCATCGGCGGCAGCTTCTTCATCCAGCTCACGATAAACGTCGATCGTGTATTCCGTCAGCATACTGGCAAGCTTGATGTTCAATCCGTTCTTTCCGATTGCCAGAGAAACTTCCTCGGGCTTCAGGTAAACTTCAGCCTTTCTGTCTTCTTCATGCATCACGATGGAAGAAACCTTTGCCGGACTCAGCGCGCGCTGGATGAACAGCTGGATGTTCGAAGTGTAATTGATGACGTCAATGTTCTCATTGCGGAGCTCACGCACAATCCCGTGGATACGCGATCCCTTCACTCCGACGCAGGCACCTACAGGATCGATGCGTTCATCGTAGGACTCCACCGCAATCTTGGCCCTTTCGCCCGGAATGCGGGCAATCTTCTTGATCGTGATCAGTCCGTCGTTGATTTCCGGAACTTCCTGTTCAAACAGACGCTGCAAGAACACCGGAGAAGTGCGGCTCAATATAATCTTCGGATTGTTGTTCTTGTTGTCGACGCGCGCCACTACCGCACGCACCGTTTCGCCCTTGCGGTAGAAGTCGCTCGGTATTTGCTCCAGCTTCGGAAGAAGCAGTTCGTTTCCTTCATCATCGAGCAGCAGAATCTCCTTTTTCCATATCTGGTAAACTTCTGCGCTCACGATTGTGCCGACTTTATCGATATACTTGTTATACAGGCTGTCTTTCTCGAGTTCAAGAACTTTAGAGGCCAGCGTCTGGCGAAGGTTCAGGATGGCGCGGCGGCCAAACTTCTCGAAGATAACCTCGTCGGTCACCTCTTCTCCCACTTCATACGACGCGTCGATTTTGCGGGCTTCGGACAAGGATATCTGCATGTTCGGATTCGTAAGCTCATCGTCTGCCACTACCTCCCGGTTTCTCCAAATCTCAAAGTCACCCTTATCCGGATTAACGATTACATCGTAATTTTCATCCGTTCCAAACATTTTCGCGATTACGCTGCGGAAAGATTCCTCCAGCACGCTGACCAGCGTAGTGCGGTCAATATTCTTCAATTCCTTGAATTCCGAAAACGTATCAACCAAGCTGACTGTTTCTTCTTTTTTGGCCATAATTATTTAAAGCTTATTAAGTATTTGGTGTATTTTATTTCATCGTAAGCAAAAGTCACATTCTGTTCAACCAGCTTGGGACGCTTGGCTCCTTCAAGACGGACTTTCACTTCCATCGTTATCGTAAAATTGTCCTCGTTTGCGTCAGCCAGCGTACCGACCCATTTCTTGCCGTTATTATCCATCACTTCCACATCGTTTCCGACGTGAACCTGATACTGCCTGAGCACCTTGAACGGCTGTCCGATTCCGGCAGATCCCACTTCCAGTTCATAATCTTCTTCATCACGGTCCAGCTTCGACTCGATATAGCGGCTAAGTTCCACGCAATCGTCAATCCACACTCCATCCGCATGGTCTATTTCAACCAGAATCTTGTCATCCGGACTAATCGTCAGGTCAACCAGAAAATAGTCCTTATCTTCCAGCCATTCATTTACAATACGGGCTACAACGTTTTTGTCTATCATGAATCAATTTTTAAGAATAAAAAAAGGAGCTTCATCGCCCCTCCACCATTCATCCATTCGCGGCAAAGATACAAATAATATGCTGCACTGCAAAATATTAGGACAATTTTCATGTGATAAAGGAGAACGAAGCAGAAACAAACAAAAAACGAAGACCGGAGTAAACCAATCTTCGCTTCTGTCGAAAGCCCTTACAAATTATCGAACAAATTTATAGAAGATTTGCGAAAAATACACGATTTTATTGGTTATTTTCATATTGAAATAACACGGTAGGTAAAAACAAAATAAGCAAATCCTGCATAACAGCCCTTCCTGAGGGCTGTTGACGTATGTATCTCGTACGAACTATATACTTTTTTAGTAGGTAAAGACAAAAAACAGTTTTCCATATTTTTACCAAGCTATAGATTATAAGAAAAATGTGTTACTATACCTGCTTTTCTGACTTTACTTAATATTTATATATAAAAGGGTAATTATGAAAAGACAATTTAGACAGTTGAACGATGTGACTAAACATCGTATTAGCCAAAGTTTAAGAGGACGTTCTATGAGCGAAACTCATAAGCAAGCTATCAGTGATAGTATGCGGGCGTATTGGGCAACAATTCCCAATAAACCATCTGAAAATAACAAGAGTGAAAACCAATTAAAGAATGAAACGAGTATGTAAGAGAAGAATAATAATAGATGCCTTAACAGTGTGTTTTGAGGTCGCAGACCGTTACCATTATGATAGGATAAGTGAATTTGAATATGGTGACATTTATGACCTTTACGAATTTCAATTAATTCGAGTGGAAGGTAGATACTACGATAACGTTTACACCATTATATATAAAGATGGAGACAATGAAGTTGAATTCGGGCAGTTAAAGTTTAATCTTAGTAAAATGGCAAACCCGAATAACTTACACGATAACGGCAATCCAAAGGCTTGGATTAGCCTCAACAATAAGAGTCTTTATACTAATGACCAATACAATTTAGGCTTTATTGCTACAAAGTTGGGGCTGGAACCGCATAATATTACGACATTGGATTTGTGTCTTGACACACCTTTTAATGTCAGTAAATTATTGCGGCAACATATAAGGGACAAATCCATTATAACGGTTTTGAATGGTACAAAAATCAAAGACCGTGATGAAGACCGTCCCGAAATCACTTATACAAGCAGTGGGAGTCTCAATAAAGATAAGTATATGACCGTAAATGTTAAACAGCGTAACGCCATGAAAGATAAGACTCGTGGCATTACGGTTACCGTTTACGACAAATTGGCTGAAATAAGGAATAGTTCTGGTAAAAGTTATATTTTAGACTACTATGAAAATCCTAATAGATTATATAGAACAGAAGTTCATCTAAATAACGCTGAAATCAAAGACTATTTGGATAGTCGTGGCTTGTATTTTAACTATTATATGATTGATGAAACCTTGCTAGAAGAAATGTTCTTTTATCATCTGAATAGTGTTATTCGTTTTAAGGCTGGCAAACAGGATATAATGTGGGAGCAGTTGTTAGGTCGTGCTTCATAGGGTTATAACAACCCCCTTTCTCAATATATAGAATTTTGATATAAGCTATTGATTATTATAATTTTCTGTGTCAAATTAAAAACGTATCAATATAATCAATAAAATGACGATATTGATACGTTTATTTGTATCATTCTAATCTAAAAGATTACTTAGAATCAACTATATTTGAACTATTATTGAGAAATAGTGTAACTTTGTGATAAATAACAGCTCACAACAAACCGTAATTGCTAAATTCTTACTATCTTTGCTGTGCTACTATAAAAAATAATAGCAGACATATTTAGGGAAGCGTTTAGCTTTGTTCCATAATGATGAATCTCGACACCTCATCTGTAAAGTTGGAAGAGCAAAGACGGTTTTCCTTTGGTTTCGTATATATGTATTCATTACATATACAGCCAAAGGTGTGAGCTGTTTTCTTGTCTACTTTACGGGCAGTCGAGAGCCTATCATTAGGATGAGAGTTAACAGACTCACACTTTTCTTTTATGCCTATTGTTCCATTTTTTATATTTACACTTTGGGTCTGAGTGAGAGTTATTTTATTATGGCTTTAATTCAATGTAATGAATGTGGACAGAGCGTTTCAGATAAGGCTGCTAATTGTCCGAATTGTGGTGCTCCTCTTTCCTCGACAGAAAACAAAGAAGCAATACTTAAACTTGTTTGGAAAGGGAAATATGCTGTGACAAAGACATCTATGGAGGTTGTTGTTAATGGGAAGTCTTTGGGATTATATTCTTATAATGATGGTTTTGAATTAGATATTCCTATTCAATCTTCTTTTATGGATATTGCATTACGTTGTAATGGCATGACATTTCATATAAAACTTCCAATTGAATCTCAGGAGAACTATACATGTAAATTATATTATTCTGCATTCTCTTACTTCTATTACGAGTTGTATAATAGTACTGGACATTTGATGAAAAAGGATAAGTTGGGTATTGGAATGTGGATTTTATGCTTTTTAATACCTTTAGTTGGTTTTATTTATTTCTTCGTGAAAAAGAATGAGTATCCGTCAAAAGCAAAAAGTGCATTACTGATAAGTATTGTTGGTTTTATTATAGCCATTTTGCAAATGTATATATTGTAATTAGGGAATGGCTTTAATCTATTGTAAAGATTGCGGGCAACAAATTTCAGATAAAGCGACTAATTGCCCTCATTGTGGTGCTCCTATTGCTGATAATAAACAGCAGATAGTAGGTAATTCAAATGGATTTGCAGTAAAACTTGGCTATGTGTTTTCTTTTTCTTCTTTTTTTATATTTCCATTAATTTTCGGGTTGACGGGATTTATTTTAGGTGTTGTTAATGTAATAAAAAAGGAAGATTTACACGGGTGGGTGCAAATTGCTTTATCTATATTCTCGTTAGTAATAGAGTTTTCTGATGCTTTTTATTTTGACGAGTTGTATTGGTTCTGATGTGAGTAAAAATGAGTTTATTTATAGATTGGGATAATCTTAATTTGAAATAAAAGAGCTTTATCGTTGCTATAATTAGGAACTGATAAAGCTCTTTTATGCTTGTTATATAATCAAGTATTTAGATGGCTTTCGTAGATTTTATTTATATGTATTTAGAGGATTAGTTGATTCTGTGAGATGTTGTTAATCAGAATTGTTTTCAACTCTTTGATACTGTAGAATTGATAGATTTTTCCCTTTATCTTAATATAACCTTCCACCTTTTCATCATCTGCTTGTTCAAACAGACTTTGGATAGATACTCCTAGGGCGGCTGCAATTTTCTCGACAGTGTCTAGACGGGCATTTCCGTACATTGTACGGGTCAAAGATGCAGGGTCAACTCCCATGCTTGCTGCAAGGTCCTTTAACTGCTTACCTTGTTCTTTGCATAGTCGTTTTACGTTTTCAGCTAATATTCTTTCCATATACTTCTTTTTATCGTGGTAAAGTTAGTCTATTTGTTCTAAATATCAAAATTGATGATATTAATTGATTTTTTAATCAACTTAGATTTGCAGGTCAATTATATTATATGTATATTTGCAATACAATAAATTGATATTTAAAACAATTATGGTAAAGACGGTAATTTTCGCACGAGTGTCAACAAGCCTTCAGGAGTACGATAGGCAAGTCAATGAATTAACAACCTTGGCAAACACTAACGGCTGGAATGTGGAAGCTACATTTACCGAAAAAATTTCAGGAGCAAAGGCAAATACTGAACGTACTGAACTTATGAATATGATAAACTTTGTTGAAGCAAAACATATTAATAAGGTGTTGGTTACGGAACTATCTCGGTTGGGACGCGACACCTTACAGGTACTAGAGGTTATCGAGACACTGAATAGTAAGGGCATTAGTCTTTATATTCAAAATTATAATATCGAGACACTGACCCAAGATGGCAAAGTTAATGCTATGAGCCAATTTTTGATTACCATACTAGCAGAAGTCGCACGTATGGAACGTAAGACCATACGGGAACGCATTGAAAGCGGTTATAATAACTATCGTGCTAAAGGTGGACGGGTTGGTCGAAAAACTGGCTATAAGAAAGCAGAAGAAGCAATGAAAACACAATATGTTGAGGAAATTAAGCTGCTCAGAAAAGGGTATTCATTACGTAATATTTCTAAGCTAACAGGAACGTCTATCAATACTATACGGAAGTGCAAGAGCCTCATCTAATTTGGTTTTTAATTTTCTTTTTGGTATATTTGATTCAGACGTTCTTTGACATTTTGAAAAACAGAAATAAGCTTTAAACAACAAGATAAAATATAGCCGTCCTTTGAGAAAGTAGGTTTATAGCAAACACGAAAGACAACAGTCAGGTATTTGCCGATTATCGGTTTACTGTTGTTGATAGGCTATCAAATACCAAATATAAGTGTCTAGTGAGACACAGATAAAATATAATGTTGAATGTTTAGTGAGGATGAATTAAAATCTTATGAGCAGGTATTCAATCAATTAGGCATAACAAGTCAAGAAGAACAAAAACAAGTGCTGGAATTTATGTATTCAATAGGTACAATCATATATAATAATAGTAAATAATTAAAATCTAGTGTTATGAAAAAAAATAAGGTGAAAATTACAGAGTTTTCGAGATTGGAAAGAAAGGTGGCCGCGTTATGGACACGTGTCAGTACGGAGAAGCAGGAAAGAAATAATTGCAGCTTAGAGAATCAGCAACGTATTTGTAGAGAGTACGCAGAACGTAATGGAATAATAATTAAAAAGGAGTTTGGTGGAACGCATGAAAGTGCTAAGACAGAAGGTCAGATGTACCGTCAAATGATTGCAGAGGTCGCAAAAGATAAAGAAATCAATATTATCTTGGTATATTCATTTGACCGTTTCAGTCGGGCTGGAAATGATGCTATTACAACTAAGGCTTATTTGAAATCCAAAGGTATATATGTTGTTTCCGCAACACAGGCAACAGACCCCGATACTGCAGTTGGGACATTTATGGAAGATATGCTGTTCCTATTTAATCAGTTTGAAAATAATTTGCGAAGGGATAAATGCGTAATGGGTATGACGGAGTGTCTAAAGAGAGGTTATTGGTTTGGTCATGTTCCATTGGGCTATGACCGAAAAAAGGTAGGTCGTGAGCATATCATTACCGTCAATGAGGATGGTAGAAAGTTAAAGAATGCTTTTATATGGAAAGCAAACGAGGGGCTAGGAGATATAGCTATTGTAGATAGGTTGAAGGGGTTGGGATTGAATGTTGACCGCAAGCACCTAAACAAGATTCTTCAAAACATTTTCTATTGTGGGTATATCAAACACAATCTTTTAGGGGATGAAATAATAAAAGGTAAGCATGAACCTTTGATAGATGAGGCTACTTTTAATAAGGTCAATGGGCTTTCAAATGCTGGATATGAGCATAGGGAAGTTACTAATGAGTTTCCATTGAAGCGTCACGTTATTTGTTCCGATTGTGGCGGTTATTTAACGGGCTATACGGTTAAAGCGAGAGGACGTAATTACTATAAGTGTAACAAGAAAGGGTGCAGAAGCAATCATAGTACCGATAAAATGCATAGTAAGTATGTTAGATTGTTGAACTGCTATCAGATACCGCAGGAACTAATTCCTGCGCTTACAAGGGTCTTTGAAAAGGTATTTAAGGAACATAATGATATGAAAACGGAGATTCGCAGGATGCTTTTAAAACGCCAAACGGAGTGTAGGGATAAACTAGCAAAACTTCAAGTTCGCTATGGATTGGGAGAAATAAGTAATGAGGTATATCAGGCCACATATAAGCATTTGAACACAGAAATAGCGGAAATAAAGAAAGGGCTGGAAGAAGCAAGCCAAAATTTATCGAACATGGCTAAATTTGTAGATGAGGCTATTGCAATATCTTGTAAATTAGGAGATTTATGGAGTAATGGCAGTTTTGAAGGTCGCCAAAGTTTGCAGAAATTGATGTTCCCGACTGGTGTTTTGTTTGATAAAGAAGTTGACGATTATCGAACAGATAACGAGAATGAAGTATTTAAAATATTCCGTAGAATATCAGCAAGTTACAAAGAAGATAAAACAAAAGCGACAAGCAATTTTCACTGCTTGTCGCCTTCTGTCGGAATGAGGCGACTCGAACGCCCGACCCCTACGTCCCGAACGTAGTGCGCTACCAACTGCGCTACATTCCGAAAGCAATTCCTTTCTGATTGCGGTTGCAAAGGTATGCACTTTTTTTCATCCGCCCAAACTTTTCCGCAACTTTTTTCAAAAAACTTTATAACCCCTATACGGACGCCACCCGCTCCGGAAACTGAAACCGAACAGCAGGCTGCAAATAACATTTTGACACAATGACACTCCCGGCCTGCAGGAGCAGGATATACGCTCCCGGCAGAAGGCCCGGCACGAGAAACCACAAGGAGAACCGTCGACACATTTTCAGTATGCCGGCAAATCGGCAACTTTGCTTTCACCAATCCTCCGGCAGACAGCTTATGCCCTTCCCCTGTCACGCAACTGCGCCTTTCACTTTCCTTCTGCTTTATCCGCATATCCATCCGGATTCTGCAATCTGGAGAAAGAACAGCGTTTTCAAAGCCCTTTCTCAAAGACAACGGGACACTTTTACCGCAACAACCTATCATCTTCCAGCAAATATCCCAACACACTTCACAAAATGTCGGGACATTTTCAGCGAAAAAACCTGACGATTCCAACCGGATTTTCAGACACACCCCCTCCAGAAGCCCTTTGAAAGGGGCAAGCGTTTTGCTTTCCTTAAGAAAAGAAAGCTGCCCTGTCATTTCACAGAGAGTGCCCTATCAGAAAAATCCGCCTCAGAACTACAGAATGCAAATAAAACATCTCTTCCGAAAACAAAAAGACACCTGCGGATTCGAGCGGCACAAAAAAATCATGTTCTTTTTTGCCTCAAAAATTTGTCCATTAATTTATTTCAACTATCTTTGCAGCGCAATTGAAA
>NZ_JAUDEN010000040.1:0-18336 GCF_030373775.1 Bacteroides gallinaceum | reverse complement strand
CAATTAATGCAAAAGACACAAAAACACAGAAATAAGTACTCGAGAAACTTTAATCAGGTACAATAACTGTGTTTTTGTGTTTTCTGCACACAGGCATCTGGACCGACGCTTTATCTAAGCTTATCTTTCAGATAATCGGGGAGGACAGGCATTGCTCCGTTCTGCGTGCAGACATAAGCCGAAACCTCTGCAGCCAGTTTGTGCGCTTCGCCAACAGGCTTGCCATTCAGAATGGCTGCCACAAAGGTCGCGGTGAACGAATCGCCCGCACCTACTGTATCTGCCACCTCCACCTTCGGAGTTTCCACGAACGAAACTTCCCCTGGAGTGAACACATAGCTTCCATTCACGCCGCAGGTCAGAATCAGCATCTTCAAGTTGTATTTGGCAAGCAGAATCCAACACTTGTCCTGCAAGTCAATGCCCGGATAACCGAACATACGGCTGACAGTCACCAACTCTTCATCATTAATCTTCAGAATGTTGCACTTGCGCATCGAGTTGCAGAGAATCTCCTTGGTATAGAATCCCTGCCGCAGGTTTATATCGAAAATCTTACACTGTCCATCTCCCTCCGGCATCACATCAAGAAAACGGTTGATGGTTTCGCGTGAAACTACACTCCGCTGCGCCAGCGAACCGAAACATACCGCACGTGTCTGACGTGCCAAGCCTTCCAAAGCCGGAGTAAAAGGAATGTTGTCCCATGCCACGCCCTCCTTGATATCATAACAGGGAACTCCCTCTGCATCCAGTTCCACCTGCACCGTCCCCGTAGGATAAGGAACAACTTCAATCATGCCGTTCAGTTTCTTTTCACGGAAATTGTCCAGAATTTCAATGCCCAGCTTGTCATCGCCTACGGCACTTACAACCCGGCTTTCCAGCCCGAACTGTGAGATATGATAAGCGAAATTTGCCGGAGCACCGCCCAACTTCTTGCCTTCCGGAAGCACATCCCAAAGTGCTTCACCCATTCCAACTACAATCGTGTTATTCATGATGATATAAAATTAATGTTTGATTCTCAAAGTATAAAACAACAGATAAAGCACACCAACCGTCATTACGGCAACAGCACCGTCTTGACCGACCGCATCACTGGCAAACCCCATCAGCAGCGGGAACACCGTACCGCCAAACAGTCCCATTATCATCAGTCCGGAAACTTCATTCTTCTTCTCCGGCTCGGCAAGCAAGGCCTGCGAGAACACGATAGAAAACACGTTCGAATTTCCAAAACCAATTAAGGCAATACATACATAGATGACGGCAAGCGAATCGAACGCAAACAGCCCGACCATCGCCAGAAGCATACAGCATACGCTTATAAGGAAGAACGACCTGGACGATACCGCACGCAGAATGAACGCACCGGAAAAACAGCCGAGTGTACGGAATATGAAATAAAGGCTGGTTGCAAATCCGGCTTCGGTCAGGCTCATCCCCACACGTTCCATCAGAATCTTCGGAGCCGTAGTGTTCGTGCCGACATCAATCCCCACATGGCACATGATGCCAAGGAAAGAAAGCAGGATGAACGGCTTTCCGAGAAGTTTCAGGCAAGCCTTGAAACCTGAGGCACTATCCGCTCTTTCCTCTTCAATGGGAGTGGCGGAAAGCAGCAGGATGGCAAAGACTGCAATGATCATATAAATAGGGAACAACACGCGCCAGCCCAAGCCGAAATTCGGAATGGCCTGTATAGAACCCCACATGGCAATGTAAGGAGCGAGGAACGAAGCGATAGCCTTCACGAACTGGCCGAATGTCAGCGTACTCGCCAGACGGTCGCCGGAGATGATGTTGCTCAGAAGCGGATTAAGCGAAGTCTGCATCAAGGCGTTTCCGATACCCAGCAGAGAAAACGAACAAAGCATCACTCCGTAACTGCCGCCGAAAATCGGAATCAGAAGTGACGCAAATGTCACCGCAAGGCTGAGCAGGACAGTCTTCTTGCGCCCGATTTTATTCATCAATACTCCCGTCGGCACCGAGAATATCAGAAACCAGAAGAACACCAGCGACGGGAAAATGTTCGCTTGCGAATCAGTCAGCCCCAAATCGGCCTTCACATAGTTCGACGCGATTCCCACTAAATCGACAAAGCCCATCGCAAAGAAGCAGAGCATAACGGGAACCAACTTTCCATATTTCATCTTGTTGTCAGTTGTCATGATTTTCAGTTAATGGTTAACGGTTAATAATTAATTCGATAGACCGTCATTGATTTGACTGTGAAGTTTCCACGGACAGACACGAACGACATCTTGTTGTAAGGTTCCGAAGGGAATATCTGATTTGTCATCACGAACTTGCCTTCCTCGCCAAAAGCCTCGATGCTTGAACGGTCGACAAACAGACGGAGGCGGATGTTATCCGTTTCAGGTGTCGGAGCAACCGTAACGGCGGGAAAATCTGTACTGAAATCCACCTTTCCGCTCTCGCTGCGATCCATCACAAACTGCTTGCGCATTACGTCATAATACATCTTCACCTTCTCTCCCTTGCCATTTTCCAGATTGAACGCAATTCTCGACGCGCCCGCATTCTTGATAGTCATGTCTATCTCATACGCACCTTCATTGCCGTCAATCAGACTCGGCAGCTCATAAGAGTCGCTCACCTTGAACGAAGGAATCACGGTCTTCCCTTCGCGTGCCTGTTCTATTTCAGCGGAAGGGGCGCATCTCAGCAGCAGCTCCCCATCTTGACGGTAAAGCGTAAGGTCGCGCGCAATGGTGTTCGAGCCACGGAACTGCATGGTCGGAAGCACCGCCTGATATTGCCAGTTGCTCATCCAGCCGAGAGCCACACAGCGTCCGGCAGGCGCGTTGTTGAAAGTGACCGTGGCATAATGGTCTTTTCCCCAGTCCATCCATTTGGTTTGTGTCGGCGATTCGTTCACGAACTTCTTCCCGTCAAACGTTCCGACGAAATATTGGGCTGCATTGCCTCCGAAAGGTCCGCCCGGATTGATGTTGCATATCAGCACCCACTTCTTTTCCTTCGTACCTTCCACCGGCAGTTCGATCAAATCCGGACACTCCCATACGCCGCCATGCGCACCCTGCTTTGCGCCGAAACTGCTTTCGTATTTCCAGTCTTTCAGATTCTTTGACGAATAGAATTCCATCTCCTGTCCGCCTGCAAGCACCATCACCCAATGCTTTCCGGGCGCATACCAAACAACTTTCGGGTCGCGGAAATCACGCTTGACGGAAGTGACGACCGGATTGTGCTCGTATTTCGTGAAGGTTTTCCCGTTGTCCGTACTGTAAGCCATGCTCTGGGTCTGGGTATCTCCCCACGGGGTAGACTTTGCGGAAGTATAGAAAGCAATCACCGCTCCCTCGCCGAAACCGGCCGTATTGCCGTAGTCCACCACCGCCGAACCGCTGAATATGGAACCCCACGCATCGGGCAGAATGGCATCGCCTTCGAACTTCCAGTTCACAAGGTCAGTAGTAGTGGAATGCCCCCAAGTCATGTTTCCCCACGTGGAGCCGTATGGATTGTGCTGGAAATACAGATGCCATACGCCGTCTTTGTAGAACATCCCGTTCGGGTCGTTCATCCATCCGTAGGACGGCGTGTGGTGATAAACGGGACGAAACTTCTCACGGTTCGTCGTGTCAAATGTGTCCGACAGGCTTATCTTCTTCCAGCAGAGGGACGATTCGGGCATTCCCTGCACATCAATCGAGATGTCCTGCCCCTCGTATTCCGACAAATCGAGCGGCACATAATAGTCCACCTTCTCACGCGCCAGACGCACGTTCGCAGCCACGCCCTGATGCTGATTGTTCACTATAATATACACTTTGCCTTCCGGCGCATTGTCCTGCACAGGGAGCAGCAAGTATTTCTTCGCCTCTTTGACAAGGACAATGTTCTGCTCGTTGGCCAGAGGGCGGATCTGCAGGTTTCCCTGTGCACTGGCTATAAGACCGGCACACAAAAGAATCCCCATGCAGGATGTTTTTCTGATGGCAGACAAATCGCTATGTTTCATCGTTTTCATTATTTCTTAATCAAATAATCGACCTTATCATTTTAAAGTTAAATTTTGTCTGGAAAATAAGATTCCGACACGTTTCTCCTTTCACCGGAAAAAGCAGGCGTTTGCCTCGGACAAAGCACCGGATTGCCTGTGAGCAAACAGCCCGTTTCCTTTCATTCCTGAACGCTTACCTTAATGTCACTCACCTCAATCGAACCGCCGTAATTGTTGATTGACCAACAATTCTTCTGTATACCGTAAATACGGTTGGTATAAGCCACATCGTCGTTAATGTAAACCACACAGACCGAATTGTCCGTATAGACCGTGATGTTGTACACATTGTCAGATGGAGTATTGAACACATACCCGTCTATGCCTTCGATGAAGCCTTTTCCCTCTTCGCCTTCCTCTTCAAAATTGACTTTTCTCGTTGTTCCCGGTTCCGGATTGACTATGACCGAATAATACTTCTTGGAGTCCGTTCCGCGAACCAACGAGAAGCCGAACTTGTCAGAGGCAGAAGCCGTCTTTACCGTAAACGAGATTTTATTGTGCACCTGCAACCTATTGAACAACATGTATGAATCGCCCGTCATCGTGTAAACGCCATTGTTATTCGCCACTCCCGACTCACTCTGCGACATAATCTTCACTTCTTGCTCCGATGCATACTTCCTGTCGATGCCTTCCACTGCGCCTAAGGTAAGCGTACCGTCCTCATGCTGGATTATCCTATGAGCCACAAGATTTCCCGCCCATTCCGGTTCGTTCGGAGATGCGCCCACATTCGTATTGTCGTTTCCTGCGCGTGTCGGACACCATCCCCAAATGTAGCGGTTCGTCCCGTCTGAAGCGGTTTTTCCTGCATAGAATCCCCTTGAATCCAAGAAGCCTTCGTGACTGTCCGGCCAAGTGACGACATCATTCGCAGTGGCCGCCTTCAATTCGTCCAAAGTGCGTCCCTTGAAATACTGCACCTTGCGGATTACCGCATGTTTCTCTGAATAGACCAGATACCACCAGTCACCCATCTTGAACAGGTCCGGACACTCATAGAAACGGTCCCACATCATGGTCATGAAAACGCCTGCATGACTCCAAGTCTTCAAATCGGGCGAAGTGAACTCAACCAGTTTGCCTTTCGTTCCCTCCATCGTGGAAACCAGCATGTGGTATGCGCCGTCATTGCCCTTAAACACAAACGGGTCACGAAAATCTGACCTGCTGTACCCGTAGTCGCTTCCCGCCAGATAGAACGACCTGTTTTTTGTCCATGCCTTGAAGTCGGGGGAAGTGGCCACCATGACCACTTCTTGCCCCGCCGTATGCCCCGTATAGAAGGTATAGTACAGCTTTTCCGCTTCATCATAAATTGTACTTCCCGTCCCGATGGCAGCATCAGGTTCCGACACCGTTCCTGTAGGAATCAGTTCCCCCAACGAAGTGTACGAAGCCGCATCCGCCGTACTCACCGCCCAGATGGGATGATAAGTTTCCGCATTCGGACGATAATCCTGAAGATACAGAACCTTGAAGTCCTTGGCCACCGGATCATAAAACGGCATCGGGTCGCCCACATAGCCCACGTATGGTTTGTAATATGTGCCGAACGTCATCTCGTCGGTCGAAGCGAAATAAGTCGCTGTTCCGTCCCAGTCCTTTTGCGTCAAGACGGGGTCTTCATCGCTGCAACTGCCCAACGGCAGCAGCAAAGCAGTCAAAGCTAAAGAGTATATCATTGTTTTCATATTATTGTCGTTTATAAAATTAATCATTCACCGGATAAATAGTTGATTGCATTGAGGGTCATCGCCGCCACATTGCCGTGATATTGGTCATTCGATACGTCTACGCCATAAGAATACCAATCGTAAGCGCCCGAACCGATACAGAGGATACGTCCTCCGGCCGCATTTGCCGGATATTCCCATGCTACAACCGCACCATCGCTGCCATATCCCAAATCAATGCCGCCGTGATTAGTCTGCCAATCCTCCAATGTAGAATATCCGCCCCAATCAGAACCGATATGCCACTGAGCAGTGCTGTTCGTTATGCGATAACCCGTATCACAAGTGTAAACGCCTTGCTTGCCGTCAATCGTTTCAACCACCCCTTGATAAAGCGGATGGTCTTCATGTCCGTCTACGAAGAAGCTCCACGGACCTCCTGTTATTTCACCTGTTTCTTCCACTTGTCCCCAGCAGTTGTTCGGATTGCTTCCGTCTTTCGTGGCACCCATCTTCACCGCATAGTAAGTTGCATAACGGGTAAGCAACAAACTTCCTCCATTGTCATAAAACTCCTTCATCTTCACAACGGCGCTGATTGCATCCGGCGCAGCCGCATCAAACTTATCCATATTATCCAAACCGTTGTCAACGTGGAAGTGCCACCACATCACCTTGCATTCGTTCAAATCAACCCGACTCGCGCGCACATCCTCGAATGACACATACTGAGAGTTTGACACATTCTGCAACATCCATGTCGCCGCTTCCTTCTCTTCCGCATTCAGCTGGTCGATGGAAGAAGCCAAGCCCACATATACAGCGCTTGGAGAATCGGATTGCTCCACCGTAACCGTGTAGACCGTCGTAGCGGAATTATAAACTACCGTAAACTCTACCGGTTGCGAGAAGTCAATAGCCTGACCGGAAGCAGGAGTCACTTCCGCTCCTTCGGAAGTCGTAATGGAAGCCACCATGCTTGTAATGTCTACAGCAGTCGGGACACGCACCAGAATGGTATGAGCGTCTTCATTAATGACCCCTATATAGCTGTCGTTCAACCGGAACTCGGTAATTCTCGCCTCGTCATGCTTCACATTTACCGTATATTCCAAAAAGGCATTTCCATTTGTCACTTGCAGCGTCTGCGCGAAAGAGAAATCTGCCACATCTCCTACTTTCATGGAAGCCATAGCGCCTTCAGACACTTTGACGTCGGTTACCTCCATCGCCTTCGTGTCATAGCCCACAGGAACGCCCACCGTCACCGTCATAGCCTCGTTGTCGATTGTCCCCTCATATTCATCCAACGCCAAGTCTGTCAGCCAGCAATCGCCGTCCAACCGGAAATTGTCTGAAGTATTGTCATCGCTGCATCCTCCAAATGCAACCGCCGTCACAAACAGCCCCGACAAGAGGAACAGTTTGTTTATCATTGTCTTTGTTTTCATATATTCAATTTATAAAGTCAAACATTACCAACCGCCACAGTTCTGGGTATAATGGCCGTTGCTTGCGCTGATTTGCGCAAACGGAATGGGCAGGTATTCGTTTTTATTCTTGGTAAACGAAGCGTTCGTATAGATTGTGCAATTGTCAGCTTCCCCCGCATAGTATTTGTTCAGCACCTCTGCTGCCTCTCCCCAACGTACCAGGTCAAAGAAACGGTCGCACTCCATCGCCAGTTCCACACGACGCTCAAATTTCAGCATCTTCAAAGCCTCTTCTTGCGAATATGCGCCCGAATACGGCTGCACGTTAAACATCACGTGATAATCGGCAGGATAATTTGAAATCATGGCCGTACTCTGCTTTGCCCGGTTACGAACCTCATTGATAAGGCTTACAGCCTCATCTATACGACCGTCGTTCAATTGAATCAACGCCTCGGCACGCATCAACAGCACATCCGCATAACGGAGGACAATGTGATTCATCGAACTGCCCCAATAGCCGTTGCCTTTAATGATATAGTCGCAATCCGGATCGACATTCTGCTTCAACGTCACGTAATAGCCATACAGTCCGTTGCTCCGGCTCCACGTGGATGTTCTGTCCATCATATAGTTTTCATTGAACTCGTATGGCAGGCCAGACATACCGACGGTAAGGAACAGACGAGGATCGGCATTGTCCGACGTCATCTCATAATCCGCGTCATTGAACGTGTCGAAGAAAGGATGGCCGTCAGCATCCGTCTTGAAGGCGTTCACCAGATTCTGGCTCGGCTTGTAGAAATCGCATCCGCCATCCGTCACTCCCGGAATATTAGGCACTATCAGACCATATCCCCAATTGCAGTTGCCATAAGTTGTTCCGTCATTCATGGAATACTGCATGGCCCACAACGATTCAACCCCATTCTCATACTGAGGCTCCGGACGGAAGTTGTTATGAAAATCCGATTCCAATCCATACCCTCCAGCAGTCATGATGCTCTTTTCCGTATATTGAATCACTTTCTTCAAGTCGTCCGCATTGATGCCGGTCACTTCATTATTTTCCGGATTGTCCTGACGGTAAGCCTTATAAAGATACGTCTTTGCCAGGTAAGCGGCAGCGGCTGCCTTTGTCGGTCTGCCCTTGTCTGCCTGCGTATCAGGCAGGTGGTCGTATGCAAACTGGAAATCATCGGCTATCAACTGCCATCCTTCATCATTCGAATAAGTCGTGTTCGAAAGGTTGTTGTATTCTTCCGGAGAAAGGTTTTCGTCGTTCGCAAAAACAATCTTCTTGTAAAGCTGCTTCAAAAGAAAATGGCCATGTCCGCGAAGGAATCGCATTTCTGCAATTCGCTGCTGCTTAAGCGGATAAACTGTTTCATCTACCTGATTCAACAACTGCAACGCGGTATTGGCGCGCGAGATACAGTTGTAAAGACGCTGCCACATGTCACTGATATTCCAGGCCGTAGTCATGATACCTTGTGAAATCTCCAACGTATGGAACACATCACCATCTTCCGTTCCGTTTCCACCTTTATAAGCGTCATCCGAACGGACATCATAATTCCACATTGTGAAAGAAGAGTTGATGTCTTCCGCCGTAATCCATATTGCATAAGCGGAAATTATCAAATTGTCCACATATTCAGGATTCTGCAATGTTTCGTTATCAATCGTCCCTTGAGGCACCTGGTCTTCCAAGAAATCAGAGCAGCCGGCACAAACGAGAGCCAATCCCAAAACAGTCGTATATAATATTTTTCTCATAATCCTCAATTTTTAATTGGTTAAAAACTAACATTGACACCAAAAGTCAGATTCATCGGAATCGGATAGCCGAAGTTCGGATTTTCAGGATCAACCCCCGTAAATTCTTTGCTCTTGATTGTAAGCACATTCTGGGCACTAACATACAGACGGAGTCTTTCCATCTTCATTTTTTGTGCCCATTTTTCGGGTACATTATATCCCAACTGAATATTACGGAGTTTCAAAAAAGAACCATTTTCCACAAAATAAGTTGACACACGTTTTTCATTATTGATGTCGTCACGGGACAATGCCGGAATATCCGAATCCGGATTCGTGGGTGACCAGGCATCAAGCACACGCTTGCCCTTGTTCAGGAAACCAATATTCAGTCCGCTCCACAAATCAGTTTCTTTCTTCAAGTCACTGATAACGTCCACACCCTGAACACCCTGCCAGAACATGGTCAAATCAAAGCCCTTATATTCAAGATAGATATTCAAGCCGTAGCTGAAAGCAGGGGTCGGATCATAAATCCATTGCTGGTCTGATTCATTGATTACACCATTGCCGTCAAGGTCTCTCCATCGGATACGTCCCAGCCCAGCGCCTTCCTGAGCCGCATGATTGTCAATTTCTTCCTGCGATTTGAAAATACCGTCGGCTACATAACCGACCTGTGAACCGTTCGGGTGACCGATTACACTTTCCACTCCATTTCCTCCGAACGTTCCGTTGGCAGCGACAGTAGCAGGAAGAGCTGTAATCTTATTACGGTAAGCCGAGATATTCGCATTCAAATCGTATTTCAGACCGAAAGCGGTTGTATTGCGGTAACCGATGTTGAATTCAAAACCTTTGTTTTCCATTTCACCGGCATTGATCCATTGCGAACTGCCTTCGCCCATAGCAGCAATACCTGCCATCTGTACAAGAATGTCAGTGGTCTTCTTCCAATACCAGTCGAATGACCCATACAAGCTCTGATTGAAAAGAGAGAAATCCAATCCAAGGTCAGTCTGTGTTGTGGTTTCCCATTTGATATCGTCATTCCCAATCTGGTCACGTTTAAATCCGGATTGAAGAATGCTTCCGCCATTGACACCGGCAATATCGTATGAAGTTCCGTAAGTCTGACCTCCGAAAGCAGAAGTACCGTAATTCGGAACATAAATAGTATAACGGGCGATGTTGGAAATTTCCTGATTACCGGTCTGTCCCCATGAAGCGCGGACCTTCAAGTCATCCAACCACGTCAGATTTTTCATAAATTTCTCCTGACTGATACGCCAGCCGGCTGATACAGAAGGGAATGTCGCATAACGGTTATTTCTGCCAAAACGGGAAGAACCGTCCCGACGCACTGTCACTGAAAACAAATACTTGTCAGCATACGTATAATTCAATTTACCGAAGAAAGACACCAGAGAATAACCTTCAGCCTTACCGTAAGCCTGTGCAGTTCCGACACCGGCATTCGGCCACATATAGTCAGGGGTGAGAATCGCAAAATCTTCTTTATAGCCTGAAAACCAGCTGTCATCTTCACGGTTCAACTCAACACCGGCCATCACATCTCCACGATGCTTGCCGATTTCCAGGTTGTAGGTAGCTACCGCATTCCACATCCATTTGGTCCAATGCTCCTGTTTGGCCTCGATTGCATTTCTGTCGTTGGCGACATTGCCCTCCGTTATAGGATAAGTAAAAATACGCTGCTGTTTCTGAGCATAGTCCAAGCCAAAAGTAGAACGAATATTGAAACCTTTGAACGGGTTCAGATTAATATAAGCATCACCGAACATACGCCAATAAGTATAACGGTTATCCGCATTACGCTGCAGACGAGCTACCGGATTCTCACGGTCGGGATAGCCACCCACCGGACCGGCAAAATTTCCGTTGATGTCATATACAGGTAAAGAGGGGTTGAACTGAAGCACGTTCTCCAAGAAACCACCCGGAGCCTGTACCTCTGAAGTACGGTTCAATGTAAAATGTTCTCCAATAGTCAGAATATCGCCTATCAGCTTGTAATCCGAGTTCATACGGGCAGAAAAGCGTTCGAAATCACTTTCCTTGATAATACCTTTGTTTTTATAATACCCCAAAGAGAAAAAAGAAGAACCTTTTTCCGATCCGTTGCTTACAGATACGTTATATTGCTGAATCACTCCTGTACGGGTAGTTTCGTCAAACCAATCTGTATCGGCAGAAGGAACGGTATGGTCTGAATCAAGGAAACGGGACATGCTGATGCCATTCAGCTGAGGATAACCGTTGGCATCATATCCCCAACTGTATTTGTAGCCCAACGGATTGGTGTTCGGATCCTGACCATCGTTGACGTATGCCTGCCACATCGCCCTGCCGTATTCCTCCGCATTCAGCACTTCCATCTTGTTCGTGTACATGGAGGCAGAAACAGAAGCGTCGAAAGTCACGCTCAGCTTCCCTTCCTTTCCCTTCTTAGTAGTAATGATGATAACGCCGTTTGCTGCACGCGAACCATAGATGGAAGCGGAAGCCGCATCCTTCAAAACCTGGATTGACTCAATGTCGTTTCCGTTCAGTTCGTGCATACCTGCTTTAGTAGGAACTCCGTCTATGATATAGAGCGGATCATTATTGTTCAACGTACCGACACCGCGGATGCGGATAGTAGTGGAACCGCTCGGATTACCGTCAGCCGTAATGTTCATACCCGGCACACGGCCTTGCAAGGCTTTCATCGGGTTGTTCTCATTGGTCTTTGACAACTCGTCCATATCAACCACCGAAATGGCACCCGTCAAGTCAGCTTTGCGTTGAGTTGTATAGCCTGTCACCACCACTTCATCCAACATTTCGGAATCTTCTTCCAGAATGATGTTCATCACTGCCTGCGCCTTTAGCGTCTGGGGCTTGCATCCAACGTATGAAACAGAAATCTCGGAACCTTGTTTCACTGTCAAGGTAAACTTACCGTCCAGATCTGTGACAATGCCATTTTGTGTATTGCCTACTTCTATTACAGAAGCACCGATGACGGGCAATCCGTCCGCCTTGGCAACCACTGTCCCGCTCACCTGCATGTTCTGGGCATGGAGCGTCGCGCATAGTCCCATAAGGAAAAACGCAAAGAGGAATGTTCTTTTTATGCCTTTCATTACGCATTAAATTTTAATTGTTAAACATTGTTTTATCATCAGCTTGTTCAAATTCGAACACCGCAAATGTATCACATTGGAATGAAAAACAATGAAAAGAATGTTTCCCCCATATTCAAATTTGTTTCTCCGCAACATTTATGCTATATCAAGAAACATTTCAGCAACGCCTGCACGCACAAAAAAGAAACATTTTTTATCTTCAGGCTGGAAATAAAGATTTTGTACGGGAAGTCCGACTTTTACCCAACCGGAACGAAAGCCTTCGCCCGGACAAGAGCATAAAAATGCGTTCCGCCATTTTTATGAAACGACGGAACGCTTTTGCCGGCAGCAAATAACTGACCGGAAAAATATCAGAAGGCTTCTTTCCGCTTTCTGCAGGTGGCTATCAGATATGCGCCCAAAAGAATGAGAGGAACGCTGAGCCACTGGCCGATGTTCAGCATCATGTCCGCTTCTTCCGCCACCTGCGGATTCTTCATGAACTCCAGTCCGAAACGGGAGCCGAAGAATATCAGCAAAGACACGCCGGTGATAAGCCCGATATATTTCTGAAGAAGGTATTTATGATACATCACCCACGAAACGACAAAAGCTACCAGGCAATAGAGCATTTCGTAAATCTGGGTCGGATGGCAGGGCTGCGCAACCCCGTCACGGTTATAAAGTTCCTGCCACTCGCGCGAACGCACAAATTCGAAACCCCACGGCAATGAGGTGGGATAGCCGAATATCTCGGAGTTCATCAGGTTTCCGAAACGGATGCACATGCACACGACTGCCACGGCAGGTATCATGCGATCGAACAGCCACCATACGCTCTTCTTCGTCACTTTCTTCGAATACCACACCAGTGCCAGAATCAGCAGGAACACCCCGCCGTGACTGGCCAGTCCTCCCTTCCATATTTTCAGGATTTCCAGCGGATGCGCTCCGTAATAATCCCACTCGTAAAACAGGCAGTGGCCCAAGCGCGCGCCTACCACACTGCTTACGATGCAGTATATAAACAGTTTGTCGGCCCAACTGTCGGGATAGCCTTCTTTCTTGAACAGGCGCGACACGATTTCGTATGCCAATATGAAACCCAATCCCCACATCAGTCCATACCAGCGGATTTCGATCGAACCAAGATGTAACATGACGGGATCTACATCCCATACAATACTTGCTAAAGTCATTTCGTTTCTTCTTTTTTACAATTATTTTCTGCAAAGGAACAAAAAAGCGATTGTACTATGGCAGAAGTTCTGTTAAAAATTAAAACAGGACAGATCTTTTGTCCGCTCTTCCGGCTTGCCTGGCGGCCCGGCACGGCTCATTTCAAACGAAACTCCGCCATCATCAATATTTTCCGGCGGCTTTCTCCCACACTTACCTCTTTAAAGTAACGGTAACGGCCAGGCTTGTTGGGATGTACGTCAGGAAGCAGATTCGCCTCAAACGTCGCGCTATCCCCCGGAGAAAGCACATAACCCAAATCAACAAACGATCCTCGGAGAGGAAGAACGTACCACCGTCCGTTCCGTTCGCAAGCCAGCGAATAGCGGGCACCGTATGTAAGCTTCATGCCGCTCCAGTTATGCAATGCAAAAAAAGCCTTTTCGGACTCGGCCGGAAAGGAAGGAGAAAACGGTTCCAGGCGGATACCCAACGTATCAGACGTACCGACTTTCGTGCACGGTTCGTTTCCGTCAGAACCTTCAAACCGAAGACAGGGAGCGTCCATTATCTTCTCGCGAAACTCTTTCCTCCGTTCGGGGGTATTCATCACAAGCCAGAACGTCACTTCCTGCAAGCCGACTCCCGACATCGACACATTGGCGCGTACCGCCTTATTCTCAGGCATCCGCAAACGCTTCCATATTTCTTCCTGCAAAGCGTCCAGCTCCTTTTCGGAAAGAAACTTTCCGCCTCCCAACTTCTGGCCGGACGCCAGACTGTCTTCCATGCTCCGGAGAGCCGTATCTTCCTGCACTGTCTGAACTGTGTCAGCAACTGCCTGCGGATTGCTTGCTTGCCGCCTGCCTGCACATCCCGTCAAGGCAAGCAGGCATCCGGCAAGTAAAAGCTGCATTGTTTTCATAGCTGCACCGATTTGATCTACGCAAAAATAATCATTTCCTGCGAAACAAAATAAATTACCCTGCAACAATCCTCCAACTGTTGCAGGGTAACGGAAAGCAGCCGCACGGCAATCAGCCGACTGCTACACGGCAGACAAATCTTATCACACCAGATGTGCAATCCACTCGTCACGGTCGCCCGGAAGCAGATCGACAACAGGAATTTCAATCATGGTATAGCATCCCGGCTGCTGGCGCATGGAAGCACGTGCCACGCACACCAGAACCTGAGCTGTCAGGGCAGGATTGTTGATCTTCATGTCGAACTCGAACAGCTGGTTATGCGTCTTTCCCGAAACGCCTTTACGGACAAGGTTCACACCGTGACCCACATCGTTCAAGTCGTCCACGCAAGCCACCTGCTTCACATGCGTTTCATCATTCACAAAATACGGATCAGACTTGATAGCCGCCTCCACGGTCTTGAAGTCAGCTCCTTCCTCCAGCTCCACATAAACCATACGGCGATGGATGCCTGTTCCCACCGGAATGGTCATCGACAGCGCATCCTTCACACCGTCGATGGCACGAACGGCTACCGAATGTCCCATGCTGCGTCCCGGACCGAAGTTGGTGTAAGTGATTCCCTTCGGAGCGATTGCCTCCAGCAACGTGCGGACAACCGAATCGCTTCCCGGATCCCAGCCGGCAGAAATCACCGAAACCGCATTGTGCGTTTTGGCCACTTCGCCCAACGAACGGCGCAAGCCGGTAATCTGCGTATGAATGTCAAAGCTGTCGACCGTATTGATGCCGAGAGCCAGAATTTCTTTTGCATATTGCTCTACACTGCGAGTCGGAGTAGCCAAAATAGCCACATCTACATCCTTCAGTTCCCTGATGTCTTTCACCACTTCATAATCGGCCAGCTCTGCCGGCTTGTTTTCTGCCCCATGACGGCGTACGATACCTGCCACTTCAAAATCGGGAGCGGCCTCAAGCGCTTCCAGCGTAAACTTTCCGATATTGCCGTAACCAACGACGGCTGCTCTAATCTTTTTCATCTTTCTTATTGATATTATTTAATAATCGGTTTCTTTCAACGCTGCAAAAATACAAAAGCAGAACTATTCTAAAAAAGAAGAAAGAAGCGTTTTTTCAAATATCCTGCCTATACTTACAATTTATAAGTTTTTTATAGCTATTTTTGCCTGCAATTTACGATTAATCAAAAAATCATGATTGAATATATCAAAGGAGAACTTGTAGAAGAAACGCCGGCACTGGCGGTCGTCGACTGCAACGGCTTGGGCTATGCCATCAATATTTCACTCAACACCTATTCTGCCGTCCAAGGAAAAAGAAACGTCAAACTTTACATTTATGAAGCTATCCGCGAAGACGCATACGTACTCTACGGATTCGCTACTAAAGAAGAACGCGAACTGTTCCTGATGCTGATCTCAGTATCCGGAATAGGAGGAAACACCGCACGCATGATTTTATCGGCATTGTCACCAGCCGAACTGTGCAATGTGATCAGCAACGGAAACGACAAGCTGCTGAAAACTGTAAAAGGCATCGGACTGAAGACAGCCCAGCGCATCATCGTAGAGCTGAAAGATAAAATCTCCTCCATCGGCATCAGTCCGTCGGCTCCGGCAAATACCATCAGCACAGTCGTACACAGCGAAATTTATGAAGAAGCCGTGGCTGCGCTGACCATGCTGGGATTTGCCCAGGCACCTTCGCAAAAGGTTGTTTCGGCAATTCTGAAAGAAGAACCGGAAGCTCCCGTTGAGAAGGTCATAAAAATTGCCCTGAAACGGCTTTGATGCAACATCGGGTTTCAAGAGAATGCGCCTGTGCATCCTCCTGAAATCCGTCTGCTTTTTCACTCTCCAGACAAGAGGGTATGCCAAAACACAAGTCAACTTTCATCCTCACATCCCGAGCAAAGCAAAGAAACAACGCCCGACGAAGTCAATCTCGGAAACATAAGCTGATGCATGCAAGATATTTCACTTCGGTCAACATGACATCGCCTTTTTACAACCAAATTCCGTCATGCCTTTCCTATTCGACCGTAACCGACTTCGCCAGGTTACGAGGCTGGTCAACATCCATTCCTCTATATACAGCTATATGATAAGCCAGAAGCTGCAGCGGAATAGAAGCTACCAAAGGAAGCAGACACTCCAACGTATCCGGCAACTCAATGCAATAGTCTGCCAGCTTCTTTATTTCGGTATCGCCTCGGGTCACAACGGCAATGACCCTTCCTTTTCTGGCCTTGATTTCCTGAATGTTACTGAGCACCTTGTCATACAGTGCCGATTGCGCCGCAATTACCACCACAGGCATCTCTGCATCTACAAGAGCGATCGGACCATGCTTCATCTCTGCGGCCGGATAGCCCTCGGCATGAATATACGAGATTTCCTTCAGCTTCAGCGCCCCTTCAAGAGCCACTGGGAAAGCATATCCCCGGCCCAGATAAATGAAGTTGCGCGCATAGGTAAACATCTTGGAAAAGTCTGCGATAAGACTGTCCTGCTTCAGCACTTCCCGCATCTTGCCGGGGATTTCCACCAGTCCGGCTACAGTCTGATGATATTCTTCCTCAGAAACAATGCCTTTTTCCTTTCCGAGAAGCAAAGCCAACAATGCAAGCACCATGACCTGACCGGTAAACGCCTTGGTTGAAGCGACACCTATTTCCGGCCCCACATGAATGTAGGAACCCGTATCAGTAGCGCGGGCTATCGACGAGCCTACTACGTTGCATATCCCATAAATAAACGCACCTTTCTCTTTGGCCAGTTCAACAGCAGCCAGCGTATCGGCTGTTTCGCCGCTCTGCGAAATGGCAATCACCACATCATCCGAAGAAATGACAGGGTTACGGTAACGGAACTCAGACGCATATTCCACCTCGACAGGCACACGGCAGAAGCTTTCTATCAACTGCTTCCCGATAAGGCCGGCATGCCAGGAAGTTCCGCAGCCAACGATAATAAAACGATGGGCGCCGGCCAGGCGCTCCTTAAAGTTGGAAACGGCAGACAGTGTCACCGTTCCCGCATCGGGATTAACCCTTCCGCCCATGCAGTCGCTTATACATCCGGGCTGGTCATAAATTTCCTTAAGCATGAAATGCGGAAAACCGTTTTTCTCCAACTGGCCAATATTCATGGCAATAATCTGAACTTCATGCGAACATTCCACATTATTCAGGTTAACAATCCGCAAAGGCATGCCAGCATGCAATACGGCAATCTCTCCATCTTCAAGATACACAGCCTTGTTGGTATAAGCAACCATGGGAGTTGCATCGGAGGCAAGAAAGAATTCATCCTTGCCTATCCCTACAACCAAAGGGCTGCTCTTGCGGGCCGCAATAATCTCGTCAGGGCACCTTCTGTCGATTACGGCAATGGCATAAGCCCCGACCACTTCACGCAAAGCCAACTGCACAGCCGTCAGCAAATCCAGATTGCCCTGATTCTGTATATAACTTATCAGCTGCACCAGAACCTCCGTGTCTGTACTGCTTTTAAACGTATACCCCTTAGCTGCCAGTTTCTCTTTCAGTGCCGCATAATTCTCAATAATGCCGTTATGAACCAAAGCCAAATTGCCATCAGACGAACAATGCGGATGAGCATTGACTGTGCTTGGTTCACCATGCGTAGCCCAGCGAGTGTGAGCAATGCCCATACGGCCGGTCACATCCTGCTTTTCAGCCACACGCTCCAGATCAGCGACCTTGCCCAACGATTTATATATATTCAAATGGCAAGAGTCGCTCATCAGTGCAACACCTGCACTGTCATAACCACGATATTCCAAACGCCTCAGCCCTTCAATCAGAATGGGATAAGCGTGGCGGTTTCCAATATATCCAACGATTCCACACATAAAAATGAATATTGCATTAAAACGATGCAAATATACACAACAATCCGCAAAAACAATATCACATTGATACATTTTTGAGTAAAAACAAAACAATATTACAATCCTATTACATCCATTTCTGAATTATTGTCAAAAGAAAATCGCCGCAAGGCAAGTTTTTTAAAAATTTAATTTGTATCTCTACACATATTTATTATCTGCCCTATAGAATCGAGTAGGAGGAAAACGAAGCAGTTTTCTTCCTACTTTCGTTTTCCGACCTCTCAC
>NZ_JAUDEN010000004.1:0-207925 GCF_030373775.1 Bacteroides gallinaceum | reverse complement strand
CATACCGTTTTTTATTCCACAGCTCTGCCCGCTGCGCCCGCATTTCCGGATTTTTGTGCCGCTACACATTTCCCAGATAAACATGGCGGATTCCGCATTCAGCCGCCACCTCACGCGCCCGAACCAGCGTCCGTACGGGAGTCGGGTACAGTTCGCTCATGCGGTATTGCGGAAAGAAACGGGTAAAATGCAGCGGATTCTCTCCAAAGCCATGAGCCGCAAGCCAACGGCACATGCGCCGTATCATTTCCATGTCATCGTTCACGCCCGGAATCAGCAGGTTGGTTATCTCAATCCACACCCCTGCCTCCTTCATCAGTTCCAGCGAACGGAGGACGGGTGCGAGCGAAGCGCCGCAGACCGATTTGTACAGATTGTCAGAAAAAGATTTCAAGTCGACATTCGCTGCGCTCACATACGGCAGCAGATCCTTCAGCGGTGCTTCGTTTACATAGCCTGCCGTGACCAGAATGTTCTGCAGCCCGGCTTCGCTGCAGGCGCGGGCACAGTCGCGGGTATACTCAAGGTATGTAAGCGGTTCTGTATATGTATAGGCCACAAGCCGGCAGGAGGCTTTCTCCGCCAAAGCAACCACATCGTCCGGTGCCAGACAGCGGAAGTCCAGTTCGTCCGGAGCTGCCTGCGAGATACGCCAGTTCTGGCAGTTCCTGCACGACAGGTTGCAGCCTGCCGCGGCAAGCGAAAGGCAGTCATCGCCGGGATGAAAGTGGAGCAGCGGCTTCTTCTCCACCGGATCAACCTGCACGGCACAAACCTTGCCGTATGCGTCGGTCCACAGTCTGCCCTCACGGTTCATCCTGCTTCTGCAATGCCCGCGGGCACCTTCCTTCAAGCGGCAGTTGTGCGGGCAAAGACGGCACACGGCCGTTCCGTCAGCGCACCGCTCATAATACTCCGCTTCACGACAGGGTATCTGCTGCTTATTCAACCTCGCCTTCATCAAAGACCTCCGCTTCGTATACATAAAGTTCGGCACTTCGCCAGCCGTTCCATCCGATGCCCGCCTTGTCGCGCGCGCAATGCCCCAGAAACTCCTCCTTCGTCCAATGCGTTTCTTCGGCCACCTGCGGCAGGAAGGTGCCGCTGCGCGCATCCTTCACCATGAAGATGCCATGCTTTCCCAGTTCAAACTCCTCAACGGAATGAATCTTTCTCAGCGGAGAAAGCACAGAAATGTCGATGCGCACATCCTTCATCTCTTCAAGCGTCACAGGCCTGAAGCGGGCATCTTCGAAAGCCGCCGCCCGCGCCATGTCCGATACGGTGAGATAAAGCGGACGCCTGCCCGCCAGCATACCGATGCATCCGCGCAGCTTTCCGTTCAGGTGAAGGGTGACAAATGCACCGCAGTTCATCTTCAGCGTGTCTGTCAGACGTGCAGAATCATACGGCAGTTCCATCTTCCCTTCCAGTTCATTCTCAATGCTCTTGCGGGCTATCCGCAGCAGTTCGGCCTTCTCCGCAGCACGCAGCGAAAACGTATCACTGACATGCCTGAAGGTTTTTCCGCCGCCGCCCTCCGACACGGCAAACGCATGGTAGCCTACCACCTCGTCACGTCCGCCGTAAGGCGAATCGCCCGAATTGCAGTAGCCCAGATGCTTCATTTGCAGACCGGGAGTTTGCTGCATCATCAGCAACAGTACGGCTATGGGAGCCTGTCCGCAGGCACTGGTCAGCAGGTTCTGATAACCGTGCGACGAGTTGCCGGCAATGGCACGCATGAAATTTTCCACCGATGCTGAAAGAATGGCATCTCCCGTTGCCTTGTCCGCCTTGCAGGCATCCGCATAAGGAGGATAGTGAGAAAAGTCGCTGCTGATGACAAACAGGTTCTCGGATGTAAAATAAGGCAGCAAAGCTTGAGCCACACGTTCCAGTTTTTCAATCCGCTGTGTTCCCACAATGACAGGCACAATAGGCGGAACGCTCTGAAGCCTTTGCTGGAGAAAAGGCAGCTGCACCTCCAGGCAATGTTCTTTCTGATGCGCCTGAGGCAAATAGCAGAACACATCGTCCGAATGCGCCAGCCTTTCACATGTTTCCTGATCGACCTTAACCTCTCCGAGCGGAGTCGCATAAGCCGGACTGGCACCGTTGACAGAGGCTCCGTCGAACGCTGCCCGGTGGCTGGGACCCAGCAGAAACACGCGGCGGTAATGCGCAGACGGAGCAATGCAGGCATAAGCCTTCGAAGCCGTAGCACCAGAAAATACATAGCCGGCATGGGGAACAATAATGGCCCGGACGCTTGATATACTGTCCGTTCCGGCCTCCGACAGAAAACGGTTCACCTCTGACCTCAGCGTATCAGGATCAGCGGGATAGAAGCGTCCCGCCACCGCAGGCCGGCGTATTTCGCCGCCCGCCTGCGAAAATGAAGGAATAACATGTGCAGTCATAATGCATATAACAGATAAAAACTTCAAAATCCGATTCATCTGACAAAAAATTTGCTGGTTCACAAAAAAAATCTACCTTTGAAACCATTAACCCCAAATTAATTAGATTATGTCAGTTTTCAGAGTGATTCTCTCGATTATTTTTCCGCCTTTGGCCGTATTCGACAAAGGCTGCGGCTCCATACTTATCGTGTTCATTCTCACGCTCTTCGGATGGATACCAGGAGTCATCGCAGCCCTGGTGATACTCAACAAGTCGTAATCCGGCAGGCATTATCCGGCCACGGAATCGGCCATGGCCTCCAACCGCCTTACCAATGAATCGCGCAGCGACACGAACTGAGGCATCAGCTCAGGCTTGACCGGCTTTTTGGGCTGCGACTTGATGAGAAGCGGGTTGATGGGCTTTCCGTTCTCAAACACGCGGAAGTCAAGATGCGGCCCCGTTGAAAGTCCCGTCGATCCGACATAGCCGATCACTTCCTTCTGCTTTACGGCCGATCCCACCTTGATGCCTTTCGCAAAGCGCGACAGATGCATGTAGGTTGTGACGTACACGCTGTTGTGGCGAATTTTCAGGTAGTTTCCCGCACCGTTCGGCTGATAGGCTTTGGCTATGACTTTTCCGTTGCCGATCGCATAGACCGGAGTCCCTTTGGGCGCCGCATAGTCCACTCCGTGGTGCGCGCGGTAACGGCGGAGCACCGGATGGAAGCGGCTGTTGGAGAACCTCGACGTAATGCGGTAGAAGTCGAGCGGAGCTTTCAGAAACGCCCCCTCCAGACTGTTCCCTGTCACGCCATAGTACAGTTCCTCTCCGTCCTGAGTGAAAGGGATGGCATAATATGTGCTGTCCGAATGGCGGAAAGAAGCGGCAAGCACATGAAAATTGTCAAGTTCCTTGCCGTCTACACACTCCTGCTCGTAAACCACCCTGAACTCATCTTCTTTCTGAAGGCTGAAAAAGTCGATAGACCATCCGTAGATATTGGAAAGCACAAGCGCCAGCAACGGCGAGGCGTCACACTTCTCCATGGCAAGCCACAGTGAAGACTCTACCCTGCCTCTGATTTCCTTCTGCTTCCATTCCACCGGGTTCTCTCCCCTATACACCCGGTAATCTCCCCGCAGATCAAACACTACGTATGACTTCGGAGTTTCCTCATAAACGAAAAACATGGTCTGCGGGATGCTGTCCTTGGTCTTGAAAACCGCATAGGCCTGTCCGTCGCGTATCTTCCGCACGTCAAACACGTCTTTTGCCTTCTCATTCAGATCATGGATATTCCTCGATGTCAGCCCGTGGTTAGACAAGATGGACGAAAGGTTCTGGTTGCGCTCCACGATTCCGTAATCCACCTTGTAACGGTCCACCGGTATTCCATATTCCAGCACCAGCCGTTCAACTTCCGCCGAATCGGTCACCTCCACTTCATCAGGCTCGTCGCCGGCTTTCGGCTTCGGCCAGAAAATAAACCCCAGGGCGATAACGCCTATAACTGCTGCGGAAACGATCCGCCATTTCTTTCCGAACTTCATCATATATTCCAGTTTGTTATTTCCTGACAAATATACATTTTTTATCCGAGAGAGAATATCCCATCCGATAAAACGTTATTTTTGCAGAAGAAAAACCGCATATCGGGAAACGGCTGTCCACCCGCCCCGGTATCTCAAAAAAGAAACAAGATGAAAGAAATAATTGAGTTTTTATCTCGGCTGGAGAAAAACAACAACCGGGAATGGTTTCACGAACACAAAAGCGACTATCTTGCGGCGCAGGAAAAGTTCAACGGATTCACTGAAAAGCTGATTGCCGGCATAGCCGGATTCGATGAGTCTGTCAGCGGACTGACCGCCAAGGAATGCACCTACCGCATCTACCGCGACACCCGTTTCTCTCCCGACAAGCGGCCATACAAATGCCACATGGGCGCATTCATCTGCCCGGGAGGGAAAAAATCCGGATTCTCGGGCTATTATTTTCAGATCGGTCCGCACGAAGCGGGTTATCCGGGCGGAAACATGCTTGCCTCAGGGGATTACTGTTTCAACCCCAAAGCGCTCCGGATTCTCCGCGAAGACATCTGCAACGATAATGGAGAGTTTGAAAAGACGCTCCGACAGGCTCCCCTGTTCAGCCTCGACAATTCCGACATGCTGAAAAGAGTGCCCAACGGATTCCCCAAAGACGCACCTTTCTCTCCTTACCTGATGTACCGCACCTATTGCCTGGTCTACGAACCGGGGAAGGATTTCATGCTGAAAGGGAATCTGCTGGAACGCACCATTGATGCGTTCCGCACGACAAAGCCTTTCATCGCTTATCTGAACCGCGCCATCAGTTTCGCGAACGAAGAAGCGGCGGCACGCTGACCTCATTATCTGAACGCCGGCATGGGCAGATGCATGCCGGCCATCGTGAGTCCGTTCTTCCTTGCATAGTCAAGCAGAATCCGGCGAGTGGCTACGGCCTCCTGCTTGTCCATATCGTAGGAAGCGCAGATATCAGGATTCACCGTCTGCAACGCAGCTCCATGCATCAAATCTCCAACAACCAGCAGCTTGCCGATCTGATACGCCGTATGTCCCGGCGTGTGCCCGGCAGCCTTGATAGCCATGACATGTCCCGGAAGTTCATCCCCGAACTCGAACAGATGGAGCCTGTCCTTATACGCTTCCATCGTTTTCACCACCTGCGCTTTCTTCTCCGCATCCATTTTCATCCATGCGTCATATTCCGCTTTTGAGGCATATACTTGCGCTTTCGCAAACACCACGGTGTCGCCTTTCATCATACCGCCGATATGGTCGCCGTGAAAATGAGTGAGATACAGGTATTCCACCTCGTCCGGAGCAATTCCCAAGGCCTTCAGTCCGGTCTGAAGCTGGCTGTCTGAAGCCCCCACCCCCGTATCGAAAAGAATCCGCTTTCCGCCTGTTTCTACCAGAAACGTACTGACCGACGAAGGAATGCCGTCTTTCAGCCCCAAGGAATCGGCAAGCTGCGATGCATTTTGGTCAAACAACCCTACGGGCATCAGCTTATCGTGGCTGTTGTCGCGGATCCAGGTAGCTTTTACACTGTCCAGCCGGATTGTCTTTACTCCCATATATACCGTGGCTGTAATGGAGTCGGCCTCGTCTGCCGCCTGCTTCTTGGCTGATCCGCCACAGGCCGAAGCCAGTATCATGACTGCACCGGCCAACAGAATCATTGACTTTTTCATATCTTATACCTGTTATATAAATGTTCTTTCCCTGCAAATATACCTTTTTCTTGTGATTCAAGCAACACTTTTCTGACATAACGACACTATAAACGACATTTTGACAAACGCTTCCCTCCATGAATTTGGCTAATAAAGTTTGCACAGAATTAAATAGGCCGACAATTTGTTTAAAGAATTATCCGAAATGTGAAATGCTCTGGCCTGGAAAGTGACATTATGTCAAAAGGCACAGTCTTTGCAATTTAATGGGTGAATTCCGAAGCCGAAAGGCAGAGGGATTAAAAAACAAATTGAATGTATAACAATTAAAAATAGGAGATTACAACTATGATGCCGACTAGAAAAAATTACAGTCAGAACTGGTTACCGAGTATCTTTAATGATTTCTTTGATAACGACTGGATGGTAAGAGCCAACGCTACAGCTCCTGCAATCAATGTCATCGAAAGCGACAAAGACTACAAGGTTGAAGTAGCTGCTCCGGGTATGACAAAAGACGATTTCAACATCCATTTGAGTGAAGACAACGAACTGGTCATTTCAATGGAAAAGAAGAATGAGTCGAAAGAAGAGGACAAGGAAAACAAGAAGTATCTGCGCCGCGAGTTCTCATACTCAAAATTCGAACAGAGGCTGGTTATTCCGGACGATGTGGAGAAAGAAAACATCAACGCAAATGTCAGCGACGGTGTGTTGACCATTGATCTTCCGAAACGTACTCCCGAAGAAAAAGCCAAAGTCAACCGTGTGATTGAAATCCACTAATCGATTCTCATCGGAATAGAGGGGATGTGCCGCAATCTGAAAGCGAAAAGGGCGCATCCCCTTTTTTATGTCCAAATCAATCCGCCCGCTTCATTTCATTATTCGGAAATAGTTTTGTATATTTGCTGCATAAAAATGGAGTTTATGAAACAAACAGTATTTTCGTGGATTCAGATACTGGCGGGCTGTACCATACTGGCCGCCGGCTTTGTCTTCTTTATCAACCCTTACAACATCGTGCCGGGAGGAGTTTATGGCGCAAGCATCGTGCTGCACAACCTTTTTCCGTCAATCCAGGTGGGTACTTTCGGATACATGTTCGACATTCCCCTGCTCATACTGTCAGTCATTTTTCTCGGCGCAAAGCTGGGAGGAAGAACGATTGCGGCCGCACTGACCACTCCCCTGCTCATGAACCTGATTTCCAGACTCGCATACCCCAGCAAAGAAGCATTGCAGGCGCTCGATCCGGCGCAGCTGCTGGGAGGAAGCATGGACTTGTCCGAGCATCTGATGCTTACCTGCATCATCGGTTCCGTACTGATAGGAATTGGAACCGGCATCGTCATACGCAATCAGGCAACCACCGGCGGAAGCGACATCGTGGGAATGTTTCTCCAGAAATACTGCCACATCCGGTTTTCGCACGCGATTCTGTTTGTTGACGGAACGGTTGTGTGCTTCGGACTGCTTGTCATCGGATTCGGAATCGGCAGCGCGGACGGCTCTTCGCAACCTTCATGGCATCTGTCCTTCTATTCGTTGATTGCCATCTATATCATATCCCGTGTCATTGCATACGTCATAAACGGATCAAAGAACGACAAGCTGATTTTTGTCATCAGCGACAAAAAAATGACTGAACTGCATGACTATATCCTGAAAGACCTCGACCGCACGGCAACATACATCAAAAGCAGCGGACTGTATTCAGGAGCAGACAAAGAAATGCTTTTTCTTGTTGTCAGCTACAAGGAAGTGGCGGGCGTGAAACTGAAGATCAAGCAGGCCGATCCGCGGGCCTTCGTCGTGGTCACAGACGCTTACGACACTTTCGGAGAGGGCTGGAAGCAGCTTCCCTCGCCCAACGAAATCACTCCCGAATAAAAAAGCCGGATTGGGCGGCATGCGGTATTCCCGATAAATTTGTCAAACAGGCCTTAAAGAATGATGCAATCAGCAATTTAAGATAACGGGTAATTTTGATCAAGATAACGGGTAATTTCAGGTAAAAGACCGCGGTCTTTTGATCAAGATGACGAATCATTTTTCAACCTGTCCAATTGCGGCACTTTCATTTCCGTATGTCTGAAGAAAAGCATATATTTGCGTCCGCCGTAAACGAAGAACAAGCAGATTTATGAATAAAGCCCATCATTGCCTTCTGTGTCTGGGATCCAACTCCAATGCCGAACTCCATCTGAAACAGGCGGAAACGGCGCTGGGATTTCTGTTTCCCGACATCCGGTGGGGAAAGGCCGTAAACACTTTGCCCGAAGGGGACCAGTCGAAGACGCCAAGCTACCTCAACCGGATTGCCTGCTTCAGGACAACCCTGGAAGCAAACGAGGTTGCCCGGATCTGCAAGGAGATAGAAAGGGAAAACGGACGCACTCCCGAAGACAAGGACAAAGGGCTTGTCCCGTTAGACATCGACCTGCTCAAGTATGACAACCGGGTGCTGAAACCCGCGGATCTGAGCAAAGACTACGTGCGAAAGGCTATGGAAGCCTTCCCTGACAAACGTAAAGACCGGATCAATAGATCCTGACATATCCCAGCCGCGTATAGCGCACCCCGTGCGATTCATAATGCGCCAGCACCTTAGCCGATTTCACCCGCAGCACTTCGTACCTGTTCACTTTCCGGCTCCGGCAACTGAGGGCATTGGGAGTCAGGCTTCCGGCGGCGGCTTTTATCAGAAACGTGAAGCGGTTGCCGTCACGGTCGGCCGCCAGCACGTTCTGGTCTACAAAGAAGTCCGGCTTATAGGTATCCACCTGAAGGCGCACGTTAAGCACAGTCAGTTCCAGGTCTTTCAGCCTGTCGCCGACATTTCTGACAAATTTGCTTACCGAAGAGATGCGGGGCTTGTGGACCGTAAACTCGAAATGGACGATGACAAGAAAACCGGCCAGCTCCTTCAGACGGTCATACTTCTTGCTGCTTGCCACAAACTTGTTTGCAAGCCAGTACACATACGACGGGTCAATGTAAGAAATCTCAGAAAGATGCTTGCCTTTGTATTTTCCGAACGGAATGACAGTGTCTGATTCGGCATAAAAAGCTTCAAGATCGGAACCGGAAGCTATGTCAAGCCCCACATTGCAGTTTTGCAGCAAGGCAAACGCACGGTCGACCGACTGGTCAAACACAACTCCCAGCGTGCGGACAAAGACCGGAACTTCACGCTGCGCAAACTTCCGCCACAAAGCATAATAAGGGCGGTATTTTGTAGCCAGACTGATCAGGTATACCCCGTTGTCACGCGTCCTTCCCCGATTGAATGTGCCGATCCGCTCCAATTGCTTGCCGGCAATTTCCGGGGCCAAACGATATAGTTCATCATTCCATCCCATCTGCTCTCCTCCTTTTCGCCAAGATAAGAAAAAAAATCCGCAAAAGCAAGCAATCCGCCAATCGATATTCCCCATGGACTGCAAAAGCACAGGCATTGCAGCAGCAAAACATTTTGCATTTAAAAATAAAATTCATACATTCGTGTCCGATAACGGAAAAAACGAATTTACTACCTACGATAAAAACACAACAATCATGAAAAAGTTTATGGACGAGAATTTCCTGCTGCAAACTGAAACTGCTCAGGATCTGTATCACAACCATGCCGCCAAACTGCCGATCATCGACTACCACTGCCACCTGGACCCGAAGATGGTGGCCGAAGACTATCAGTTCAAGTCAATCACCGAACTCTGGCTTGGAGGCGACCACTATAAATGGCGGGCCATGAGAAGCAACGGCGTAGAAGAACGCTACTGCACGGGGGACGCTTCCGACTGGGAAAAGTTTGAGAAATGGGCGGGAACCGTTCCTTATACGCTGCGGAATCCGCTTTATCACTGGACGCACCTGGAACTGAAAACGGCTTTCGGAATCACCAAGACCCTGAATCCGGATACAGCGCGCGAAATATTTGACGAATGCAACGCCAAACTGGCGACACCCGAATTTTCCGCACGGAACCTGATGAGGCGTTACCGTGTAGAAACCGTGTGCACGACCGATGACCCTGCCGACTCGCTCGAATACCACATAGCCACCCGCAAGAGCGGATTTGAAATAAAGATGCTGCCTACCTGGCGTCCGGACAAGGCCATGGCAGTGGAGGTGCCGTCCGAGTTTAGAGCCTACATGGAGAAACTGTCTGAAGCCAGCGGCATCCGGATTTCAACGTTCGACGACATGATCGACGCATTGCGCAAACGGCACGCATTCTTTGCCGAACAAGGATGCAAGCTCTCTGACCACGGCGTAGAAGAATTCTATGCAGAAGACTATACCGAAGCGGAGATCAAAGCCATCTTCGACAAAGTATACGGAGGGACAGAGCTGACCCGCGGCGAAATGCTGAAGTTCAAGTCGGCCATGCTGGTTGCCTTTGCCGAAATGGACTGGGAAACAGGATGGACCCAGCAGTTCCACTACGGAGCCATCCGAAACAACAACACCAAGATGTTCAGGCTGATCGGTCCGGACACCGGCTTTGACTCGATCGGCGAGTTTTCAACGGCAAAGTCCCTGTCCAAATACCTCGACCGGCTGAATACGGAAGGGAAACTGACAAAGACAATCCTGTATAACCTGAATCCATGCGCCAACGAAATGATTGCCACAATGATAGGCAACTTCCAGGACGGATCGGTACCCGGAAAGATACAGTTCGGTTCCGGCTGGTGGTTCCTCGACCAGAAGAACGGCATGGAAAAACAGATGAATGCCCTTTCGCTCCTCGGACTGCTGAGCCGCTTTGTGGGCATGCTCACCGACTCGCGGTCGTTCCTTTCCTATCCGCGCCATGAATATTTCCGCCGCACATTGTGCAACCTGCTCGGAAACGACGTGGAAAACGGAGAAATTCCGTTCTGCGAGATGGCACGCGTACGGCAGATGACAGAAGACATCAGCTACTATAACGCAAAGAAATTCTTCCAGTTCTGAAACGTAACGTTCCGAGAGATGTCCGAGAAATGCAAGAACAAGATCCATTGCTTCCTGAGGCCGGCAACCGTTGCAGACATTCGTGAGCTTCGCCGGCTTTTTCAGGATACCGTCCTCACTGTCAACGCAAAAGGCTATACGCCGGAAGAAGTGAAGGACTGGGCTTCATGTGGCGACAGCACGGCGCATTGGGAAGACCTGCTGTCGCGCTTCCACTTTCTTGTTGCGCTGAACGCCGGCAAGCAGATCGTGGGCTTCGCATCCGTCAACGGCGAAGGCTATCTGCACTCCATGTTCATCCACAAGGACTGGCAGCGGAAAGGCATCGCCTCCGCCCTTCTCTCGGAAATGGAATCTTATGCAGGCGGCCGGGGAACTGGCGAAATCATTTCAGAAGTCAGCATCACGGCACGCCCGTTTTTCGAGCGGCAGGGCTACACGGTAAGGAAAGAACAGAGAGCCCGTGCGAACCGGCTTGAACTGACTAACTTCGTAATGACAAAAAAAATTGCAGAAATGAATTACACTACTCTCCGGAAGCGGCTGTCGGGCAGACTTCACGAAGACGACATTCACGAAATCACTTTTTATGCGCAGGGCATAGAGGATGAACCCGTGAAGTCCGCCCTTTATACCCTGCTCTTCGATGAAGACAAACGGATAGCGGAGAATGCGGCATGGGTATTCGCACACTTCGACCTCCACAGCAACCAATGGCTTTACCCCAGGCACAATGAACTGATCGACGAAGCAATGCGCACGCCAAGCGGCACGAAACGCCGCCTGCTGCTCGGCCTGCTGTTGCGCCAGCCGTTTACGGAAAACGGTTTCCGGACAGACTTCTTCGACTTCTGCCTGAGATGCATCGTGGCATCGGATGAACCGACAGCCGTCAGATGCCTTTCCGTAAAGCTGGCCTGCGAACAATGCAAGTTCTCTCCCGAACTGCTTTCCGAACTCCGGACAACATTGGAGATGCTCGAACCGGAATCACTGTCCGCGGGAATGAAAACGGCACGAAGAAACACGCTGAAGTCAATCAGCGGCCTGATCAAAGCCCGCTAACTCCTCTGCACCGGAAAGCTTCCAGTTGCAGACTTTCATGTCCACACAGCCGTTTTTCCGGAACACAACCCCCTCTCCTCTCAGCAAACCGGCCTGTTCCGGCCAATGAGGCGCTGTTCTGCCCTGACTGTTCACCACACGATGGCAGGGAAGATGCAGACTGTCCGCAGCTTCAGACAACAGCCTTCCTACCAGCCGCGGGCAGCCGGGCCTTCCGGAAAGCCATGCTACCTGCCCGTATGTCAGCACTTTCCCGCATGGAATGGACGCAACCACATCATACACGTCTTTCCTGAAATCGGAACGTTCGTTACCAGCCATAATCAATCCTCACACTGCTTTTCATTTCAGACGCAGTCCGCCGGAAGCGTCCCGCGCAAATTCTACCGGAAGCACCACCCACACATTCACGGCTTTTCCTTCGTGCCGGCCGGGAATCCAACGGGGCATTTCCGAAACCACACGCACCGCTTCCTTGTCCAGATACGGATCCAGCGAACGGGCGATGCGCACTTCGCCTACACTGCCGTCCGACATTACAGCCAGACGGACTACAGCTTTTCCTTCAATCTCCTTCCCAGCCTCCGGTCCGGGATAACGCAGATGGCCGGAAATGTACCTTCTCAGCTCTTCCTGTCCTCCGGGAAAAGCCGGCATTTCCTCCACGAGTTCGTAAATCTCTTCGCAAGGAGAGGGACGACGCTCCACACTGCTGCCCGGCAGATCGGAAACGGTAACAGTGTCGTTCCGGGTCACCTCCTGCCGAAGCACAGATGCGTCCGCGCCCGCTGCCGGCCGGTGCTGTTTCCGGCAAGCCCCCACTCCGCCTCCCGCCGCGAGCACCAGCAAGACAGATATGATTTTCAACGGATCCATCGTTTTCATGTCCTTCAAGGTTGATGAAATTGATACGTCCAAATGTAAGCAAAAGAATCCGTTTTTCCAACCATCGGACAGGCTTTCTGTCATGCCATATCCGCACCAGCCTTTACCACAGGAACTTTCACAGTCTTATGAAACGGTATCATGGCCGAAAGAACAGCCAGCAGAACGGCAGCCAGCAACAGGTAGCCAAACAGGATCTTTATGCCCAGCAGCAAGCCTTGATCCTGCAAGATGCCGTAGAAGCCGGCATTTGTCAGCAAGAGCGGACCGTCATACCCTCCGTGGCTGGCAGCGGCATCCTGTATGGCTATATTCTTGCGCGAAGCCTCTATCCCCGAATGCAGCACGTCTTTTGCCCCCTTTGCGTCAAGCAGCGCAGCGTTCGCTTCTTCCAGCCGGATCCGGAATTCGGCATCTTCCAGCACCAGCAGCGTATCTCCGCGGTGCACATACTGATGCTCGGTGAAGCAAACCTTCTTGACATACCTTTCAACAATGTTATTTGAGCCTTATGCCAACCGCACGGCAGCTTTTTTACCTTATCTTTGCACCGCCGACAAACAGATCGGCATGATTCTATAAACTTTATAACAGCAAAAAAGAATGAAGGTATTATTGATTAACGGAAGTCCGCGGAGCAAGGGAAACACCTGCATCGCCCTGACAGAAGCGGCGAAAGCCTTGCAAGCAAACGGAATAGAAACGGAAATGATCTCTATCGGCACAAAGGCCGTGCAGGGATGCATCGCCTGCAACCGCTGTGCGGAGCTGGGCAGATGCGTGTTCAAGGATGAACTATATAATAAGGTAAGGGAAAAGCTGGAAACGGCAGACGGCATCATAATCGGCTCGCCGGTCTATTATGCCGGACCGAACGGCTCGCTCTGTGCGCTGCTCGACAGACTGTTTTATTCCGCATCGTCTTTGCTGCAATATAAACCCGCGGCATCGGTGGCCGTATGCCGGCGCGGAGGAGCGAGCGCCACGTTCGACCGACTGAACAAGTATTTTACAATCAGCAACATGCCTGTCGTAAGTTCACAATACTGGAACAGCGTACACGGACGGCTGCCGGGTGAAGCCTCGCAAGATGCCGAGGGATTGCAGACCATGCGCACGCTGGGAAACAATATGGCATGGATGCTGAAAAGCCTGAAGAACGGAGGACAGCAGGTGCCTGAAAAAGAAAAAGGCATCATGACGAGCTTCATACGCTGACACGGAAGGATGTCCTTTTCAGCTTCTACGGAAACGGGTTGCGGAAGGCCAGCAGGGTCCGGAGTGCCTTGCCGCAATTATTTTTCACGAAAAACAACCGCCGAATAGAATATCTGAATATTTCTCAGTATCTTTGCAGGCATTACGAACATTTTTTACATTACACAATATGCAGGAAAAAATTATCATCCTTGACTTCGGCTCACAGACCACACAGCTTATCGGACGCCGTGTGCGTGAACTGAACATGTATTGCGAAATTGTTCCCTACAACAAGTTTCCTCATGACGACCCGTCGGTTATCGGCGTCATCCTCTCGGGAAGCCCTTTCTCCGTATACGACGAAAAGGCTTTCAAGGTTGATCTGACAGGCATCCGGGGCAAATATCCCATTCTGGGCATCTGCTACGGAGCACAGTTCATGGCGTATGTCAACGGAGGAAAAGTGGAACCGGCCAACACCCGCGAGTACGGACGCGCGCATCTGGCGGAATTCGACAGCCAGAACCCGCTGCTGAAGGGAATCCGCAAGAACTCGCAGGTATGGATGAGCCACGGCGATACCATCACGGCTCTTCCGGACAATTTCGGAATAATCGCTTCGACCGACAAGGTTGCAGTGGCCGCTTATCAGGCAAAGAATGAAAAGCTCTGGGGAGTGCAGTTCCATCCGGAAGTTTACCACACGGAAGACGGAACGCAGATTCTGAAGAACTTTGTGGTTGACATCTGCGGAGGAAAGCAGGACTGGAGCGCGGCCTCGTTCATCGAAACTACGGTTGCAGCCCTGAAGGAACAAGTGGGCGACGACAAAGTGGTGCTCGGACTGAGCGGAGGCGTTGACTCGTCAGTGGCAGCCGTATTGCTGAACAAGGCTATCGGGAAAAATCTGACCTGTATCTTCGTGGATCATGGCATGCTCCGCAAAAACGAGTTCAAGAACGTGCTGCACGATTATGAGTGCCTCGGACTGAACGTGATCGGCGTGGATGCCAGCGAAAAGTTCTTTACCGAACTGGCCGGAGTGACCGAACCGGAACGCAAGCGCAAAATTATCGGAAAAGGCTTCATCGATGTGTTCGACGAAGAGGCGCACAAGATAAAGGACGTGAAGTGGCTGGCGCAGGGAACAATCTATCCCGACTGCATCGAATCGCTCTCCATCACCGGAACCGTGATCAAGAGCCATCACAATGTGGGCGGACTGCCTGAAAAGATGAACCTGAAACTCTGCGAGCCGCTGCGCCTGCTGTTCAAGGATGAAGTGCGCCGCGTAGGACGCGAACTGGGAATGCCGGAACACCTGATTACCCGCCATCCTTTCCCGGGACCGGGTCTGGCTGTCCGCATTCTGGGCGACATCACACGCGAAAAGGTACGCATCCTTCAGGATGCCGACGACATCTTCATCCAGGGCCTGCGCGACTGGAAGACAAAGGACGCCGACGGAAAAGAAACGTCACTTTACGACCAGGTATGGCAAGCCGGAGTCATCCTGCTTCCCGTGCAGAGTGTGGGCGTGATGGGCGACGAACGTACGTATGAGCGTGCGGTTGCCCTGCGTGCCGTAACCAGCACAGACGCTATGACAGCCGACTGGGCGCACTTGCCTTACGATTTCATGGCAAAGGTTTCCAACGACATCATCAACAAGGTGAAAGGGGTAAACCGCGTATGCTATGACATTTCGTCAAAACCGCCTGCCACAATCGAGTGGGAATAACATTTTCCCGCTCTTGACGCAATAAGGAAAGGTGCGCCGGAAACTAGTTCAGACCATCCCGGCGCACCTTTTTTTCATTTCAGCCGGACGGCGCTCGCCTTATTCCCGGACAGGATCCGGATTCCCGGCAGAAGGCTTGCCGGCAAAATACCGTTTCGCCTCCCCTCTCAGGATAACTTTGGAAATGTCTATCCCCGCAGCTTCCGTCTCCGAAATCACACCTTTCGCAACAAGCCGCCTGCCTATCAGACGGAAATATCCTTCCTGCGTGTCCTTCAGCCGTCCGTCTTCCGTAAACGACCACATGAAATGCTTCGGCCTTGGAATGATGGAAGCCAGGAAGATGGATTCTTCCAGCGTAAGGGCGGAAGGGCGTTTCGCAAAATAATAGTCTGCCGCCTCGCATATTCCATAAACCATCGGCCCCCACTCGGCTATGTTCAGATACACTTCATACATCCGCTCTTTCGATGTCAGGCGGCCCGTTTCAATCACCCAGACAATCAGCGCCTCTTCAAGCTTGCGCGCCAGATTCTTGTTGCGGTTCAAAAACACATTCTTCACCAGCTGCATCGAAATGGTGCTCCCTCCCCGTGCGAACTTGCGTTTCTTGAGATCGTAAATCATCGCCTCGCGCAACGCGTCGGTCAGAAAGCCCTGATGATAGAAGAAGGCTCCGTCTTCGCTCTGGAGTACAGCCGTCTGCATGGTCAGGGGAATGCTGTCGAGAGGCACAAAGTGATTCCACGAAGGTCCCACGGCAAAAGTGCGCACAGGAATCCCGCCTTCATAGGCCGTATATTCAAACTCTCCGGACATCTTCCGCAGATCCGAACGGCCGAACTGAAGAATCCTGAAATCTTTTGACTCCAGCCGCGAGTCAAACTTCAGGCTGTCAAGCAAAGAAAAATCTACGTCAACGAATCCCCTGTACGCCAGTTCGCCGCTCACACGCATACCGTCCAGATGCTCGAACAGTCCCTCGGGAAGGGACGAAAACAGTTCGTCGGCAGGAAACCACGGCTTGTTGACCGAAGCTGTAAAATGCCAGCCGAAAATGCCTTCCGCAGGCTGACCGTTCTTCTCCGCCCGCAAAAAAGGATGAAAAGCCAGCTTGTTGAAGCGGACCGTGCTGGCACTGTCAAGCTCAACGGCGTCCTTCTCCACAGAAATCCGGAAATCAATCGCTCCGTCATTCAGATTGACCGCCGAGGGAGAAAGCCTCCAATGACAGACTTCCAGACCTGCCACCTGCGCCTGGCCCGACAAGCGGACGCTCTCTCCTTTCCGCTCCTGCACAAACCGGCAGTACAGACTGTCGAACTTAATTTCCGCTCCCAGCCGCCGCTTGAGGTAAGGTACGGTCAGGTCGGGCGCGCTGACAGAAAGCGCAAGCCTGCGTTCCGCCGAATTGACTTCTCCTTTTGTCTGCCAGAGCTGGGTGTGCCCGTCTTCTTCAAAGGCAACCTTGCTCTCAAAACGATGGTTGCGGATGACAAACTCCGGGATGCTGAGCCGCACGGAATTGCTGTCTTTCCGCTCAGCGATGTCAATATCCGTCAGCCGGGCATCTGCCGGAAGCAGATCAAACAAGGCATCCAGCAGCAGTTCCGTCTTGCGCGCATAATCCGTTTCCGCGTGACTCCCGGCTGTCCCGGACTGATTCACGAACAGGAAATCATAGTTGGCCGCTTCCTTTTCCTTGAGGAAGTTTACCCTCAGGCCGTCCATGCTTACGCGTTCCACGTCCACCCTTCCGGCCAGCAGCTTCCATGCGCTGAGCTCCAGTTTGAGCGAGCGGAGGGCCAACAGCGTATCTCTCTGCCTGGGAAGCACATACAATCCTTCCAGCGAAACCTCGTCCAGTCCGTCAAACTGCAATTTGCCGTAGCCGATGTCAATCCGCATCCTTTCCTCCAGACCTGCAATCTTCTTGTCCGCCACATTCCGCAGAAACTGGCTGCGGAAAGCGAAAAGAACTGCACATACGGCCAACGCCGATGCAGCAGCGATTATCCCTATTTTCCGTTTCTTTGAAATCATTTTCCAATGCTTCTAAAAATCCACATCGATGCAAATATAGTCCATAAACGGCAATATCGTACACCGGCAATGCGATTATTTCAACATTGCTAACTCTTGAATATCAAGCAGACGAAATTTTGTTCCGGTAATCTCATCCAAACTCTCAGCAGAAGCATGAAAATGACCGTAGAACCAGTTGGAAAGAGGATGTCCATTTTCAATAAGCCATTCATACAACCGGGTAAGATCTTTCCGTTCCTTATCCAAATCGGAAGCCAATTCTTCATCGTTGGCACAGAAATGTTCCACATCGCCCTTGGTTAGCGGAGGACAGAAATCCGGTGCGGAATGAGTGATTACCGTATCAACCTTTATATTTTCAATTTCAAGGATTCGCAACTGTTCTTCATCATACCTGAAATACTCGTCTTTCCAGTACAAAGGCAACCGCTTTTTGCCAAAAATCCGATTATAGTCCATTTGCGAAAGCCTGAATTGCCTGTCAATGGAAACGGCACCGCCCACGCATAGAATATTGTGGCCTTTCGTATGTACAAGAGTATAATCCGGCAAGGTTTTCATATACGGATAATCAATCAGTTCCTTGTCAAAGAACAATGGGTCATCATGATTACCACGTACCATGAGCAGAAGCACGTTTTGCTTTTCCAACTTCTTATGCAGTTTCCGTTTATACAGGTCATCATAATACGCCAGTTTGTTGAACCCGAATCCGCAATCCCCGGCTACAATGACAATCGCATTCTCCATTCCTTTCTGCACGACATTGAAAGCGAGCGTTTCAAACTCGCCATGAATGTCGCCGCATACTGCAACAAAATCTTCCCTGTATGATAAGTCAAGGTATTGCATTATCAACCAAAAACTTTTTTGTATTCCATGTAATCGTTAATACACCGTTCTAATTCTCTTGTTAAATCCTCTGTAGTATTTATTAGACAGGCGTCTATTACCAATTTATCTGTAAAAGGAGTTTTCTTATCAATAAGACGAATATCTCCTTCATACATGTCAATCCATCCCCACGATTGCCAACGAAACCAATATGAAATAGATTTATATACATATTCAAACTGTATGTTTCGCCCCCAAAAGAAATCACAATTTTCGATTTTTTGGTCAGTGTATATATAGCCTTTCTGTTTATCGTTACAAGATATTTTACCTTCATATAATGAAGACAGAATTTCGTTTCGCTTGTTCGCTATTATATACTTTTTCCAGTCAGCCTTTACATTATATGGGTATAAAACATAATTATCATATCGCCAGTTCAGACTGCATCCTTTCTCTATATGTTCCAATAGCTTAGTAGTAACAAGTTCTTCTTGCACTTTTTTCTGCATAGTTTCATATTGAGATTCAAAACTCACCAGGCAAGAATAATAATCAGTTTCAATTTCAATATTATCCGAAATTAAAATCTCATGGATAGGTTTAATCCATTTCTTGTCCAACAAGACAGTTCTCCAGGAGTCATCAGCATTATCAAAAGTCATACCCCAAAATAAAGACCAATCCGTAAACTTGCTAATGAAGTAACGCAATAGCATGGTATCTTTTTGATACGCACCCTCCTTGCCAAAGAACACTTGTGCATTGTTCCATTTCTGATTAAAATTCCCCCAATCCAATTCGCCATTTTCATTACGGAACAGGAAACGTACCGCTCCTTTGAAGAAGGCATATTTCTCTGCTGATACAATTACTTCCTCCCATTTGATATCCTCGATAATCTTCTTAGCTTTTTCACGTTCCTCGTTTTGTTGCTCTGATGCAACATTCGATTTTATAATTTCATCAGAAGCCAAAAATCCATAAATGTCATGGCTATGTAAGCCCAATTCATCGACAAGCCTTAGGCTACCAATCATTGACTCGATGCTGTTGATATTTCCATTTGCTACTAAATTCCAAACTATGCGCATCCAACACTTGAAACTTCTTTCTTCATATTTACCCAGTTCAAAATATCTGCAAATAGCATGAAAAACAACTCTTTGAGGTTGAGTTAAAACGGTTATAGAATTATCCTTATACTCTGGAATGAAACGAAAATCATCTTGTTCATCCCATAAAGGAAGAAACTCCTTTTGTATATCTTTTAAAGATTCTTCTTTTCTATCAGAGATGAAAGAATGAAAATTCTCCAATGTCGTTTGCAACTTCTCCAATACCGCTTCTAATGACGGGATTTTATAAAATTCAAAATTTGTATATTGAAGTGCCGTATCATTTCCTTTATTCCCATACAAATGACAAAAACTTTTGTTTCCTTCAGCTTCATCCGCAGAATTTAATCCTAAGATCAGACTGTTCAATATATATCGGTTTAGGAAGGCAAAATAGATTTCATCTATTCGTTTTGACTCGGATCTGTTTCTCCAGAATATATCAGTCCATGTGGTATCCATCTTTATTGGAATACCATTGGCTTCATTTGACAGGCTTTTCCATTTACTGTTATCCTGTTCACTTTCTGCCTGCTCCAGAATAAACCCGATCAAATCGGCCTTGAAGTTCTCGAACATGGTCAACTGTTTGCCGCGGGCATTCATTTTAATATAAAGATCATCGGAAAGACCAAACTTCTCTAAAGGCAAATAATAAAATACGATCGGAGAATCACTGGACAATTCTTTCCAGTAGTATTCAAACCTTTCAAGACTTGTTTCACCAAACAGTTCCTCTATACCGTCTATGATATCCTCGCCTTTTTTATTGTTGATTTTCGTACCTCCAAGCATTCTCAGCATGGATTGGATGGTAGGATCTTGTTTCCATGCTGAATAGAACCAAGTTTGCCTTGTGATAAATTCAACAATATTCATTTGTGAGCATCCACTTGAATACTTACAATGAGCGCAAATGAATGTCTTGAAATTATTTTCATCACACAAATGTTCGCAAAATTCACGGGATGAAATTCTTGTTTCGTAAGTAAAGTTCTTTAAAATACAACCGACTTTTCCCAACTTTCCTGCTCTTAGTGCTATGTACCAATGTAATAGCCACAACGTAGTCAATCGTTGCTGACCATCCAGAGGTTGCAATTTCCCGTTTTCGACAGAACCATATACAAAATCAAGTTTTAATTCCTTCTCATCATCTTCTTCGTCTAAGGCTTCTTTCAGATTCGCCAGAAAACCTTGGCGCAAGTATTCTTTACCTAATCTTCCCTGTGCGTAATCACGTTGTATAATAGGAATCTCGATTTTGTTTTTCTGTATGAAACTCCAAAATGTTATCTTATTTCCTGTCATAATTATTCCTCCAATTTTTTAATACAAGACTCTATGTCGCTCAAATAGCTCTGCGCATCCTCTATTGTCCAATAATTATTGTTTCCAGCCGTCGCTGAATAATATTTTAGAAAGACTTGCCTTGTACATGGCGGGACAAACGATGAAGTACTGTTTTGTTCGTCTGTCATTACCAATTTACCATCTTTCGATAATTTGGGAATTGCTATCAGTTTTCCCTTATCTTTTCCAATAATTATCCTACGTTTCCCGGAAAAGATAGAGTTCCCATAGCTTCGGTTGGTAGAAGAATCAAGCAAAGCATAATTCCAAATTCGATTTTTCTCTTCTTGAGTCCACTCTATATTACTAAAAGGAACTTCTTTCTTTATTTCTTCAAACAAAGTTTTATTATCCTCTGATGAAGAATTGAAATACTCTTTTATTTTCTCTTGTAATTCCTCTTTTACGCTTAAATAAATGTTCAATAGCCACTCTCTTTGAGATTCAACATCTTCTTCCGGATTTGTCGTATTTGAGTTGATGTGTTCAACATCCCAGCTTTCCAATTTATAAAGGTGGAATGGGAATTTATAGAATGTTCCCATCTCATATTTTTCATTATGCCGCTGAGATTGGTTCTGATTGATTACTGTCTGAATGTTGTGAAACAATAAAATCGGTTTACATTCTCTTTTATTACTTCCATCTTCCTTCAATTCAGGACATTTGTCAATTACATTTTTTACTTCATTTCTAAGATTTTTGAGAAATGACTTTTTATCGGTCTGTTGATTCCATTTGTACAAAAGGTCTTTAATAATATTATCTCCTTTGCAATCAATGAGAAAACCAATATAATGAAACAATTCCAAATCATTATACCATTCCTCAAAAGTCTGATAATACCTTTTTACGGTCTTCCAGCATTTGACTATTTTAGAATCTTCTTTTGGGAAATTATTGCATTCTTCTGCTGATATATCAGACTTAAAGTATTCATAAAAATAACGAAATGTTCTATAGTCATCAGTCCCGATTTTTTCTTTATAGTTATCTAACTTTAAATCATTAGCTTCGCAAATTAAATCAAAAATAAAGTCTATCCGGGTAGGATGGTCATAACCTTTCTCATGCAGGAAAAGCCAAAACTCATCATTCTGTAATGAGTATTCTATTTTATCCCACTCTGAAGCAATTTCTTGTTGGCGCAATTTTATATCTCCATTGGCTTTAATGTCGAAATTTGACCTGTTCAAGAACAAAGCCTTGATAAGTTCAGAATTTGTAAGTGATATTTTACCTATATTCAGTCGGGTAAAGACCTTGATTGGATCTTCATCAACTGATTCATACCATATAAAATTCACTTTTTCCAACAACTTCTCTTTAAAGTCTTTTATGGAGAAACAATCTTTATCCTTTAGCCATTCACTGATGGCCTGTTTTGCACTGGAAATATGAAAATAATCGATATTTTCCTCATTCATTTCCAAATTTCCACTCAAAAATTGTTCACTGCCGCTCCTTGTTTCGTACTTCAACGTATAATGCATGTCTGTTATCCCCAAACATTTCATAAGAATAAAAATAGTGGTTAAACGTTGCTGCCCGTCTATCACTTCCCATGTCCCTTTGAGATAATCATAGACATCATTGATATCCCTGGCTTCTTCTTTTATCTTTTTAAATATATCCTTTTCACGCCGCTTTACAACCAAAGGTTGTAAACAATAAAAGCCATTATTGTCATTAAATTCATTAATGTCATTCAACAAATCCTTGATCTGCTGTTCCGTCCAGCGATAGCCTCGTTGATAATTGGGAATGTAGAAATTCATTCCACAAAGTTCTGTGACGGTTTTTAGTCCGATTTTATTGTCGCTGCAATTATTTCGTTCAAATGTTTGAGTCATAGTTATATCCATTAAAGTTTTCTATTATTCTAAATATCTGCCATATCATTCATCTCCCTTAAATACAGCCTTGCACATATTTTCGTATCTTCAGGACGAATGCCATAAATTTTCATGTTCCAGCACTGTCCTCTTTCTTTTTATAGTAAGACAAAATGTTTTCTGCAATACGGCACATGCCTTCCTTTACCCACTGCGGTTCGATTATCTCTATCTGGTCTCCCTGCTGGAGAAGTGCCTGAAAAAAATCGTATGTAGGGCGTACATGGAACTCCAGAGTAATCGAATTGTCATCGCGGGCTATCTCTTTTTGGCTTTCGTGAATGGGAAGTGTAGAAAGATACTTTACCGCCCAATGATATGCCTTGATTACAACCCGTTCAATGTCATACTCCCTGCCGGCCATGATACCTACACATCCTTCAAAATAGCGGTTGATATCAAAAGATTCAGGCAGATTGAATGTTTTGTCTGTTATATCCACATGCTGCATCCTATCCAAAGCATATGTCCTTACTTCACCATAATACGGAGACCTTCCGATAAGATACCACCGGCGGCTTGCCACTTTCAGGTGATAAGGTTCGACCTCAAAGGTAGTCGGATGCGCGCGCCCGAATCCTTGATGTGTTATCTCTATGACTCTGTTCTGACGCATGGCCTGAAGTATCAACTGAAGGTATTTATTACCGGAAGGCATTTTCTCAAAAGAAATCCTTCCGCTCAGTTTTATGTCAGCCTGAACCTGATTTAATGTAGCGTATGAGTCAATCAGCCAAGAACGAAGACCGTCACCTTTGAGCAACTCATCATCTTCTATATAATAGCCATACCCTCTTTTATCGCATTCAATGATAACATCGAAAATAGACTCTACCGCCTCCTTGTGGTGCATGAAAGTCCGCCACGGCAGAGGCTTTCCGTCCCCCAGCCCTGAGTCTTCCCACTTTTCGCTTATTTCTTTAAAAGTGATGTAAGGATGGCTTCTGATCAGATCTATCAGCCATACATAACGGCCAAATTTGTTTGCAGCCATAGTCATTTAGCTTTAATTATTACAAATCTAAGAATTAATTATATAAAATAAAAGGAATCAATTGGTTATTGCTGTTTGCTTTATCCTGAACAATTAACGGCTGAAGCCAATTTTAGTATAAGGTTTGGATATTTTTTCCTCTCCGCAAAGCCTGTCAATAATATCAATCGAAGGACATACCCCGTCTATCACTTCCATCATTGTTGCTTTACGGACGATATTATCTATTTCCCCGCCACTGAAATCATAGTCAGATGCAAGACGCGCGGCATCATCCAGACTTAATCCGGATAATTTATCCAACCATATATTGCGTTTGGCTTCCACAGTTGGCCGTTCAAACCGGATCTTGAATAAAAAGCGACGTTCAAAAGCCTTGTCAAGGTTATCTGCAAGGTTTGTTGTGGCAATCAATATGCCGTCCAGCTTTTCCATTTCTTCCAAAATGATATTCTGAATGGTGTTTTCGGTCTGATCGGTACTCCGGCCTCCATCCATGTTATGTCGTTTTGAAAGGATGGCATCCGCTTCGTTGAAAAGCAGTATAGGCTTGACGGATGAACGCTTGCACATCCGCTTGTAACGGGTAAAAATGCCCTTGACTATCTTCTCGCTTTCACCATACCACATACTCTTAGCCGCACTTATATCCACATGGATGATGTCTCGTCCGCTTTGTCTTGCCCATTGCATGACCGATTCTGTCTTTCCTGTACCCGGCGCGCCATACAGCAGGACAGCAATACCTTTTGCAAGTCCTTTTAGTTCAAGCCGCTTTACAAGCGACTGATAGTTCTGCTCTTGCAACGTGTTTCCGACCAGTGTCAGTTGTTCCTGCTCCTTAGCGGAGAAGAACAATCGTTTTTCTTTGATATCTGTGCATGCGATAAGCTCCTTCTTGTCCACTTTCTCGATAAAAAGCTGAGCGTCTTCCTCGAAATAGAGTTCCTTAGCTTTATCGGTCAGTTTAAGCACAGTGTATTCCCCGAAGAAACCGGTTTCGGTTACCATCTCCACAAGGTCAAGCCGCTGCATCTTGTGCATCTTATCTTTAAAAAGTTTCAAGTTGACATTACGTTCCTTAACCGCATACAATTCATTTAACTCTCTCGATATGCTTATCACATCTCCATTGGCGCAGGCATCACAAACGATATAGAACAACGCACGGAAATCCTCTTCGGATAAAATATCCTTTATTTTTTGCAGACTGGCAATGTGGCGGTTGGAATCCTCCATCTGACGAATTTTAGCTGCAAGACGCACCATTGCCCGCGGATTTTCCACATCATGTTCCTTGCTATGAACATATTCCTTGACTTCGTGCACGAATGAATATCGGTTAAGGCCTGAATATTGCTTGCCGAACGCTCCGAAATCTTCACCAAGAAAAAGTTTCCGTCCGGCTACAGTCAGAAGAATATCTTCCTTATCCCCGGATATTTCCACCAGATCTGCCTGAATCAACGGATGACTCCCATCCAACAGGGATTTTCTTTCCCTGAAGCGGACACCGTATGCCTCATACATATCCCTTAGCGTGCTGGTCAAGTCAGAACGTCCGTTGCCGTCACGGTCAAAAAAATCATAGCATATTTCATAAAACAAGGCACGTGCCGGAATGCTTGTTATTACAGCTTGTAAATCTTTTACCAAAGGCATTGCCATATTTTCTTCTTCCGTTTGTTCTATAAATTGAAAAAGAGCTTCTGCCGTCACATTGTTATCCTGTATTTGCGCATCAACCAGCTTGCAGAAATCATACCTGTCAAACTCTTTTTCCAGAATGCGTGCCTCGCGAAATTCCGGTTTCTTGTTTTCAAGAATGCAGCTAATGGCATAATTGCTTGCCATGAAATTCTGCCGTGCCATTCGACACTCGCTCAAATCTGTTTGGACAACAAGCCCTTTCTTTACGAGCGACTTAAGGGCAGAAACATACTCCATGATATCCAGTTGGGTACATCCGAAATACGCTGCCATATCTCCAAGATCACAACTGTATCCGGAACAACTCTTGTCAAACAGTGCGGTAAAAAGAATCGCTTCATCTTTACTGTCCAAGTTCAAAGCCTGTACAACTCCTTCAAGAGCGAGTGTCACATCTTTACCGCCGAGCCGCTTCAACTTACTGTCATGCAACTTTGAAGCTGCAACCTTAATGAACTGTATCAATGTCTTTTCCATAACAACTATTAATTATGCCACAAAATTACACACACATATATGCCAAATACAGACATATACATGTATACTATCTGCAACGGCACATAAAAAATTTGCTCTAAATGAAAGGGCTGTGGAAAGCGGCAATAATAAAAAAACGCTCGTTATGCTTTTCATCCGATAAATTATGCTACCTGGAAAGAGTCATTTGACAGAAAGAAATACAATGCATATCGCAGAAATTGCAACTGCCACCAGATCATTATCCCGCTCTTCGGAAAATGTTTATAAGCGGGTTATTGCTAATATATTCCTGTTTTAATATCGTTATTTCAAAAAAAGACGTATCTTTACATCAGATTCAATAACCAATAAAATTTTTAGATTATGGCAAAAAGAAGAATGTTGAAAAAGAAAATTAATGATATCATAGACATTGCAGCAGGATTGTGTCTGATAGAAGCCGCCAGGGCATCGGGCGAAAAGCGCAAAGAATACGGCAAGCTCTTCATGGACATTGACGACATGCGGGATGAAATCATAAAGAGAATCAGCCATACCGAACCGGGAAGCGTGAAGCTTTTCTACAAGAAGCTGCAGGATGATTTCGATAAAGGCATGATCGGATTTTTCGCCAAACTCGAAGAACTGGGAAAGGACGAGTGATATGAAACAGGCTGTCTGCCGTTTCATCTATCACAAGCTGCTGGGATGGAAGGCAAAGGTAAGCGTTCCGGACTTCAAGAAGTGTATCATCTGTGCCGCACCGCACACAACAAACTGGGACCTGATCATCGGAAAACTGTTTATCGGCGCCATCGGACGTGAATCCGGATTCCTGATGAAAAAGGAATGGTTCTTCTTCCCGCTGGGAGCGATATTCCGAAGCATGGGAGGGATACCGGTTCATCGCGGGAAACACACTTCACTGGTCGACCAGCTGATCGAACGGGTGAAGCAAAGCGATACGTTTCATCTGGCCATTACGCCGGAAGGCACACGGTCGGCCAATCCCGACTGGAAGAAGGGTTTCTACTACATTGCTTTAGGAGCCGGGATTCCGATTGTACTCATAGGCATCGACTATGAAAAGAAATGCATCTTTGCCGACAAGTATCTCATACCCAGCGGGGACATCGACAAAGACATGAAAGACATCAAGCTCTATTTCAAGGATTTCAAGGGGAAGCATCCCGAGAAGTTCGATATAGGGATGGTACAACCGTCTTGAAGCGCATAACCATCAGAAGGATGTGTCATGACCGGACATCATGCGCAGAAACACCTCGGCACTGCCGGACATTTCTGCGCATGTGATTCCGTTTGTGGCACATCTTTTTCATTTCTTGTCGGCATGGGCGTCCATCATCCGCTGCAGTTTTCCGGAAAGCAGGAAAAGAACAACCGCTGCCGCACCGCTCATGAAAACAAACAGCATGAAGAAATCAAACAGATTTTCTATTCTATACCCCATGAAACTGCGCACCGTTCCGTTCTCCGGATAATAACCGCTCAGAAGTCCCGCAAACTTGTTGGCAGCCGATGTGCTGAGGTACCACACTCCCATCAGAAGAGAAGAAAAGCGGGCTGGCGACAGCTGGTAGACAATCGACAGTCCGATGGGTGCCAGACAAAGCTCGCCCATTGTATGGATAAGGTAAAGCCCCGTAAGCCAAATCATGCTTACCTTCATGTCCGGCTCCACACCTTTCACGCCGAAAGCGATATACAGATAGCCCAAAGAAAGCAGCAGCAGTCCGATTGCCTGCTTCCGGGGAGAACAAGGCTCCATCCCGCGCTTGCGCAGAAAAGACCAGACCGAAGAAAACAGAGGAGCCAGCACTACAATCATGATAGGATTGAACGACTGGAAATAAGAAGCCGGCATCTCCCACCCTCCGATGTGCCGGTCGGTCTGCTCGTCGGCAAAGAAGGTAAGCGACGCTCCGGCCTGCTCATAGGCCGACCAGAAGAATATCACAAAGAAGGCGATGATATAGATGACCCCGATCCGCATTTTCTCTGCACGCGCCAGCGAACGGTCGGTGATGATGACTATCGGCACCACAATGGTTGTGGCATAGATGAGCGAGCCGATCCAGTCGGCACCGGCAAAACAGTGTGAAGCTCCGGCATCCCAGTTCACCGAGAACAGGAGCGTAAGCGCAACCGTGCTGACAGCCATAAGCCACACGCGCGCCGACGATGCTTTCTGACCGCCCCCTGCTTTCTCTTTTTTACGCGCGTCCGCCTTTACGGGAGCCGTTCCCACCGGATTTCCGCAGGGATCACAGATGTATTTGTTCTTGAAAATCTGAAACACGGCAGCGCCGAGCAGCATCCCGATACATGCAGCCAGAAAGCCCCATTTGAAGTCTTCGGGATGTCCCGTATTTCCTACAAGCCCGCAGATCAGCGGAGCTATCGTGGAACCTACATTCACCCCCATATAGAAGATGGTGAAAGCCGAATCCTTCCGCTCGTCGTCGTCTGCATAAAGGCGTCCGACCATGGTCGAGATATTGGGCTTGAAGAATCCGTTTCCAAGAATCAGAAGCCCCAGCCCGCAGAACATCAGGTATTTGGCCAGTCCGGCCTCATGAAAATAACACGCGCTGAGAAAAAGCAGAAACTGGCCCAGGGCCATAGTCAGCGCTCCTGCCACAATCGAACGCCGGTTCCCCCAATAGCGGTCGGCTATGTAGCCGCCGATAAGCGGAGTCAGATAAACCAGCCCCGTATAGCTTCCGTAAACTTGCGATGCCGTTTCCTTGTCGAACAGCAATGCCTGCACCATGTAGAGCATGAACAGTGCCCTCATGCCGTAATAGCTGAATCTCTCCCACATTTCTGTGACAAAGAGAAGATAAAGTCCTTTCGGATGTCCTTTTGTCGTACTCATTCTTTTTTCTGTCGATAAAAATTACCTGTTTTTCATTAACCGACTGCAAAAGTAACGAATATTTCCTGTTCCGGCAACATAAAGACAAGGAGTGTGCAAAGAATCAGCGAGCTTCAGCCCGGTCAATCAGCTGGAAAGCGGCGGTTACGCGGTCCATAAAGTCCGCAGAAGGAGCCACAGCCATCAGCTGGAGGACAAGATCGTTCACGTCCGCCTTCCGGTCAAGTTCAAGCGTCTTCTTCAGGTCCCCAAGCGACTCTTCATATTTTCCCGTTTCCAGATAAAGCTGCGCACGCGCCTTGTAGTTCTCTGCATCAGACGGACTCAGACGGATCGCTTCGTCGAGATCCTGCTGAGCCGCCTCCCACTGCTTCAGTTCCGTAAGCAGCACGCCGCGCGAATAGCGGGCAAACGAGAGGTATTCGGAATCATCCGCCGGTATCAGCTCCAGGCTCGACTGGAGTGCCTGAAGCGCCAGTTTTGTGTCGCCGCAGCAGTTGCATATCAGCGCCATATAGCAGTGTGCGTAACCGTTGTCCGGATGCTCCGTGATTTCAGCATTCAGGTATTTGTATGCAGTGACCGGATCACCGTCATTAAGCGCTTCCACCCCTTTCACATAGTTGTCGCTCGCCGGACGGGCAGGCTGCCCGGCGTATACAAAGCCGCAAAGAGCGGACAAGCAAGCCAAAAGAATCATTCGTGTTTTCATGGTGTTCTCACAGTTAAATTTCAAACGTCGGCAAATCTATGAACAAATTTGATAACCTGCAACAGAATCCTGCAAAATTCTCACGAGGTTTTATTAGATAGATAAAAAAACGTCTAAGTCTTCAAGGCTCTGGTTGATTATACCGTTGCAAACTTGACATTATAATGTTTCATGGAAAGCCCCAGCTGTTCACCGGCCTGGTCATTGCAGAACTTCAGGGCGGTCTATTTCACCTTGAACCAGTTGAGATAGTCCTGCATGTACTTTGTGGCGACGCCCCAGAATGTTCCGTTAAGCCATTTCATTTCAACGAGCCGTGGAAAATCGACATTCTGGACTTCCTGAACAAGAACTATATATACGAGTTCACGATGGAAGATTTGGCGCACTATACGGGAAGAAGCCTTGCCACATTCAAGCGCGATTTCAAGAAGATAAGTGATCTGACACCCGAAGAATGGCTTATACGCAAGCGGCTGGAGGTTGCCTACAACTTGATGAAAGAGGGAGGAAACAAGGTTGTGGATGTCTATACCAAAGTGGGATTCAGAAATCAGTCGCATTTCTCGGCAGCGTTCAAAAAGCAGTACGGCATTGCGCCGACGGCGGTGGCGGTCATTGTATAGTTATTTATGGATAATATATTCACTATTTTTGTGGATATTCCACGGAAAAGCATTATCTTTGCAGCACAATAAAACGGATATATGTATATAGAGTTCGATAAAGACTATTTGCGTGAGCTGTTCGAGCAAGGCCGTACAAGTGACAAGAAGCACCGCTACCAGCCCGAAGTAATCAGGGGCTATTACAAATGCGTGATGTTTCTCAAACGCGCTGAAAATGTAGAACAGCTTTACCGCATACACTCCTTGAACTACGAAGTGCTGCAAGGCGACAAGAAAGGTATTTCATCCGTGCGCATCAATATCAAATACCGCCTTGAATTTACAGTCAGGGAGGTTCTCGGCGAACAGGTAATAACCGTATGCCGTTTGTTGGACATCAGTAACCATTATAAATAAGCGCGATATGGAAGCAACAGCAAAGAAAATTTACGCCCCCAACGAGTTGGTTTGTGCGGTGGCCATACATCCGGGAGAAATGCTCAAGGACGAATTGCAGGCACGTGGTATGTCGCAAAGAAAATTTGCCGGGATAATCGGTATGCCTTATACGGCATTCAACGAGATAATCAACGGGAAACGTCCGATAACCACCGATACAGCATTAAAAATCGAGGCTGCAACAGGGATTGCCGCAACGATATGGCTCGGTTTGCAGACAGACTATAATATGCAGACTGCCCGGAGAGACAACAAACTTTCCGCCATTTTGGAGAACATACGCAAGTCGGTTGCGGTTCTCTGAAAGGCCGTATGGGTTTGCATGTTCATTTGGACTTTTCACCCACACTATTTGAGCCTCACAGCAATTCCGTTGTGGGGCTTTTGCTTTACCTTTGCATCTGTAATCATAATTATAATACTAAAACAAGGACCGGCAGGGTTAAAAGCCATCTGCCGGTCCTTGTTGTTTTGAATTTATTTCTTGCTTCCTGCTTCTATCTTCTTGATGAACTTTGCCGGATTGCCGCCTACGACGCTCATCGGCGGTACATCATGCGTCACCACGCTGTTGGCACCGACAATAGAACCGTAGCCGATGCGCACGCCGGGCAGAACCGTAGCACCAATGCCAATCCATACCTTGTCCTCGATGACAATGGGACGACCGTATGTCGCGCTGCGGTTATCGGGATTCGGGTCGTGGTTGATGGTGATAAGGTTCACCTTCGGAGCAATGAACACACCGTCACCGATGGTGATGCCGCCACGGTCGAAGAAAGTGCAACCTTGCTGTATCCAGCATCCCTTGCCGATGCGGATGTTCTTGCCGTAATCCACATAGAACGGGGGCAGCAGTGTCGTACTCTTATCAATCTCCCTGCCTGTAATGCGGTGCAGATATTCATGCACTTCTTCCGGCGTGAGCCAGCCTTTTGCATTCATTTCCGCAGCTGTAGACATCGTATCGAAGATGGTGCTGATCAGTTTGTCATAGCCCGGCTCGTCGGGTGAGACCATAGCACCTGAAAGGTCTTTCTCGAAAATATCCATATTGTTTATCTGTGTTATTTAGTTCTACATCCTTTATTTTACGGTAATGCCGCCATCCACAATCAGCCCCTGTCCGTTCATATACGATGCCTGCGGACTGCATAGCCACAACACGGCATCGGCTATTTCTTCCGGCTTGCCAAGGCGTCCGGCAGGGATGTCTTTCGTGAACATCTGTTCCAAAGCCGGATTGCGGAGAATCAGTTCGTCCACCATCGCAGTCTGTATCACACCCGGACATACGGCATTGATGCGGATGCCCCGGCCAGCGTAGTCAATGGCTGCCGTCTTTGTCAGTCCCAACACGGCGTGCTTGCAGGCGATATAGGCAGCCTGACCCGGAAAGCCGACAACACCGCCTGCCGATGAGGTATTGACTATGGCGCCTTGCCCTTGTTTCAACATCTGCAGGATTTCATAACGCATACAGTTCCACACGCCTTTCAAATCTACAGCAACCGTGCGGTCGAACTCGTCATCGGTTATCTCCGCCATCGGGCGTTGCGGTGTCTGTATGCCCGCATTGTTATGGGCGGCATCCAAATGTCCGTAGTTCGAGACAATCCAGTCTATCATTTCCTTTACCGCCTGCGTGTCTGACACGTCTATGCGGTAGGCCACTGCCTGATGACCTTCCGCCATCAGTCTGGCTGCTTGCTCTTTCGGCTCGTTGATGTCTGCCAATATCGTGATATACCCTGCACGTGCAAAAGCTTCGGCACATGCCAATCCAATGCCCATTCCCGCACCGGTCACCAATGCTGTTTTCATTTCCTTTGCATCCATATTGTTTGTTTTTTTAAGATTCTGGCGCAAAGGTAGCGGGTTTTATAGAGAAAGGCTTTGCCCGTCGGCTCAACGTATTTTGCCGTACAGTTCAAAAGAGACTGTCAGATGCTGTGGGCAGGGGAACAGCCGTACAGCCCCTTGTATGCTTTCGAGAAGTGCGACAGGTTCTTAAAACCTACGTTGTAGCAAATATCAGTCACTTTCTGTGTGCCGGACAGTATGAGGGCGTGTGCGGCTTCCAGTCTGCGGCGAATCACCCACTTTTGCGGGGGCAGGTCGCTCACTTTGCTGAAGTCCCGTTTGAATGTGGCCAGGCTTCGTCCGGTGTAATTGGCCATTTCTTCCAGCGAGAGGTCGTTGGTGTAGTTCTGTTCCATAAAGCTCATGATGTCTATCTTCCACGGATCGGCAAAGTCGAAAAGCGAAGCGTACAGGTTTTTGTCCGTGTTCAGGAGTATGTACAATCCTTCCGTCATCTTCAACTCCAGCAGTTCGTCCGTAGGCTGTATGCCGGAATTGAAATAAGGGGTCATGGACTCGAACAGGCTTACGATGTCGGGGCGGTTGGACGGTAACCTGTACAGACTGACTTTGCTCCGTCGTGCATCTTGCGGCAGGCTTCCCTTGTCCAAGCGATTGTAAAAAACACGCAGAAATTTGTCGGTGAACATCAGGAATATGGCCTTGAACTGCTCTCCTTTGTATGCCTGCTTGGTGAGCTGCACGCTGAAATCCTTGCGAATGAAGGCGCAATCTCCCTTGTGCAGTTTGGTGACCTTTTCGCGTTCCTTTATCTCCAGCTCGCCGGAATACATATAGACCAGCACATGCGAATGGTTACGGTGCAGGCAACTGCTTCCGTTGTCTGAATACATGGCAAGGAAGATGTCTGAGTACCGCAATGTATTGATTCCTTTTGTTTCCATCTTTATATATCGTTTTCCAGTGCAAAGGTAATCATTTGCTTTGACAATCTGTTTGCTGTAAAGCTCATATTTCGGTTAATTGAGGTATAGGAGAAACTTCTCCGGGGGCGACATGGAGATGCTTTTTTCTATTCAAAATATTACTAATAAGACCATGGCAACGCTATGGCAGAGAATTTCTTTGGGATTATGAAGTCTGAACTGCTGTATATCGAGAATTTTGAATCTCCTGAAGCCTAAAGGCTTTGGGTGAACTACCGCTAAACTAAAGATTTAGCGGCTTCGGAGATACCAGTACCTCCTCTCTTTTCCTGCTTCTTCCTGCCATTGCTTTTTAGGACACGAGGTCGGTCATCCACAAGAGGACAGTCCACAGGCTTGACTTTCCCTCGTTCCGAGGGTAGGGCTTTCAAGCCAAATTCCTTTATATTGCAAGCGGCATTTAAGTCCCGGTCGTGATGTGTACCGCACTCCGGACAAGTCCAGCTCCGCTCGCTAAGTTTTAATCCTTTGTACAGGCAGCCGCATTTGCCACAGGTCTTTGAACTTGGGGCAAATCGGTCTATCTTTATGAGGTTCACGCCATACCACTTGCATTTGTATTCAAGCAGCGTCAGGAACATACCGAAAGACGCATCACCTACCGCTTGCGCTAAGTGGTGGTTACGCTGCATCCCCTTCACGTTCAAATCCTCCATGCAGATGGTGCGCACTTGGCTGTCGTGCGTGAGTGAACGGGTGATTTTATGAAGGTTGTCCTTACGGCTGTCGGCTATGTGTTCCTGCAACCGGGCTACCTTGATGCGGGCCTTGTTACGGTTTGCCGAACCTTTCTGTTTGCGGCTCAAACGCTTTTGAAACAACTTCAAACGGTCAAGGCTTCTCTGCAAGTTCTTCGGATTGCCAAATGTGCGTCCGTCAGAACATATGGCAAGCGATTTGATACCCAAATCAATACCCAAAGCCGTATCGTTCTCTACGGGTGTTGTTAGAAGTTCTTGAATAGCCGTATCAACCAATACAGATGCAAAGTATTTTCCCGAGGGTGTCATACTAACGGTAACAGTCTTTACCGTTCCCTTAAATTTGCGGTGCAGCACGGCAGGAATATCTTTCGCCTTTGGGATTGTGATTGTTCCTTTTTCAGAATCCACACGGCAATGTTGGGGGCAAAGGAAACTCTGCCTGTCCTTACGCGATTTGAAGCGTGGAAAACCTACAGTCTTGGTGTTACGGAAAAAATTGGTGCAGGCTGTATCGAGATTGCGCAAAGCACTCTGCAACGACTGGGAATTAACCTCCGACAGCCATTCATGCTCAGCCTTCAATTCACTCTTCATCAGATTGGTCAGATATACGTTGCCGAGCGTTTCCTTACGTTCCTTGTATGCCGTGATTTTCAAATTCAAAGCCCAATTATAGACAAAGCGGCAGCAGCCGAAAGTCTTTGCGAACAAGACCTTCTGTTCTTCCGTCGGATAGATTCTATACTTGTAGGCACGTAACACATGGCAAATGTAACGATTTAATGCGAAACAATGATACAGAAAGAATACATCTCAAAGAATCACTCTAATATTGAAGTCATGGAAACAAACAAAGACCATATACACATGATGATATGCAGCGAACCAAAACTCTCTCCGTTACAAATCGTAAGGAAGCTAAAACAAATGTCAACAACTGCCACGTGGAAAAGGCATGAAAACTGTCTTAGACATATATTTTACAGGGAAAATACATTTTGGACAGATGGATATTTTGTGTCATCAGTCGGAAATGTCAGTCAGGAAACTATAAAAGAATCAAAGCCCGGTTAAATGGAAAGAGTCCGGTACAATACCGAACTCTTTCTATTACGGGATAATGTTTAACTTGTCTAACTTTTGGGGTGCATTTCAGTTTATTTGATACACCCTCTTCGTCTTTATTAAAAAAGTCTTTGCTATTTCGAATCTATCAATAGCCCATTTCTTTTTCCAGGGCGTTATATTTTTCCTTGTCGATCTTCCAGTAAATGTTCAGCAGGAACTGTCCCCACAACTGGCGGTCGTCCGGTTTCAGCGATTTGGCTTTTTCGTAGAAAGGAGCAGCCTTCTTGTAGAGTTCCTCTATCTGCTTTTCATTGGCAGCATATTTCGGATCGTCCATAGAGATCTTAGAGTTCTCTTCTACGATACTCTGGGCCGGGAAAAAATAGCAGTCGCCGATCTTAGAGCTCGATTCAGCCTGGAAATCGCCTCCGGCGGCAATCACGTCATTAAAGGTAGCGATCGCTCCATCGTAGTCCTTGTTTTCATACTGCAGCACGCCCTTCACGTATTTATAGTATGCCGAATTCGGATTCTTCGCGATAATTTCGTCCATTGAAGCCAGAGCGTCGGCAACTTTCCCTTTCTGGATGTAGTAGTCCATCAGGTTGCCCACAAAATATTCCTGGTTCGGGAACTTCTCAACGCCTTCCTTGATCGTGGCCAGCCACTGGGTTGAGTCGGGTGTTTCGCCCTTTCCGTACACTTCAGCCAGACACATCAGCGAGCGGAAGCCCTCTTCCTTGTGGTTCTTGCCGACAGTAGCATATTTCACTACGGCCGAATTGTCTTTCAGCGAGTTGGCAGCCAATGCGGCATAGTTTGCGATCAGAGGAACCAGCGTGTCATTCTTCACGGAAGAGATTTCGTCGAACATTGCGTTCTGCGGAGCATCTACATACAGGCCGAAGTACTTCAGCGCGCCGGCATAGTTTCCGGCATTGTAAGCGTCAGAACCTGCATTGGTCAGCTGCGGACGCACCTTGGCCAACGTTTCAGCCAGTTTCTTTCTCAGTTTCGGCTTTTTCAGCTCGCCGCTCTTCACCTTTGCCTGTTCTACCTCATCACACTTGGTGTAATATTCAAACATTTTGGCAAGGCTGTTGTAGAGCTTCGAAGTGTCTGCCTTTCCGCCCGGCAGATACAGCTTCATGTTCTCGTCGTCATAGATCGACTTCTGGAAGTCGCCTGCAAGTTTCCATGTTTCAGGATCGTTGGCAGTAGAAGGGTCAGTCAGAGCCGGTTCGATGATCTGAGCGGCCTTGGCAGGATCTCCCTTTGCTTTCTTCGCTTCTTTCACCACACTTTCCTGTGCTGACGCAGCGCACACCGTGAAAAGGAATGCCGCTGCTGTAAATAGAACTTTTCTCATAATGGTTTGAATTAGTAATACAATTTATTTTCTGTCATCATTTCTCTCTCATTCTTTCGGTTCGCCCGAATCGTCTGAAACAGCTTCCACGTCCTCCACGTCCGCTTCTTCCTGTTCCGAAGCCACCTTACATACCGATCCGATGCGGTCGTTGCGCTTGCCGAGGTCTATCAGGCGCACGCCTTGAGTTGCGCGTCCCATGATACGCACGTCGGCCACTTTCAGACGGATCGTGATTCCCGACTTGTTGATGATCATCAGGTCGTTTTCGTCCGTCACCGACTTGATGGCAACCAGACAGCCGGTTTTGTCCGTAATGCTCAGCGTCTTCACGCCTTTTCCGCCCCGGTTTGTCTTGCGGTAGTCTTCAAGGTCCGAACGCTTGCCGTAGCCGTTTTCAGAAACAACCATCACGGTTTCAGTCTGGGGATCCTTGATGCAGATCATTCCGATCACCTCATCCTGACCGTCTTCGTCAAGTGTGATTCCCCTTACGCCCGTTGCCGTACGTCCCATTTCGCGCACTGCACTCTCATGGAAGCGGATAGCCCGTCCGTTGCGGTTGGCTATGATGATTTCATTGTTTCCGTTAGTCATGCGCACTTCGATCACCCGGTCGTCTTCGCGGATCGTAATCGCGTTCACGCCGTTCTGGCGCGGGCGGGAATACTGCTCAAGCAGCGTTTTCTTTATCACTCCCTTCTGTGTGCAGAACAGCACGTAATGGCTGTTGATGAACTCCTTGTCGTTCAGGTTCTTCACACGCAGATAGGCAGTCACCGCATCGTCTGCCTCGATGTTGAGCAGATTCTGGATGGCACGCCCCTTCGAAGTCCGGTTTCCTTCGGGTATTTCGTAAACCTTCAGCCAGTAGCACTTGCCCTTTTGCGTGAAGAAGAGCAGCGTGTTGTGCATGGTAGCCGGATAGATGTGCTCGATAAAGTCAGAGTCGCGGGTGTCGCTTCCTTTCGCGCCTACCCCTCCGCGGTTTTGCGCATGGAACTCCGACAGCGGCGTACGCTTGATGTATCCCATGTGCGATATGGTGATGATCATGTCGTCGTCGGCATAGAAGTCTTCCGGATTGAACTCTTCGGAAGAATAGATGATTTCAGAGCGGCGCGGATCGCCGTACTTCTCCTTCACCTCAAGGAGTTCGTCTTTCACCACCTTGCGGCAAAGCTCGTCGTTGCTCAGCACTTCTTCCAGGTATGCGATCTGCTTCATGACTTCGTCGTACTCAGCGTGAAGCTGCTCCTGCATCAGTCCCGTCAGTTGGCGCAGACGCATTTCCACGATGGCGCGCGCCTGTATTTCAGAAAGCTGGAAGCGGTTCATCAGGTTCGTGATGGCCTCGTTGGGCGTCTTGGCGGCGCGGATGATATGCACCACCTCGTCGATATTGTCTGACGCGATGATCAGGCCTTCCAGGATGTGCGCACGCTCTTTCGCCTTGCGCAGGTCGAAACGCGAGCGGCGGATAACCACCTCGTGGCGGTGTTCGAGGAACAGCCGGATCAGATCCTTCAGATTCAGCAGCTTCGGCCGTCCGTGCACCAGCGCGATGTTGTTCACGCTGAACGAACTTTGCAGGGCCGTCATCTTGAACAGCTTGTTGAGCACTACGTTTGCGTTGGCGTCGCGCTTCACGTCGATTACGATGCGCATGCCGTCGCGGTCAGATTCGTCGTTGACATAAGATATGCCGTCGATCTTCTTGTCGGTTACCAGCGCGGCTATGCTCTCGATCAGCTCTTTCTTGTTCACGTTATAAGGGATCTCCTTCACAACGATCTTGTCGTGCGTGGGATGCGGTTCGATTTCAGTCTTCGCGCGCATCACAACCCGTCCGCGTCCCGTTTCGTAGGCGTCGCGCACGCCGCTGATGCCGTAGATATATCCTCCGGTCGGGAAGTCGGGCGCTTTCACATACTTCATCAGGCCGTCCACATCGATGTCGCTGTTGTCCAGATAAGCCACACACGCGTCGATCACCTCGCCCAGATTGTGGGTAGGCATGTTGGTGGCCATACCCACGGCAATACCCGAGGCTCCGTTAACCAGCAGGTTCGGGATGCGGGTAGGCATCACGGTAGGCTCCTGCAGCGTATCGTCGAAGTTGTTGGTAAAGTCCACAGTTTCCTTGTAGAGATCCTGCATCATCTCCTCTCCGATCTTCTTCAGGCGCGCCTCCGTATAACGCATGGCGGCCGGGCTGTCGCCGTCAACCGATCCGAAGTTTCCCTGTCCGTCGACGAGCGGATAGCGCATCGCCCAGTCCTGAGCCATGCGGACCAGCGCTCCGTAGACGGAAGAGTCACCGTGAGGGTGGTATTTACCAAGCACCTCACCGACGATTCTCGCCGATTTCTTATGTGGTTTGTCGGACGTGTTTCCAAGCTCCATCATACCGTAAAGGATACGGCGGTGAACAGGCTTGAAACCGTCCCTTACATCCGGGAGGGCGCGTGCAACGATCACTGACATCGAGTAGTCGATGTACGACGACTTCATTTCCTCTTCGATGTTGATCTGTATAATCCTGTCTTGTTCCTGTTGTTCTTGCATTTAAAACAATTATTAATTACTCTTTTTTTGAAGTTCACTAAAAATCACGCTAAAATACGACTTTTACACGATATACAAAAACTTTTCGCGCAAAAAATGCTTGCCGCAGGGCTTCAGATGCCGAATCTGCCACATTATCATGCGGCTATGCGGCAAACATGCGGGCCGCACCGACCCTTTTGTCAGAAAATTTAAGGGGTAAGGGGATCTCTTTTTTTATTTTATATATTATATATAATAAGGTGTGGTCTGCTTTTCGCGTACTCGCTTGCGGTTCCCTCACCCTTACAACTTACTGCAATACAGATTATTAAGTGTTACCTTTGCGGTTACCCTCCTTTTTTCCGCCTTCCCCGCGCCGGACACGGCAAACGCCCCGCCCTTTTGCCTGAGCAATGTGGCATACATTTTGCAGGGAACAATTAACGGCACATGCGTCCGACGACCTGCCAAGATAACGTGTAATCCCGTTTAAAATTACCCGTTATCTTCATGAAGATGACGGGTTATCTTACCTCAAAGACCGCGGTCTTTTCAGGCGGATGACGGAACATCTTCACGAAGGCAGAGCCGGAAGCCGCTTTTTTTTTGAGAAAAGTCAGCCTGATTGCATGAGAAATGTACACACAGTAAAATAAAATGATGTACATTTGCAATCTGGTTCTAATTATTTTTAAGGAGAAAAACATCAGATGGACAGCCAATTTACACAAAGAGTATCAGACATCATCCTTTACGGCAAGGAAGAGGCCAACCGCCTGCGCAACGGCTACGTAGGGCCGGAACACCTGCTGCTGGGGATGATACGTGAAGGGGAGAACAAGGCTATAGAGGTTCTGGAGAGTCTTTATGTGGACGTGAAGAAAATCAAATATGATTTGGAATCAGTCTTAAGGCAGGAGTCGGCTCCCGAAGAGGGATACGACGAGAATATCACTTTCAACGACAAAGCAACAAGAATATTGAAGGACAGCATACTGGAGGCCAAGCTCATGCAAAGCCCGGCCGCCGACGTGCAACACATATTGCTAGCAATTATGAGAGAAGACAGGAACAGAGCTTCCGAAATCCTGGAAGAATACGACGTGACTTACGGAATGATCGCTGACAGGCTGGCACCCAAGTCGGAACCGCAGGCCGGACTTGATTTCGGCGAGGAGGACGAAGACGAAGAGGAAATGGGCCCGCGCGAAAACAACGGATGGGAAAACCGCCCGTCGGGCGAACAGGGATACGGAGCTGCCACACAGACGCGCTCGCAGAAAGCGAACAACGACACGCCGATGCTCGACACCTTCGGAACCGACATGACGAAGGCTGCCGAAGAAGGAAGGCTCGACCCGGTGGTGGGACGTGAAAAGGAAATCGAACGCATCGCGCAGATTCTGAGCCGCCGGAAGAAAAACAACCCGATCCTCATCGGCGAGCCGGGCGTGGGAAAGTCGGCCATCGTAGAAGGGCTGGCACGGCGCATCGTAGAAAAGAAGGTGTCGCGCATCCTGTTCGGGAAACGTGTCGTCGCGCTTGACATGATGTCAGTCGTGGCAGGAACCAAATACCGCGGACAGTTCGAGGAGCGTATCCGGTCGATACTGGGCGAGCTGAAGAAAAACCCGGACATCATCCTGTTCATCGACGAGATACACAACATCGTCGGAGCAGGATCGGCGGCAGGGTCGATGGATGCGGCCAACATGCTGAAACCGGCGCTGGCACGCGGCGAAATCCAATGCATCGGAGCCACCACGCTCGACGAATACCGGCAGAACATCGAAAAGGACGGGGCGCTTGAGCGACGCTTCCAGAAGGTGATGGTGGAGCCTACCACAACCGACGAAACGCTGCAGATCCTGAAGAACATCAAGGAAAGATACGAAGAGCACCACAACGTGAACTACACGGACGATGCGCTGGAAGCGTGTGTCAAACTGACAGACCGCTACATCACCGACCGCAACTTCCCCGACAAGGCAATCGACGCGCTCGACGAGGCCGGATCGCGGGTACACCTGACCAACATCACGGCTCCGAAAGAGATCGAAGAGCAGGAGAAGCTGATCGACGAGGCACGGAACAACAAGAACGAAGCTGTGAGATGCCAGAACTTCGAACTCGCCGCAAGCTTCCGCGACCGGGAAAAGCATTACATGGAGCAGCTGGAAGCGATGAAGCGGGAATGGGAAGAGAAACTGAAGGAAAACCGCGAAACCGTAGACGCGGAAAAGGTGGCCGACGTGGTATCGATGATGTCGGGCGTACCCGTGCAGCGGATGGCAGAGGCCGAAGGCATCAAGCTGAAAGGGATGAAAAACGAGCTGCTGTCGAAGGTCATCGCACAGGACAAGGCTGTGGATACGCTCGTCAAGGCGATCCAGCGGAGCCGCGTGGGACTGAAGGATCCGAACAAGCCGATAGGCACGTTCCTCTTCCTCGGACCTACGGGAGTGGGAAAAACCCACCTGGCGAAACAGCTCGCCAAGCTGATGTTCGGCTCTGCCGACGCACTGATACGCATCGACATGAGCGAATATATGGAGAAATTCACCGTATCGCGCCTCGTGGGAGCGCCTCCGGGCTATGTAGGATATGAAGAAGGCGGACAGCTGACCGAGAAAGTGCGGCGCAAGCCCTACTCCATCGTCCTGCTCGACGAAATCGAGAAAGCGCACCCGGACGTGTTCAACCTCCTGCTGCAAGTGATGGACGAAGGAAGGCTGACCGACAGCTTCGGCAGAACGGTGGACTTCAAGAACACCGTGATCATCATGACTTCAAACGTGGGCACACGCCAGCTCAAGGAGTTCGGCAGAGGCATCGGATTCGCCGCGCAGAACCGTGCGGACGACAAGGAGTACTCGCAGGGAGTCATCACGAAGGCACTCAACAAATCGTTCGCGCCCGAGTTCATCAACCGTCTGGATGAAATCATCACGTTCGACCAGCTCGACATCAACGCGCTGATACGCATCATCGACATCGAGCTGAAAGGACTGTACCAGCGGGTGGAGAACCTCGGATACAGGCTGGAAATCGACGAAGCGGCGAAACGCTTCGTGGCCGAAAAGGGATACGACGTGCAGTTCGGCGCACGTCCGCTGAAACGGTCGATCCAGAACAACCTCGAAGACGGACTGGCAGAGCTGATCATCAACGAGGAACCGAAGGCGGGCGACCGCATCCGCGTAAGCATGAACGAGGCCGGCGACGGACTGAAGATGGAAATCGAAAGAATGTGACAAAAGGCCATGTATACAGACAAAATGTCAGACACTCCGGTGTCTGGCATTTTTTTTGCGAAAAGGACAGTGTTTTATTAAGCAATCAATTTAAACAAATACAGATATGCAGAAAGGCAATATCGGGGTAACGACAGAAAACATCTTCCCCATTATCAAAAAGTTTTTGTATAGCGATCACGAGATCTTTCTCCGTGAGTTGGTTTCAAATGCCGTAGATGCCACCCAGAAGCTGAAGACACTGGCTTCTACCGGCGAGTTCAAAGGCGAAATGGGCGACCTGACCGTTCATGTGAACGCGGACAAGGACAAGGGCACCATCACCATCACCGACCGGGGACTGGGACTGACGGCTGACGAAATCGAAAAATACATCAACCAGATCGCTTTTTCGGGTGCAAACGACTTCCTCGAAAAATACAAGGAAGACGCCAACGCCATCATCGGGCACTTCGGACTGGGATTCTACTCGGCCTTCATGGTTGCCAAGAAAGTGGAAATCGTCACCCGCTCTTACAAGGAAGGCGCGCCTGCAATGAAATGGAGCTGCGACGGAAGCCCTGAGTTCACGATGGAAGAAACCGAACGCGCCGACCGCGGAACGGACATCATCCTTTACATCGATGACGACTGCAAGGAGTTTCTGGAAGAATCGCGCATCCACGCCCTGCTGACCAAATACTGCCGCTTCCTTCCGGTTCCCGTAGCTTTCGGCAAGAAAAAGGAATGGAAGGACGGAAAACAGGTTGAAACCGGCGAAGACAATGTGATCAACGACACGTGCCCGATATGGACAAAGAAGCCGAGCGAACTGAAGGATGAAGACTACAAGAAGTTCTACTGCGACCTTTATCCGATGTCGGACGAGCCGCTGTTCTGGATTCATCTGAACGTAGACTATCCGTTCAACCTGACAGGCGTGCTCTACTTCCCGAAAATCAAGAGCAACATCGACCTGCAGCGCAACAAGATTCAGCTCTACTGCAACCAGGTGTTCGTGACTGACTCGGTGGAAGGAATCGTTCCCGACTTCCTGACCCTGCTGCACGGAGTGATCGACTCGCCGGACATCCCGCTCAACGTGTCGCGCTCTTACCTGCAGAGCGACGCAAACGTGAAGAAGATTTCAACCTACATCACGAAGAAAGTGGCCGACCGCCTGCAGGCAATCTTCAAGAACGACCGGAAGGAGTTTGAAGAAAAATGGGACGACCTGAAGCTCTTCATCAACTACGGCATGCTGACACAGGAAGATTTCTACGAAAAAGCCGAGAAGTTCGCCCTGCTGAAAGATACGGAAAAGAAGTGCTACACGTTTGAAGAATACCGCACGCTCATCAAAGACAGCCAGACCGACAAGGACGGAACACTGGTATACCTCTACGCCAACAACACCGACGAGCAGTATACTTACATCGACGCTGCCAAGAACAAGGGATACAACGTGCTGCTGATGGACGGACAGCTCGACGTGCCGATGATCAACATGCTGGAGCAGAAGTTCGAGAAAAGCCGCTTCACGCGCGTAGACAGCGATGTGATAGACCGTCTGATCGTAAAGGAAGAGCAAAAAGGCGAAGAACTGCCACAAGACAAACGCGATGTGCTCTCTGCCCTGTTCCGCGGACAGATGCCGAAACTGCAGAAAACAGAATTCGACGTAGAGGCCAAGGCCATGGGCGAAAACGCCGCTCCGATCATCATCACGCAGTCGGAATACATGCGCCGTATGAAGGACATGGCAAACTTCCAGCCGGGAATGGGATTCTACGGAGAAATGCCGAGCATGTACAACCTGGTGCTCAACAGCGACCACAGGCTGGTAAAGCAGGTGCTTGAAAACGCCGAAAGCGCATGCGCCGAACAGCTGGTTCCGGTGGAAGCCGAAATCGCTGCGCTGACCATCCGCCAGAACGAACTCCGCAAAGCGCAGGAAGGAAAGAAGAGCGAAGACATTCCGGCAGCGGAAAAAGACGAGCTGGCCGACGTGGAAAAGAAACTGAACGAACAGAAAGAAGAAAAGACTAAGGTGCTGAACGGCTATGCCGCAGGCAATAAGGTGGTTCACCAGCTTATCGACCTGGCCTTGCTGCAAAACAACATGCTGAAAGGCGAAGCGCTGACCAACTTTGTGAAACGCAGCGTGGAAATGATTTGAAACCGCGCCGTGCAAAAGACTGAAAGCAAGCCGTTCCCGGTCCGGGAGCGGCTTTTTTTATGCCCGACACACGGAAATACCGAGATATTTCGTACATTTGCAGATACAACGAAAAACCCATGGAACATCAGAAAGAACTCATATTGATCCGGATCAGCGGAATCGACCGGCCGGGACTGACCGCATCCATCACGGAAATCCTGTCGAAATATCAGGTAGACATTATGGATATCGGACAGGCAGACATCCATAGCACACTGTCATTGGGGATTCTTTTCAAATGCGCCGAGAAAGATTCGGGCAATGTAATGAAGGACCTGCTGTTCAAGGCGTCCGACCTGGGCATCGACCTGCGCTTCTATCCGGTTTCACCCGACGAATACGAAACGTGGGTAAACATGCAGGGGAAAAACAGGTACATCCTCACGCTGCTGGGCAGAAAGCTGACTGCCGAACAGATTTCGGGAGCCACCAAGATCCTGGCGGAACACAACCTCAACATCGACGGCATACGCCGCCTCACGGGACGCATTCCGCTCGACGAGAAAAAGGCCAGCGTAAGAGCGTGCATCGAATTCTCTGTCAGAGGAACCCCGAAAGACCGCGAACTGCTGCAGCACCAGCTCATGAAGCTCAGCTCGTCGCTCGCAATGGACTTTTCGTTCCAGCAGGACACCATGTACCGCCGCATGCGCCGGCTGATCTGCTTCGACATGGACTCGACACTGATACAGACGGAAGTGATCGACGAGCTCGCCATGCGCGCCGGAGTGGGCGAACAGGTGAAGGCGATTACCGAACGTGCCATGCGCGGAGAAATTGACTTCAGGGAGAGCTTCACGGAAAGAGTGGCGCTGCTGAAGGGGCTTGACGAAAGCGTGATGAAGGAGATCGCCGAAAACCTGCCCATAACGGAAGGTGTGGAAAGACTGATGTACGTATTGAAGCACTACGGATACAAGATAGCCATTCTTTCGGGCGGATTCACTTATTTCGGCAACTACCTGAAAGAAAAGTTCGGAATTGACTACGTATATGCGAACAACCTGGAAATCGCAGACGGAAAACTCACGGGAAGATACCTGGGTGACATTGTGGACGGAAAGCGCAAGGCGGAACTGCTTCAGCTCATCGCGCAGGTGGAACGGGTGGACATCGCGCAAACCATCGCGGTGGGCGACGGAGCGAACGACCTGCCGATGCTGTCGGTGGCCGGACTGGGCATCGCCTTCCACGCGAAGCCGAAAGTGGCGGCGAATGCCAGACAGTCGATCAATACCATCGGACTTGACGGAGTGCTCTATTTCCTGGGATTCAAAGACTCCTACCTTGAAGAACGCGGGAAACTGTAACGAATAATAATGTAAGATATATGAAGTTTTCAGAACTAAACTTAGAAGAAAGCGTCCTGGACGCACTGGACGCAATGAATTTCCGGGAATGCACGCCCATCCAGGAACAGGCGATTCCGGTCATACTCGAAGGACATGACCTGATCGGCGTGGCACAGACCGGAACAGGAAAAACAGCGGCCTATCTGCTTCCGATACTGAACCAGCTGAGCAAGGGAGGCTATCCGGAAGATGCAATCAACTGCATCGTGATGGCTCCTACACGGGAGCTGGCCATGCAGATCGACCAGCAGATAGAAGGCTTTTCCTATTTCATGCCTGTTTCGAGTGTCGCCGTATACGGAGGAAACGACGGAATCCGTTTCGAGCAGGAGAAAAAAGGGCTTACGCTGGGAGCCGACATCGTCATCGCCACCCCGGGACGTCTGATCAGCCACATCAGCCTGGGCTATGTAGACCTTTCAAAGGTGTCGTTCTTTATCCTTGACGAAGCCGACCGTATGCTCGACATGGGATTTTCGGACGACATCATGCAGATCGTAAAGCAGTTGCCGCAGAAAAGGCAGACCGTCATGTTCTCTGCCACAATGCCGGAAAAAATCCGTCAGCTCGCCAAAACAATCCTCAACGATCCGGTTGAAGTCAAGCTGGCTGTATCGAAGCCTGCCGAAAAAATCATCCAGGCAGCCTACGTATGCTATGAAGCACAAAAGCTGGGCATCATCCAGTCGCTCTTCAAGGAACAGAAACCCGAACGCGTCATCGTGTTCGCGTCATCGAAACTGAAGGTCAAGGAAGTGGCCAAGGGACTGAAACGGCTGAACCTGAACGTGGGCGAAATGCACTCCGACCTGGAACAGAGCCAGCGCGACGAGATCATGCATGAATTCAGAAACGGACGTGTCAACCTGCTGGTGGCAACCGACATCGTGGCGCGGGGAATAGACATCGACGACATCCGCCTGGTTATCAACTACGACGTTCCGCACGACAGCGAAGACTATGTGCACCGCATCGGACGTACGGCCCGGGCGAACAACGACGGATGCGCCATCACCTTTGTCAGCGAAACGGAACAGACGCGCTTCAAGCAGATAGAGGATTTTCTGGGAAAATCCATCTACAAGATACCTGTGCCCGAAGAATTGGGAGAAAGTCCGGTCTATGCACCGCGGTCGTCGCGTCCGGGTGGCGAACGGCGCAAGAAGAAGTCATTCTCCCGCAACAAGGGAAACAACAGGTGGAAGAAAAAGAGCGGCAGTCCGTCCGAAACCCGCACCACCAAGGCTTGAGCAACCGTTTTGCCACAGAAGACACCGGGTTTTCCGTACGCCTGCTGTGATACACCGTTCCTTCTGTGGCGAATCATCCGAAAAAAGAAATATTTCCACATAAAATGACGATAAAATAAATATTTTTGTGTATGTTTGCATAATAAGTTTTTAAAGAAACGTACAACAAAACCTTATACATTTAATTATCATGAGCAACCTTAATGAAATTATTTCTTTTTTCCCGGAAGTTAAGGACGTAAAAGAAATCACTCCGCTGACTGCCGGACTGATCAACCAGACTTATAAGGTGGAAACAGCCGACGCGAAGTCATGCGACTACATCCTTCAGTGCATCAACAACCAGGTATTTCAAGACGTGGACCTGCTTCAGCACAACATCGAATGTGTAACCCGACATATCCGCAAGAAACTTGAAGAGGCTCACGAAACAGAAATCAACCGGAAGGTGCTTCGCTTCGTTCCGGCTGCCGACGGAAAGACTTACCATTTTGACGGGGAACATTACTGGCGCGTATCGGAATTCATCCCCGATTCGCTGACGCTTGACGCCGTAACGCCGGAATCGTCGTACCTGGTGGGACTGAAATTCGGAGAGTTTGAGGCCATGCTCGCAGACATCCCCGAAAAGCTGGGCGAAACCATTCCCGATTTCCACAACATGGAGTTCCGCATGAAGCAGCTTCACGAAGCTGTGGAGAAGAATGCGGCGGGACGCATGGAGAAAATGAAGCAGCTCGTCGAGGATATCGAGAAAGACAGCTATGAGATGTGCCAGGCTGAACGCCTCTACCGCGAAGGCAAGCTGCCGAAACGGATCTGCCACTGCGACACAAAGGTCAGCAACATGATGTTCAACAAAGAAGGGAAAGTGCTCTGCGTCATCGATCTCGACACGACAATGCCGAGCTTCATATTCTCCGACTTCGGCGACTTCCTCCGTTCGGCTGCCAACACGGCTCCCGAAGACGAACCGGACTTGAACAAAATCCATTTCAACATGGAAATATTCAAGGCGTTCGCAAAGGGCTACATCGAATCGGCCAAGAGTTTCCTCACCCCGATAGAAATCGAAATGCTGCCATACGCCGTGAAGCTGTTCCCATACATGCAGGCCGTGCGCTTCCTGACAGACTACATCAACGGGGATACCTATTACCAGATAAAATATCCGGAACACAACTACGTGCGCACACTGGCGCAGTATAAGCTGTATCAGGAGGTCAAGAAAGCTGAGCCGGAAATGAAGGCCTACATCGCTTCGCTTATCTGACATTGCCATCAGCCATCACAACAAAAGGCGCGGAAAAAGACCGGCAACCGCCAGGTGCTTCCGCGCCTTAAAAAATCGGCCTCTTTCGTGGGGCAGCAATGCTTCGTTGCCTGAAAAAAATGTTTTCGCTGGCAAAGAAGCATATCTTGTTTTACTATGAAAGTTTCTTTATTCGTCAAAGTATGTTTTCCGGCAACTGAAAGCTATTAATCCGGTCTTCCTGACCGTTTCATCATCTCGGTGAAGATGCCTTCGGGAAAAACCGTCTGAAGAATCTGTCGGACCCGGCAAGTTTCTTTAAGGAATATGCCCTACTCTACTGTATCCATTATTCTGGCATCGAGAATGACATGCGAGGTGATTGCCGCCTGTTAAGATTGAAACCTACGACTAATTATCGCTTCGATAACGATTGCTATGCGGCACCGCTGGAAACGACCAGTGTCTGGATTGAGCGGTGTTTGAATGAAAACGAGCGAAGAGGGAGCGTTTTCTTCCTCTTTTATCTTTTTTACAGCATGATATTTTATACCTTTGTAAACAAAACGAAGATAGAAGGTATGGACAGACCCATGAACCGAATAAAAGAAGTGCTTGAAGAACGTGGCATCAAGCAGACTTGGCTGGCGGAAAAGCTCGGCAAAAGTTTCTGCATTGTCAACTCATACGTCTGCAACAGACGGCAACCCAGTCTGGAAGTGCTGTTTCAGATAGCGGAGATTCTTCAGGTAGATCCAAAAGAACTAATTACGAATCAAGTATCCAAATAGAGTATGATCAGAGAAAAGCAAATAGAGGAAAACTTTATCAATAAACTGATAGAGTTGAAATATATATATCGTCCGGATATTTGTGACAGAATCACATTGGAACAGAATTTCCGCAAGAAATTCGAGCGGCTCAATCGTGTCAACCTTTCCGACTCTGAATTTAACCGTCTGTTAGAAGAAATAACTGATCCGGACGTTTTTGCTTCATCCAAGCGCCTGCGTGAGGTAAATACGTTTATGCGTGAAGATGGTACTCCGTTGCAATATACGTTGGTCAATATCAAAGACTGGTGCAAAAATGAGTATGAGGTAATCAATCAATTACGAATAAATACCAGAAACAGCTTTCAGCGTTACGACGTAATCTTGCTAATCAATGGATTGCCTGTTGTTCAAGTAGAGCTGAAGACTTTGGACGTAAGTCCACACCGCGCCATGCAGCAGATTGTGGATTACAAAAACGATTCCGGCAACGGGTATACCAATACCCTGCTGTGTTTCATGCAGCTGTTTATTGTCAGCAACTATTCGAACACGTATTATTTTGCCAACAACAATATTCAGCATTTCAAGTTCAATGCCGAAGAGCAATTCTTGCCTGTTTACCAATGGGCAAGAGAAGACAATAAAAAAGTGGCGTGCCTGGATTCTTTTGCAGAACAATTCCTTCCCAAATGTCATTTAGGCGAAATGATCAGCCGCTACATGGTACTGATAACCAGCGAACAGAAGTTGCTGATTATGCGCCCGTATCAGATTTATGCCGTAAAAGCTATTGTCAGGTGCATTGAAGAAAATCGAGGAAATGGTTACATCTGGCATACGACAGGAAGCGGCAAAACATTGACTTCTTTCAAGGCATCTACCCTGCTGAAAGACAACTCGGATATCGAGAAATGCCTGTTTGTGGTAGACCGCAAGGATCTTGACCGCCAAACACGGCAGGAGTTCAACCGTTTTCAGGAGAATTGCGTGGAGGAGAACACCGATACCGGCACATTGGTGCGCCGGATGTTGTCGACCGATTATGCAGATAAGGTGATTGTCACCACGATTCAGAAGCTGGGCATTGCGCTGGACCCCAACAACCGGAAAAACTATAAAGAACAATTGCTGCCATTAAAAGACAGCCGCATTGTCTTTATATTCGACGAGTGTCACCGTTCGCAGTTTGGCGACAATCACAAGGCCATAAAGGAATTTTTCCCGAATGCCCAGCTCTTCGGCTTCACCGGAACGCCTATTTTTGAAAAGAATGCGACCTACACGAAAGTCAATGGAGAAACGGCGTCCTACAAGACGACAAAAGATATTTTTGAAAAGCAGTTGCACGCTTACACCATAACACATGCCATTGAAGATAAAAACGTGCTTCGCTTCCATGTGGATTATTTCAAGCCGGACGACAATAATCCGCGCAGGGCGGATGGCAGCGTCAAGAAACAGGCTATAGTTGAAACGATTCTGTCCAAGCATGATGCAGCTACCAATGAAAGGCGCTTCAATGCCATTCTCGCCACTTCGTCCATCAATGACGCGATCGAATATTACCGGCTGTTCAGGCAGGTGCAGGAACAACGCAAGCTGAAAGACGATTCATTCGAACCGTTAAATGTGGCTTGTGTGTTTTCTCCGCCTGCCGAAGGAAATCCCGACATCAAGCAGATTCAGGAAGAACTGCAACAGGAAAAGATAGACAATGAACAAGAGCCTGAAAGAAAGAAACAGGCTTTAAAGGAAATCATTGCCGATTATAACAGGCAATATGGAACCAATCATGTCATCGAAGAGTTTGATTCCTATTATCAGGATGTGCAGCAACGCATCAAAGACCAGAAATACAGCAACAAAGACTATCCGCATGCAAACAAGATAGACATTACCATTGTGGTTGATATGCTGCTGACAGGATTCGACTCGAAGTTCCTCAACACGCTGTATGTGGACAAACGGCTCGTTTATCATAATCTGATACAAGCTTTTTCGCGTACCAACCGCATTCTGAACGATACGAAGCCCTACGGAAACATCCTGGATTTTCGCGGGCAACAGGATGCTGTGGATGAAGCGATATCCATGTTTTCCGGAAATGAAAAGGATGTGGCCAGACGGATCTGGCTGGTAGAACCTGCATCAAGCATCCAGCAAAAATACAAGGAGGCTGTGGCAGGATTACGCAGCTTCATGCAGTCGTACAATCTGGAATTCAACGCTTCGGAAGTGGCCAATTTAAAGGGAGACGAAGCCAAGGTAGGTTTTATCAATCACTTCAAGGATGTGCAACGCTACAAGACGCAGCTCAGTCAATATGTTGACCTCACAGACGTTGCCGATGCATCTGTTGTGTCCGACTCCCAATCCGAATACGGCTTTACAGACGATGATCTGCTTGCTTTCCGAGGTGCTTATCTGAACTTGGCTTACAGCCTGAAGAAAAAGCGGGAAAAAACAACAGAGCCGGTGTCTCCAGAGATTGAGGATTTGGACTTCGAATTTGTGCTGTTTGCTTCTGCCATGATTGACTATGACTATATCATGGACCTCATTGCCAAACAGTATGGCGGTACCGGCGTTAAGGTAAAACTGACGCGCGAACAGCTGGTGAATCTTGTTCTATCAAATTCCAATCTGATGGATGAGCGTGATGATATCATTGCCTATATCAACAGTTTGGAAGAGGTGAACGGTAAAACGGAACAGGAAATCAAAGAAGGCTACAATCACTTTAAAGCTGAGAGATATGCAAAAGAGATAGATTCGATTGCCCGTAAATACGAAATCACTACTGAATCATTAAATGATTTTATTAATGGAATCATGGATCGGAAGATTTTCGATGCTGAAAAGTTAAACGATTTGCTTGCCCCGCTCAATCTGGGATGGAAAGCTCGGGCTAAAGTTGAATCGGCCTTGATGACGGATTTGATTCCATTGTTAAAACGTAAAGCAGAAGGAGAAGAAATATCAGGACTGTCGGCGTATGAAGAATAAAGAGAAAACAGAATTGATTCCGGAATTAAGATTTGGGGGGTTCCCTATTAAAAACTGGGATGAAAAGAAACTTCAAGATATATTTATATATCTGAGTACAAATACCTATTCTCGTAATCTACTAAATAATAGGCAAGGAATATATCAAAATATTCACTATGGAGACATTCTTGTAAAATATGGTAGTATTATAGATGCTCAAAAAGAAGAGATTCCCTATATTAATGAAGATATAGAATGCACAACTGACAATATAATTATGGATGGAGATATTGTTATAGCTGATACGGCAGAAGATGAAATTGTAGGAAAAACATCCGAAATATTTAATATAGGTGACAAGAAAATTCTATCAGGTCTTCATACTTTTTGGTTAAGACCTCTAATATCTTTTGCACCTAAATATCTAGGATATTTTTTTAATTCTACGCAATATCATAATCAGTTATTACCATTAATTCAAGGAGCAAAAGTAAGTTCTATATCTAAAAAAGCACTTAATAATACGATAATAGTATATCCGTCTATTAGTGAGCAGCAAAAAATCGCCGATTGTCTCTCTTCTCTTGATGAATTGATTGAAGCAACTGCCCAAAAAGTTGAAGCATTGAAAGAACATAAAAAGGGACTGATGCAACGATTATTTCCTGCGGAGGGAAAGAATGTGCCAGACTTGAGATTCCCTGAATATCAAAGAACACAAGTTTGGGAAGATGCTATTTTAGGAACGGTTGCAGATTATGAAAACGGTAAGGCTCATGAGAATGAAATTGATGAGGATGGCGATTTTATCGTTGTGAATTCTAAGTTTATTTCTACTGATGGAGAAGTGATTAAGCGAACTAATACTCCATACTGTTTAGCTGATAAAGAGGATATTTTAATGGTTCTAAGTGATGTTCCAAATGGTCGTGCCATCGCAAAATGTTTTTTCGTTGATGAATCTGGAAAGTACACAGTAAATCAACGTATATGCAGATTGCGATCTAAGAGTATAAATAGTAAGTTTCTGTTCTATTTGATTAATCGAAATCCCTATTTTCTATCATTTGATGATGGAGTCAAACAAACTAACCTTAAAAAAAGCGAAGTACTGGAATGTCCTTTGATGATACCTTCTTCACCAATAGAGCAACAAAAGATAGCCGATCTTCTTTCATCAATAGATGATTTGATAATAGCAACAGAGCAAAGAATTAAATCATTAGAAAAACATAAGAAAGGATTGATGCAACAATTATTTCCTAAAATCTAATTTTGAAAGAATATGGATTTATCGCAGATTGCCGAACAAATAAAGGATGCTTCAGAAAATATCTTTCTGATTTATGCATTCAATTCAACAGGAAAAACACGTCTTTCCGTTGAATATAAAGAAACTGCAAAGAATACAGACGGCCGCCAGACAGGTGTTTATTATAACGCCTTTAGCGAAGACTTATTTGTTTGGGACAATGAACATACAAAGTTAAACATCGTTTCCAGCAGTTTGAACCAATACCATAGCCAGCTGAATGAATTGGATGTCATGGATAAATTGAAGCCTTACAATCCTAAATATGATTTTAGATTTCAATCCCATGAAAATCTGGAGCAGGGATTTGCCTCAATTTCTTTCTTTATGAAAGAAGATGAAGAGCAACATCCGGTTAAAATTTCCAGAGGTGAAGAACGTATATTTATATGGTGTTTTTTCTTGGCCTTGATTGAAGTGGATAGCTGGACGGGAGAGCAAAGCGATTACTTCTTTATTGACGATCCTGTTTCCAGTATGGACGACCATAATATCTTCATCACGGCATTCACTTTGATGAATTTGATAGAAAAGCATTATGAAAGGAAGAAAATAATCATCACAACTCACCATATAGGGCTGGCTACCATTCTTAGTGACTGGCTGTCCAAAGGTGAAAAAGCTGGTAAGTTTAAAGCGATCCGACGGGGTGAGAAAAATAAATATAAAATTTCAATTCTTGAAAAGATTGGAGACCAATATGAATTATCCAATCCAAGAAACAGCGTTTTACTCTATCACTTAAGAGTTCTGCAAATATTGGATACAGCCATTCAGGAAGATTCGTTGGAAGTATATCACCTTGCTTTATTAAGGCAAGTGCTGGAGAATATAGCTTCATTCTTGGGAGTCGGACAATTTCAGTATGTTCTTCAACAAATTGGATTTACGGAAGAATCAGGAAAAATGGCCGATATAATCAACGCATTGACACATCAGAAAGTTTACTATCCGCAAGTCGGTGTGATGGTTCCAGACAACAAACAGATTCTCATAGATGTATATAATGCACTGATGGGAAAATATCATTTCGTTTTGCATAATTAAATATTAGTATATATGACAGCAATAGAACAGCATAAATTAGGAAAAGTACTTTGGGCGATAGCGGATGCATTGCGCGGCTCCATGATGGCCGATGATTTCCGCGACTATATGCTCTCGTTTATCTTCTTACGCTATCTTTCGGAGCAATATGAAGAAGCTGTAAAGAAAGAGTTAGGCTCTGATTATCCAGAAACTCCTCAAGACGTTATGGATAAATTAAAAGTCAATACTCCTTTACAAATTTGGTATGAAGAGAACCCTGATGATATAGCTGAGTTCGAACGGCAAATGCGCCGTAAGGCCCATTATGTGATACTGCCCAAATACTTGTGGGGAAATATTGTAGAATTGGCCCGTACACAAGACAAGGAATTGCTCGACACGTTGGAAAAAGGATTTAAGTATATCGAGGAACAATCGTTCGACAGTTCGTTCCGTGGATTGTTTTCGGAAATCAATCTGCATTCCGACAAACTGGGCAAGACATACGAGGAAAGAAACACCATGCTCTGTAAGGTCGTTACGGAAATAGCCAAGGGCATTTCAGAGTTCTCTACCTCAACAGATTCATTGGGTGACGCTTATGAGTATCTGATTGGTGAGTTTGCGGCCAACTCAGGACAAAAGGCTGGAGAGTTTTATACGCCTCAAATGATATCTTCTATATTGTCCAAAATCGTATCATTGGACAGCCAAGACCCGACAACGGGAAAGAAGACCAAGATTGACCGCGTACTTGATTTCGCGTGCGGCTCAGGCTCCTTGCTGTTGAATGTGCGCCATGAAATGGGAAGGCATGGAATCGGCAAGATTTACGGACAGGAAAAGAACATTACAACCTACAACCTGGCACGGATGAACATGTTGCTGCACGGAGTAAAAGACACTGAATTTGAGATACATCATGGAGATTCTTTGCTGAATGATTGGGATATTTTGAACGAAATGAATCCTGCCAAAAAGATGCAGTTTGACGCAATCGTTGCCAATCCTCCTTTCAGTTACCGCTGGGAGCCGACAGAAGAAATGGGGAAAGACTTCCGTTTCAAGAACTACGGCCTTGCGCCCAAATCAGCGGCAGATTTTGCCTTCCTCCTTCATGGCTTCCACTTCTTGCATGAGAACGGGACAATGGCTATCATCCTGCCTCATGGCGTCTTGTTCAGAGGCGGCAAGGAAGAACTGATCCGCAAAAAGCTTTTGAATGATGGCAACATTGACGCCGTCATCGGCTTGCCGTCCAATTTGTTTTATTCAACAGGTATCCCCGTCTGTATATTAGTGCTGAAGAAATGCAAGAAGAGCGATGATGTACTGTTCATTAACGCTAGTGAATACTTCGAGAAAGGAAAAAGGCAGAACGCATTGCGTGATACGGATGTAAAAAGAATTGTAGAAACGTACCAGTACAGAAAAGATGTCGAACGATACTCACGTTGTGTATCCATGTGCGAAATCAAGGATAATGGCTACAATCTGAATATCTCCCGTTATGTAAGTACTGCCAAAGAAGAAGTTCCGATTGATTTGGAAGAAGTGCATAAGCAGCTTGTTGATATAGACAAGAAAATAGAAGATGCCCGGAACAAACACAATGCTTTTTTAAAAGAATTGGGATTGGATTTCGTCTAAAGCTACATGAAACTGATTAAATATGAATTAATATCAAATCCGTTTCAACCTCTGTTTCAGAAATGCGCTGGTCAGAACCAATTACAACAACTACTCGAAAGGGATATCGGCTACAACCGAATTCTTAGAATTGTTTTTCAGAAACTGACTGTTTGGAGATAAAAACGAATTGCATAACCGGGCATTGCATATCGCAGTTCTCCAAAGTGACAACACGGATAATTCAAAGAGCCAAAATGGCACTTTGAATGGCACTTTGGATGAAATTGCCTTAAGGACCATCCCAACGCTACACAGGCTGAGATGGCAGCTCATATTGGAAAATCTCCCCGAACAGTCAAACGCATGACTCCCTCTTTGATAGGGCGTGGATTGCTTGAACGGGAAAACGGAAAAAGAAATGGCAAATGGATTGTCAAAGATATAAATTTGAATCTCTAAAGAGTTCAAATTTTACTCAGGTTTATTTTGCGAATTGTTTTCAAGAGCACATGCCGGAAAACTGGCGTTTTAGTTCTTCAAAAAACAACCGGGCAGGTTCTGCTTTGGCAAAATTGTTGTACATTTGCTCCTGCTCATTAACATACTGTCAATAATACTGAAAGCACCATGAACACGAAACTATTTTCCGCAGGACTGCTGGCTCTTGCACTGGCCGCGGCTTCATGCACACCGGATCCGAAGAAACAGACGGCAGACGGAACGACTCCCTTTCTTCCGCCGCTGATGGGATGGAGCTCGTGGAACACGTACCGCGTGAACATCAACGAAGAACTTATCAAGAAACAGGCAGACGCCCTTGTGTCTACCGGACTGAAAGAAGCGGGCTATACTTACATCAACATTGACGACGGATTTTTCGGACATCGCGATGAAACGGGGAAGATGCATGCCCACCCGCAACGCTTTCCCAACGGAATGCGGACCGTGTCGGACTACATCCACTCGCTGGGACTACGCGCGGGAATTTACTCGGACGCCGGCAACAACACATGCGGATCCATCTACGACAATGATGCCAACGGCATAGGAGCCGGACTGTACGGACACGAGCAGCAGGACATGGAACTTTATCTGAAAGAGTGGAACTACGACTTCATAAAGATAGACTATTGCGGCGCCCAGGAACTGGGACTGGATGAGGAAAAACGCTACGAAACCATCTGCGATGCCATCCGGAATACCGGAAGAAAAGACGTGTCCATCAACATCTGCCGGTGGGCTTTCCCGGGAACATGGGCAAGAAGGCTGGCACGCTCATGGCGCATCAGTCCGGACATTTCTCCTGACTGGCGTTCTGTCAGAAACATCATCGCAAAAAACCTCTACCTTTCGGCCTATGCCGGAAACGGACACTACAACGACATGGATATGCTTGAAATAGGCCGCGGACTGTCGCCTGCGGAAGAAGAAACACACTTCGGGATGTGGTGCATCATGAGTTCTCCGCTGCTTGTCGGCTGCGACCTCACCGCCATCCCCGAAGCTTCGCTGGCATTGCTGAAGAATCCGGAACTGATAGCCCTCAACCAAGATTCCCTGGGACTTCAGGCGTACGTGGCATGGCGTGAAGGCGAGGCCTATGTGCTGACCAAAGACATCAGGCAGAAGCGCGGCAAAGTGCGTGCCGTTGCCTTCTACAATGCCTCCGACAGCGCAAAGACGTTCAATGTTCCGCTGCATGCATTAGAGCTGGGAGGGCGGACCAGCGTGCGCGATGTCGTGAAGCGGACAGATTTGGGCACATTCGAGCATGTGTTTGCCTGCACAGTGCCTGCCCACGGAACGCTGGTTTGCCGCATGGAGGCCGAACGCCGCCTGGAACCGGAACGTTACGAGGCCGAACGGGCCTTTCTGCCCTGCTTCGACGATTTGGGCAAACAGCCGAAACCCGTACTGTATCTCGCTTCCCCGCAATGCTCCGGCGGGATGAAAGTATTCCGGCTGGGAGGACGGGAAGAAAACTTTGCCGAATGGCCGGAGGTATACAGCGAAAAGGGAGGACAGTATGAAATGACAGTCAGCTACTGCTCGCCCTCTCCCCGCAAGCTGGAAGTATGGGTGAACGGCACGCTCCATGAACTTTCCAATCTCAGCTCGGGCAGTTCAGACAGCGTAGCGTCGGCAACGCTTCCGGTCACGCTCGCCCCGGGATACAATGTCGTCCGGATGGGAAACCGCTACGGATGGGCGCCGGACATCGATTGCTTCACGCTGAAGCAGGCCGTGCCGGAATAAAAATCAGCTTTCATTTGTCATTGGCAATCCGGATCTATGTGAAAAGAAACGGGAATGAGTGACAGGCACGCCCAAACAGCGTTTTTTAGAGAAAGCCCGCTGGAACTGTGCGAAAAAATCACTATCTTTGCAACCGCAATCATGAAATGACATCACTTGTTATAAGCAGGGACGCCTCGCATAGAATGACGCATGTCATTTTCACACAGTAACAAAAGACTTTCTCTATGCACATCAAACCAATTCTAGTAATGGGGATAGCGGCCGCTTTGCTGGCTCTTTCTCCAGCGAAAGCGTATACGCAGGGGGATTCTCTCTACCTAAGTGTAGACCAGCTCTTTGAAAAAGGAATGGAGCAGAACTTGCAGCTCGCCGCCGACAGACTGAGAGAAAAAATGGCGGAAGAACGCAGAAAAACGGCACGGACCGGAAGGCTGCCCGACATAGAAATCGGACTGAACGAGGGATTCGTGGGACAGCCCGTCATCTTCGAGCGAGGACTCTCCGATCCCACCTATCCCGACTCGCCCGACTGGTCGCAGAACTATGCGGTGAACCTCACGCAGCCTCTGTACCATGGGGGAAGAATAAAGTATGCCATACGCCAGGCCGACATCGAAAGGGAGATAGCCGTCCTGCAGACTGCCACAGACCGGGCTGACATCAAACTGTCGCTGCTGAGGCAGTATCTCAACCTGTTCAGCCTGTACAAGCAGCACAGGGTGCTTTCACGCAACATCAACGAGTCGGAACGGAGGCTCAAGGACATCCGGCAGATGAAGGAAGAGGGACTGATCACCAACAACGATGTGCTGCGGAGCGAAATGCAGCTCACAAACGACCGGCTTTCTCTGCTGGAAACGGAAAACAACATCCGGCTCGCATCCCAGCAGCTCGACATCCTTTTGGGCCTTGAAGAAGACTTGCTGCTCTGCCCCGACACCGCACTGCTGGGCAAGGCTTACACGCTGGAAAGCTATGCTGACTATATCGGACAGGCTTACGCCAACGACCCGGCCATGCTGCTGAGAAAGAAACAGACCGACCTTGCACGCAACAACATCGATGCGGCACGCGCGGCACAGATGCCCCAACTGTCACTCTATGCGGCAAACACGCTGGCGCGTCCGGTATCGCGCACGCTGGCCGACATGTACAACAACGCATGGAACGTAGGACTTTCGTTTTCATATCCCCTGTCGGCCCTCTACCGGAACAGGCACAGGGTGAACGAAGCCCGGCGGCAGGCCGAACTGTACCGCAATGCCGAAGAACAGCAGAAGCAGCAGATACGCGTAACCGTGCGCAACGCCTACCTGAAACACAGCGAAGCGCTGGCACGGGTTGACGCCCTCAAGCTGTCGGTGAAGCAGGCGGAAGAGAACTACCGCATCATGCGCAACCGATACCTGAACCAGCTTGCCATACTTACCGACCTGCTCGATGCGGACAACCTCCGCCTGAACGCCGAACTGCAACTCACCACGGCACGCACGCAAGTAGTCTACACATATTACGAACTTCTGCGCGCTGCCGGAAAATTAAAATAGCCACAACAAACAAAAGGAACACCACTATGAGCTCAATCGAAATGAAATACAAGCGGCTGAAAAGACGCAAACGACGCAATATCATCCTGAACACGGTATGTATGCTGATAGCCAGCTCCGGACTGCTCTGGACAGTCAACTATTTCTGGCGGTATATCAGCTACGAAATCACAAACGACGCTTTCGTCGACCAGTACATCTCGCCGGTAAATATCCGTGTGTCAGGATACATCCAGGACGTGCGCTTCCGCGAACACCAGTTCGTGCGCAAAGGCGACACGCTGGTGGTGATCGACAACCGCGAATACCTCATCAGACAGAAAGAGGCAGAGGCAGCCCTGATGGACGCGCAAGGTTCGAAGGGAGTGCTCCGCTCAAACATCGAAACATCCGAAACACGCATCGGAGAACAGAACGCCACGCTGGAAGAAGCGAAGGCCCGGCTCTGGAAAGCCGAGCAGGACTTTCACCGCTACGAACGCCTGCTAGAGGAAGAATCTGTGCCCGAACAGCAATACGACCAGGCCAAGGCCGACTACGATGCCGCACGGGCGCGCTACAACGCCCTCGTCAAACAGAAAGATGCCGCACGCTCGCAGTATGCTGAAACGAACAAGCGGAAAGTGAACGTCAAGGCGGCCATCCTGCGCGCCGAAGCCGCACTGGACCTTGCCAACCTGAATCTTTCATACACGGTGGTCACGGCTCCCTACGACGGCTACATGGGACGGCGGACGCTGGAACCCGGGCAGTATGTTTCGGCCGGACAGACACTCTCCTACCTCGTCCGCCAGTCAGACAAATGGATCACCGCCAACTACCGCGAAACACAGATAGCCAACATCTACATCGGACAGCCCGTAAGAATCAAAGTAGACGGAGTGCCGGGCAAAGTGTTTCACGGCCACGTCACGGCAATCTCCGAAGCAACCGGCTCGAAATATTCGCTGGTTCCCACCGACAACTCGGCAGGCAACTTCGTGAAGGTGCAGCAGCGGATCCCCGTGCGCATCGACCTGGACAATGTGACGGCAGAAGACATGAAGCAGCTCCGCGCCGGAATGATGGTAGAAACTGAAGCGCTGAAGAGATGATGACGGCCCAGCAACTAGACATACCGGTTCGCCGGTGGGTGCCCGACTGGGTGGCTGTAGGCCTGGTGTTCTTTATCATCCTTCCCGTCACCATGCTGAACGGAACATACACGGGAAGCATGGTAGAAGTGTCGAACACGCTCGGAGCCTACACCGAAGACATCACCATCGGCTATTATGCGGCATCGGCAGGAATGGCCATCGCCTATCCCATCGTGCCCAAGGTGCTGAACTCCTTTTCAAGCAAGTCCCTGCTGCTGGTCGACCTCACCCTCCAGTTCCTTCTGAGCTGGATCTGCGCACGTTCCGCCAACACCGAACTGCTCATCACCTTCAGTTTCGTCATCGGCTTCCTGAAAGGTTTTCTCATGCTGTGGCTCATCCGCCGCATCAAGTTCATCTTCAGCCCAGGCGACGTGCGAAGCGAGTTCTATGCCTACTTTTATCCGCTGGTCTTCAGCGGGGGACAGCTTTCGATGATTGTCACGGCTCTTCTGGCTTATCATTATGACTGGAAGTACATGTACTACTTCATGATGATGATGCTCATTCTGGCCATTCTGTTCGTCATCATCCTGCTCCGCCACGACCGCCCGTCAAAAGGAGTGCCGCTCAAGGAACTCCACCTGCGCGAAATGGTCATCATCTCCACAGGACTGCTGATGCTGATCTATGTCATCACCTACGGAAAAATATCCGACTGGATGGCATCGCCCAAGATCTGCGTCTACATCGTGATCGCCCCGCTGCTCGTCGCGCTTTTCCTCTGGGAGCAGTTCAACTCTCCGAAACCTTACGTCAGTCTGAAGCCCATGTTCCAGTGGAAAGCCATCCTGGGTTATTTCTACATGATACTGGTCATGTTCTTCAGCACATCCACCACGCTGTTGAGCAACTACATGACCAGCATACTGCGCGTAGACAATGTGCACAACTACACACTGTACATCTATCTGCTTCCCGGCTATCTGCTGGGAGCCTTCATCTGCTTCTGGTGGTTCAGATGGCAGCGCTGGCGTTTCCGTTTCCTCATTGCCGGAGGGATGGCATGCTTCGTGGTCTTCTTCGGAATGCTCTACTTCACCATCTCGCCCGACAGCACCTACGAACAGCTGTTTGTCCCCCTTTTCTTCCGGGGGCTGGGCATGATGGTGCTGCTCATCGCCTTCGGACTGTTTGTTGTTGAAGACCTCAACCCGAAACTGCTTATCTACAACGCCTTTTTTCTGATTACATTCCGCGCCGTGCTTGCCCCGGTAATGGCTTCCGCCTTCTACAGCAACATGCTGTACCGGCTCCAGCAGAAATACATGGTGCAGCTCTCAGAAAACATGACGATGGTCGACACCCTCGCAGCCTCGCGCTATACGTCCGCTCTCGGAAACAACCTTGCGCAGGGACACGGGATCGACGAAGCGATGCAGCTGGCAACCAACAGCCTTTACAGCGTGCTGCAAGAGCAAAGCATGCTGCTCGCACTGAAACACATGCTGGGCTGGATGTTTGTCGTGACACTCGTCATCGCCGTCATTTCACGTTTCGTGCCGTTCCACAAGACCGTCCGGGTGCCGGTGGTGCGCATGGGAGAAGACATGGTGTGACAACGGACGCCCTGCTCCTCTGCCTGTCTTTCTGAAACAAGAGCAGAGGAGCAGACATGGCTGAAAGGTTAAAGATAACAAAAAAAATGCCGCCAATACCCCGCAGACAGCCTCTGGCAGCGGATGCAAGAGAAAGAATCGGAAACAGTTTTGTTTCTTAACAAAAAAAACAGTATCTTAGTATATTAAAAATCCAAGAATATGGACATGCGCATCTTTCAAGTTAAAACAAACAAAGCGCTTCCAGCTATGGGAAGTATACTTATCGCTTCCCCATTATTGTCTGATTATCACTTTGCCCGTACGGTTATTCTGATGGTTACTCATAATGAAGAAGGAAGTATGGGGATTGTGATGAACCAAATGTTTCACCACGATATTACACTGAACGAACTTATTCCGGGATTGGACTCGGTTCCGGGGATTCCAGTATTCAAGGGGGGGCCTATCGGCAGGGACACCATCTTTTTCATTCATACGATCAATGCGCTCGAAGGCGCGCTGAAACTCAACAATGAACTTTACCTGAACGGCAACTTCGGAGAACTGAAACAGTATATCCTTCAAGGCAATCCGGTAGAAGGCCATATCCGCTTTTTTGCAGGGTATGCAGGATGGAGCAACGGACAGCTGCAGAGAGAAATACAGGAAAACAGCTGGATGGTGGGGAAAAGCCACAGCGACCAGCTGCTTGACTATCATAATGCGAAACTATGGAATGACAGCATGAACGGTCTGGGACAGAAATACAGTCTTTGGGCTAAATACCCTATATACCCGTCATTCAACTAATCCGTTCCCCGAATTGAATTGATTTTCTGAAAAAGAACGGCATCCTGAAACTTGCTCCCGGTCTTTACCCAATCTTTCAGCACTGCAACCTCCGCATAGCCTGCCGACCGGAAAAGAGCGAGTGAAGGCGTGTTCTGCCGCGGCACATAGGCATACAACTGATGAATGCCCAGCAGGCCGAAGCAGTGCCGCTCAAGCATCTCCAGCGCCTCACGGGCGACTCCCTGTCTGCGCATGTCTTCCCGCACCACAAGGCCTACTTCCGCACGGCTGTGCCTCGGATCGAAAATGCAAAGGTCGATGATTCCTGCCACACCTGCCGTTTCGTGCTGGATCATCAGGCGCAGCTGGCGGTCGATGTAAATGTCGTTCTGCATCTCTGCAAGATACCGTTTCATCTGATAGCGCGAGTAAGGGCCGGTGGCAGTTCCTACCTCCCACAGTTTCTCGTCATTTTCAATGGAGAGCAGCACATCCAGATCTTCCGGCTCAGGAGCACGCAAGCGGATTCTTTTCTCAGTTTTCATGGCCTTCTATATTTGACGTGTCGTTTTTCTGCAAGTCAAGCTCTTCCACCATGCGCCTGTATCCCGGAACACAGAAAAGAGAAGCCAGCATCACCATGCCGGCGCAAAGAAGTCCGGTCGTATTCATGGTCGTGTAACAAGCAGTCATGTTAAAGAGCGAAGGCACGACAAGCATCGCCATCCTTACCTCGCTCCAACGGCGGTAACTTGTCAGCGCTTCGGAGATTGAAAGCTTCCTGACATACTTTACCAGCGACAGATGGAACATGCGGAGCGAAAGAGGAATCATGCACAAGGCAAGAAGTATTCCCGAAGCCTGCATGATATAATCCATCTGCGCATCCCCCACAAAAGCTCCTTGAGGCAGGGTGTCGGTTTCATACAACACGACCAGCGCAACATTCAGCACCCAGAACAGGGCATACTCCGCTTTCAGCAGGCAGAGCAGTTTCTTTATTTTTTCTTCCATTCCCAATAAAATTTACATTGTTCCGGTAAATGCGGTACGGTTCAAAATCGAACGTCCCAAAGTAACCTCATCCGTATATTCCAATTCATCGCCCACAGAGATGCCGCGCGCAATGACGCTCAGCTTCACGTCCAGACCGCTCAGCTTGCGAAAGATATAGAAGTTGGTCGTATCGCCTTCCATGGTAGAGCTGAGCGCGAAAATCACTTCCCTGACGCCGCCTTCCCTGACACGTTCCACCAGACTGTCGATCTCCAGATCCGAAGGGCCCACTCCGTCCATCGGCGAGATGACTCCTCCCAGCACATGGTACAGTCCCTTATACTGCTGGGTGTTCTCGATTGCCATCACGTCGCGTATATTCTCGACCACACACACGGTAGACGCATCACGCAAAGGATTGGAGCAGATGCCGCATACTTCCGTATCGGATATGTTATGGCAGATCTTGCAGTACTTCACTTCATGTTTCAGCGTGGTCATGGCATTGCTGAACGCTTCTACGGCAGACGTGTCTTGCTTGAGCAGATGCAGCACCAGGCGCATGGCTGTTTTCCGGCCTATTCCGGGAAGTTTTGCAAACTCTCCCACCGCTTTCTCGAGCAAGGCCGACGGATATTGTTGGTTCATATATCGTTTCTCCAGTTTCTGTTTTTCTCTGAGGCGCAAAAATACGAAAAATATCATAAAGAAGGCGCATAAATCGCGGAATTACGCGGACTGGTGGAAATCCGCGGCATCCGCCAATTATGCGCCTCCGCAAAAGGGTGTATCAAAACAGAATCCGGCTGCCAAACAGAAATCCTCCGCTTTGCCGCCAATGACAAAATGGAAGTTTATTTGTGTTTTGACACACACTCACTCCATCAGAACCTGATGTATTCCATCGACTTGCTTACCAGGATTCCATCAACCGGCTTCAGGTCGAACTTCAAGTCACGTTTGGCTTTCAACCGGATGACAAAAAGCGTACTGTCACCCTCCAGAGTCTTCTGGTTGCCTACGTTGACAAAAGTCGGATAAAGAGCCTTCACGCCATTGGTGTGCAGGCGGTCGTTTGTCAGATTGTGCATAGCCTGCACGCCGACCGGATCAATGCCCGCAAACTCATAAGCCTCCGCATCATAAGGCAACGCAAAGCTGAGAGCGTTGACAGCCCGCAAGCCATGTCCCTTCACTTCGATCTCCACAGTTTCACCTTTGGCATACATTGCCTTCGACGCCTTGAATGTGATCTTTCCTCCCAAGGTATCAGCCGAAGCTACTTCCGCACCTCCATCCAACCGGGTGGCTACGGCAGAGATGTCGTAAGCGTCTATCAAATCGTTGCAATTCAAATCACCGTTGCTGATATAGCCTTCAAAATCAGCATCGCCTTTTCTCAATCCCGTATAATTGGTATACGAAGTCAAGTCGTTCTCATCAATCAGACGGTCATTGTTGATGCCCCCGGCAAGTAGCTTTCCGTTCCGGGAACCTTAAATACATAAAGTTCTTTCCCCAAAGCACTAAAAACTTTATGGAATGATAAATTACTTTGTGAGTATTTAAGGAGTTTTCGTATCTTTGCGTATCTTTGTCTAATTACAGATTACGACACATGAACGGAACATTCATTTTAATCACCATAGCGGTCTATTTCGGACTGCTTCTTCTTGTGGCACGCATCACGGCCAGACACCATACAGACAACGACGCATTTTTCAGCGGAAACCACCAGTCGCCCTGGTATATCGTTTCTTTCGGAATGATCGGAGCCTCCCTTTCGGGAGTGACCTTCGTATCAGTGCCGGGAATGGTCGGAAGCATCGACATGACCTATATGCAGACCTGCTTCGGATTCTTCTTCGGCTATCTGATCATCGCCCACGTGCTGCTTCCGCTTTACTACAGGCTCAACCTGACCTCGATCTACACCTATCTGGGAAAACGTTTCGGGAACCATGCCTACAAGACCGGAGCCTCGTTCTTCCTGCTCTCAAAAATGCTGGGAGCCGCTGCCCGGCTTTACCTGGTGTGCGTCATTCTCCAACATTTTGTGTTCGACGCATACGATATTCCCTTTTCGGCAACCGTAATCGGAACTGTGGTGCTCATCTGGCTGTATACCCGGAAAAGCGGGATACGCACCATTGTATGGACCGACAGTTTCCAGACGCTCTGCCTGCTGCTGGCGCTGGGACTGATTCTGTATCAAGTGGCTTCATTGCTGGACCTTGACGCAGCAGGAGTCATCAAAGCCGTATCAGAGAACGAACACAGCCGCATTTTCGTGTTCGACGACTGGCATTCAAAACAAAACTTCTTCAAGCAGTTCTTCAGCGGAATCTTCATCACGATTGTCATGACCGGGCTCGACCAGGACATGATGCAGAAAAACCTTTCGTGCCGCAACCTGAAAGAAGCGCAAAAAAACATGTACTGCTACGGCTTCTCGTTCGTGCCGGTAAACCTGCTGTTCCTCACGTTAGGCGTGCTGCTGCTCATCGCTTCAACCCAGCTTCACCTGACGCTTCCCGCCAAAGGCGATGACATCCTCCCCTTTTTCGCCGCCGGGGGCTATTTAGGCTATCCGGTTCTCGTGCTTTTCGCCATCGGCATCATCGCAGCCGCCTTTTCGAGCGCCGACTCCGCGCTTGCCGCATTGACAACCAGCTTCTGCATCGATATCCTGGGCATTGAACGCTATTCCGAACAGAAGGCTCAGAAAGTAAGGAAATATGCGCATCTGCTGGTTTCGGCCGTGTTTGTCGGCTGCATTCTCGTGATCGAAGCTATCGGAAGCCGGAATGTGATCGACACGATCTACGTGCTTGCATCCTACACATACGGTCCGCTGCTCGGTCTGTTTGCATTCGGACTGTTCACCCGGCGCGGCGTGCGCGACCGTTTCATTCCATACATCGCCATCGCATCTCCGGTCATCTGCTACCTGACCGACCACATGGTTGCGGCGGCCACCGGATATCAGTTCGGCTACGAAATGCTGATGCTGAACGGTCTGCTCACTTTCTGCGGACTGGCGGCACTGAGCCGGAAACGGATACCAGACAAATAATAATCATTAATCGCCGGCTGCTCATGCCCCGACTAATCAATAAAATGATTATCTTTGCAAAATGATTTTTTAACCCCAAAAACGACTTCAATCATGAAAATAACCAGCGCTGAATTTGTAATTAGCAACTCGCGGGTAGACATGTGTCCCCAAACCGGCCTGCCCGAATACGCCTTCATCGGACGTTCAAACGTCGGGAAATCCAGCCTGATTAATATGCTGACCAACCACTCCAAACTGGCTATGACTTCGTCAACGCCCGGAAAGACACTGCTTGTCAACCATTTCCTCATCAACAAGGAATGGTATCTCGTAGACCTTCCGGGATACGGCTATGCGCAGAGAGGAAAGGTGATGATGGAGAAAATCAAGAAGCTCATCGAATCCTACGTGCTGGAACGCGAGGAGATGACATGCCTGTTCGTGCTGATAGACAGCCGACTGGAACCGCAGAAGATCGACTTGGCCTTCATCGAATGGCTGGGAGAAAACGGAGTGCCGTTTGCCATTGTCTTCACCAAGGCCGACAAGCTGAACGGATCAAAACTCAAGGCAAATGTCAATGCCTTTCTGGAAAAGCTGAAAGAGCAATGGGAAGAACTTCCTCCCTACTTCATCTCTTCATCGGAAAAGAAAACCGGACGCGATGAAATCCTCAACTACATCGAAGAGATAAACAAATCGCTGAAGGCTCAATAAACATACGGACAGCCGGATCCAGCACAAACAGCCGGAAGCATACGGCAAAACAGGATGAAGGCGTGCCTGAACAAAGCCTTCATCCTGTTTCGTCTATGGGGCCTATGGATTCTCTATTTCGCTGAGTTCCAGCCACCGCATGCTTTTTTCATCCAGCTCGTCATTGAGCAAAGGCAGACGCTTCGACTTTTCCGTCAGTTCATCCACGCCCAGCGTGCCGCTGCAAAGCGCATCTTCAATGGCCTTCTTTTCGGCCTCCAGCTCCGCTATTTCCTTTTCCAGCTGCTCGAACTCCCTCTTTTCCTTGAACGTCATGCGGCGGCGGGTATCCTGGCGCACATATTTCACCTTTTCTTCCTTGGGCTTTTCGGCCGCCTTGTCATGCTCGGCCTTGGCCTCTTTCCATTCGCGGTAGTCCGAATAATTCCCCGGAAAGTCGCGGATGTCGCCTTGCCCGTTAAACACCAGCAGGTGGTCCACCACCTTGTCCATGAAATAACGGTCGTGGCTCACTACAATCACACACCCCTTAAAGTTCTGAAGGTATTCTTCCAGCACCTGAAGCGTAACGATGTCAAGGTCGTTAGTCGGCTCGTCGAGCACCAGAAAGTTCGGGTTTCTCATCAGCACCGTGCAAAGATAAAGCCTGCGCTTCTCCCCTCCGCTCAGCTTATAGACATAGCTGTGCTGGGTTTCGGGCGTAAATAGGAAGTGCTGCAGAAACTGCGAGGCGGTCAGACGCTTTCCGTTTCCCAGCTCGATCACCTCGGCAATGTCCGTAACCACATCAATCACCTTCATCTGCTCGTCAAATTTCAGCCCGTCCTGCGAATAATAGCCGAACCGCACCGTTTCTCCGATTTCCAGCTTTCCGCTGTCCGGCTTCTCGATGCCCATCAGAATCTTGATGAAAGTAGACTTTCCTGTGCCGTTGTTTCCCACAATGCCCATTTTCTCATAGCGCGAGAATATATACGAGAAGTCGTCAAGAATCTTCAGATCGCCGAAACTCTTGCACAGATGCTCCGCCTCAAAAATCTTCGATCCGATATACGAAGCCTTTACGTCGAGCTTTACGCTTGCATCATACGTCCGCTGCCTAGCCACCTTCTCCAGGTCATAAAACGCCTCTTCCCGATAGCGCGCCTTGTGTCCGCGCGCCTGAGGCATCCTGCGCATCCATTCCAGCTCCGTCCGGTAAAGATTGTTTGCCCGGGCAATTTCAGCATTCGTCGCGTCAATCCGTTCCTGACGCTTCTCCAGGTAATAGCTGTAATTTCCCTTATAGCCATAAATCTGGCGGTTGTCTATTTCGATGATTTCACTGCACACCCGGTCGAGGAAATAGCGGTCGTGCGTCACCATAAGCAAAGTCACGCTGTTCCGCCCGAGATACTCCTCCAGCCACTCCACCATGTCCAGATCAAGATGGTTGGTAGGTTCGTCCAGAATCAGAAAGTCGGGTTCGGTGATCAGCACGTTGGCCAGCGCCACCCGCTTGAGCTGTCCGCCTGAGAGAAACTTCACCTTCTGGCTGAAGTCGTGAATCTTCAGTTGCGAAAGAATCTGCTTGGCCTTTCTTTCATAGTCCCAAGCCTTTTCCTGCTCCATTTGCGCCAGCAGCCTGTCAAGTCCGGGATTTCCGGGCGTTTCCATACATTTCTCATATTCCCTGATCAGATCGACCACGGCATTCCCGTGATAGAAGCAGGCTTCGATGACCGACAGATCCTCCGGGTAGTGCGGACTCTGCTCCAGATAGCCCACGCGAATGTCGTTCCGGTACGTGATCCTCCCTTCATCATATCCCTCTCTTCCGGCCAGGATGTTCAGCAGCGTCGTTTTTCCCGAACCGTTCTTGGCAATCAGTCCCACGCGCTGCCCCTGAGCGATGCCGAACGAAATCTTCTCAAACAAAAGCAGTTCGCCAAACGACTTGGTAAGGTCTTCTACTTGTAGATACGCAACCATAAGCCACTTATTTAGCTGGAGATGTCGAACCGTCGCACTCTTCCAGAGCCGCTTCCACCTCAGACTGGATATGCTCATATTCGGCTGCCAGATCGCAGCGGCCGCCGTCCTTCACCTTGTTCCACACCAAAAGCGTCGGATACACCATCACGTCCGTGCCTCCAAAACGCAGAGCGGGAATCTCTTTTTTCCCGTCGATGACTGTCACCCAGTCCATTCCGTCCATCTCATTCACCAGGATAGTGCCGAAAGCAATGCCGAAGCTTTCCCAAGCCTGGCGCTGCCCTTTGCCGAAACGTCCGCTGTCCATCACTTTCTGAATGTTCGCCACATCACCTTTCGTGTCAGTGAAATCCTTGGTGAGCTGTTTCTTGATTGTCGACACAGCCCAGTCGTATGCCTCATTGATCAGGCTGATTTCCATCACGCGCACAGGAATCACCTCCTTCCACGGCCTGTCGCCACGGTTGCGTATTTCCAGCGAAGCGATGATTTTCTCGGCCGGCTTGGGACTTTCTCCTTTAGGAACGACAAACGAACATTCCACGCACACCGCTCCCCGGCCGGTAACCCAAATGTGCGAAGTATACCAGGCTCCGTTTTCCTGAAAGCTCTCAGTAGAATAGGCGCACGTCCGTCCGCCTATCTCCACCCGCCGGGAGCCGCGCACATTCTTCAGTTCGTAGTCAACCGATTCCTTCGCATAACCAAGGTTCTGCCCTTCATAGGCCGAAATGCGGAAGTTTCCGTCCCACTTGTCCGGATTATAAAACAAGAAGCTGTCTTCCGTATCTTCAAACTCACGCCAGCTGTCAGGATATTGCAATGAAAACCATGAGCCGGGAGATATATATTTTCTCATCGTAACAATTATTATAGTAAAACAGTACTGATTTGCGGAAATGACAAATGTCTTTTCGCTCCGTCATTTCACAGGAAGCACTTCAATCCAATAGTCATCGGGATCGTTGATGAAATAAAGTCCCATCGCTTCGTTTTCAAAGCACACGCAGCCCATTTCCTTATGAAACCTGCGGGCTTCGTCGTAGTCACCCTCCACGCGCAGACACAGATGACTCTCGTTTTCCCCCAGCTCATAGGGCTGGTCATGGTCGCGCAGCCAAGTCAGCTCCAGCATAAAGCCGGTCTGCCCGTCCCCCATATAGACCAGAACAAACGAACCGTCTGCGGCTTCCTTGCGGTTTATTTCATGCAGTCCCAAAGCCTTTTCGTAAAAGGCGATGCTCCTTTCAAGATCGGTCACATTGATATTGAAATGGTCAAATCTTCCTTTAATCTTCATAAGTCATTTAATTTTAGTTTCACATTCTTGTTGCCAGAACACTTCGCTCTGCCCTCTCCGCGCAAGTTCGACGAACCTCGCTCCGTTTGCCCGGGCAACCGGAGCAAATGCCGCCGCCTTCGCATAAGCCTCATCAAAGTGCATCGGCACAAAGATAGCTGTTTTTATCCGTTCCACAAACTGGCGCGGGCCACGCATGTATTCTTTTCCCAGCCGGGGGTCTACGGGAAACATTGCCAGGTCTACCCTTCCGGCATATTCCGCCAACGTTTCCAGTTCGCGCAGGAAATCATTCTCATAGCCCCTCCACTCGCTTTCTTCGCACTCATCCATCCAGTGCCAGTTGTTGAGATCTCCGGCATGAAAGATGGTCTTCCCTTCCGCTTCCAGCAAAAAGGAAACCCCGATGTCCGTCGATCCGAAAGCCCTCACTTCAATCAGTCCGTCCGCATACACGTCCCCCTCTTCCATCCACACCGCATCACCCTCAGGCACGGAGCAATGGCCGAGAATATCTTTGGAGAACACGAAAACAAGGTCGGGACGAACCTTCTTCCACTCAAGCACCTGCGGATTGAAGTGATCGGAATGAGAATGGCTCGACAGCACGTAAAACCGCCCCGGACGCTTGAGGAGGCTTTCGTGCACCGCCCCTTCCGTTCCGGACACCGTATCTTCAAAATAATCGAACACCACGGTAAAGCCTTCGCCCGCCAGGGCAAAGCCGCTGTGATAAAGATAAGTCAATTCCATAACAATACAGTTTTATTAAAAAATCCGCAAACAACGGATTGCCCGCGAAATTCTTTATTTCCAGGCTGGAGATATAAATCTCCACCTTAAAGATATATATCCCCAGGCTGAATATCTGCATCTTCAGCCTGAAGACAGACTTTTCAACGCGCCAGAACCTTCTTCCGGAAGTAAACCTTCCGCCAGCCTGCACAGCTCCTCCCTTCTGCCCCCCGACCGAACATCTGCCAGCCACCGCCTGTCATTTTCCGACAGGCTGGATGAGCGCGCGCGTAGCCTTGTCGATCTCAAGAAACATATAGTTCACCTTTCCCGAATGAATCTGCTCGCGGTTTTCGTTGTAGATGCGGGTAGCATACTCCTTCGACTTTTCGAACATCAGCCTCGAAATGCTTTCCTGCGACTTTCCGGCCATTGTGGAATCAAGCTTCTCCTCCGGGAAGAAGTCGTCCAGATTCACATCGCCTATCATCGACGTTTCGAGAAAATGGATGTTGGTGTGCGAGCGGTCGGTATAATAGCCCACAAACATGTGCCCGGGCACACGGATCAAAATCGGGTTGATGTTGACGGCTTTCAGCAGCGAGGCAAAAAGCGCGCTTCCGTCCACGCAATTGATCTGGGCCGACTCGAACGCATCGTCGAACGTCCGCACACGCTGCGTGAACACCACATTCGACGACAGGCTGGTATTGCTTATGGAGCTATACTTGAAGCCTCTTTTCTGAAGCACGTACCAAAGCGCGTATACCTGCTTGTCCACTACCTTCGGATCTTTGCTCTGGTATCCCCAGAAACGGTTCACGATCCGCGAATCGAGAGCCTCGCGCAATATCTGGCTGATGTTCGGATTGTCCTCGTTCACGTAGGCCGCAAAGAAGTCGCCCGTATCGTGAAACTTCATCCTGCTGTCCATATACCCCAGCAAACATTCGTTGATGCTGCGCATGGAAAAGGTGTGGACATTGCCGCTGAGCTTCCTTCCGTTCAGCTCCGCCTGGACAGCCACGCTTACCGGCATGGCCTGCTCATTGTCGAGCAACGCCTTGTAGTCCCAGATGATATCCGGAAAGACAAGATACTCACAGTCTGCCTTCGGGAGAATGAACTCCGACACCGAACGGGAGAAGAAAGGCGTTTCCGCCATCTCCACCCGGAACTTGCTGTTGGCATGCGTGCTCTTTACACGTACCGCTATGCACGACTTGGGGGTGCCGAGGTAATTGCTGTCGGCAGGGACAACCAGATTGGCGTCAGTAGTAGCCGTCGAAAGAATCGTTACGGGGAATATATTGCCTCCCAGTTCATTCGTAATTTCTATCCTTGAAGAAAACGGCTCATATCTGTATATATATAAGGTAGAGCCAAGCACAATCAGAACGATCAGCGCATAGGTAGCCAATTTCCATCTGTTCTCGTCAGGCGGGAACAACCGGTTCAGTTTCAGCATTTTTATTTTGTCATTCATGTAAATCAGAAATACGTTAAAAAACGGGGACGTGCCGCAACAGGACAGGCTCCGCATCCGTGCGGCAGCATGTCAGACCCTCTTCCGGCACACCCCATCTCCATCGTCCGCATCAGGACGTCAGACGCCCCCGGCAAAAGCCGCCGGAATGCTTCACTTTACGGCAATGCATTCGATTTCCACCATCACATCCTTCGGGAGGGACTTTACGGCCACAGCCGAACGCGCAGGAAAATCCTTGTCGAAATATCCGGCATAAACCTCGTTCATGTCCGCAAACAGCGACATGTCTTTCAGAAACACCGTTGTCTTGACAATGTTTTCCACCGTCAGCCCCGCTTCCGCAAGCACCGACTTGATGTTCTCGAACACCTGGGCGGTCTGCTCCTTCACCCCGCCGTCAACCACACTTCCCGTAGCCGGATTTACCGGTATCTGTCCCGAAAGGAACACCATGCCATCCGTTTCAACAGCCTGGCTGTAGGGGCCTATAGCCGCCGGAGCATTCTTCGTAAAAATCACTTTTTTCATACATTTCTGACTTTAAATCTTTTCTCATGTGCTAAATTAGCGTTTTTCCGCCAATCTGAGGGCCATCCGGATAAAAAATATCAGCTTTTGTTTGTCGGTAAAATAAAAATAGCTACTTTTGCCTTAGAAAAGCATAAGCGAGACTGTGGACACACACTTGTGCGTATTCTCTCTTATAATTTCAATCAACCAAAAAATAACAATCATTTTTATAATTATGTGACGTGTGAAAAACGGAAAGAGCATCCCGTTGCAGGCATTTCATGATGTCTGCCGATAACCAAACACATCAAAAAATCATTTCTAACTATTTATGTATAACATTATTCAATTAAACGACAAAGACTTGTCCGAGTTGCAACAGATTGCCAAAGAGTTGGGTCTGACAAAAACCGAATCACTCCGCAAGGAAGAGCTGGTTTACCGGATCTTGGACGAGCAGGCGATTGTCGGAGCTACAAAGAAGGTAGCAGCAGAAGAAAAGAAAGAAGGACAACCGCGGAAACGCTCGCGCATCAGTGTCAAAAAAGAAGGGAACAAAGTATATACCGCAACAAAAGACAAGGCACAGCGGGTAGAAACGACTCCGCCGCCGGCACTTCCGGCACCGGCACCTCTTTTCAAAGACATGCCCGCAAACGAAGAGCCGGCTGCCGCAACAGCAGAGAAAGCACCCGCAGCCAAGCCTGAAAGCACGGAAAAGGAAGCGGAAGAAAAACCGAAAGCAAAAAGAGGAAGAAAGCCGGGATCGAAAAACAAATCGACAATAGCCAAAGAAAAAGAAGCGGAACCGGCCGAAACGCCAGCCGAAATGCAGGAACAGGCAAAGGACGCCGCACCGCAGCCGGAAAACGATAACATGAAGCTGCCTCCGCTCAATACGGAAAGCTCCGAAGACTTTATTCCAATCGAAGACCTCCCGTCTGAAAATTTCGAAATACCCACAGAGCTGCTCGGAAAGTTCGAAGCGACAAAGGTGGAGGCGCCGACCATACAGAAAGAACAGAAACAAAAGTTTCAACGCCAGCAGCAGCGCCAGAACAACCGGAACAACCGCACGCGCCAGAACAACAACAACCATAACAATACACAAGGCGGACAAAACATGCCGGAAGCCCAGGCATCCGCACAGACAGTGCAGCAGCCTGCACGCCCCGTTGAAAAGCCATACGACTTTGACGACATACTGAAAGGAACGGGCGTTCTTGAAATCATGCCTGACGGCTACGGATTCCTCCGCTCGTCGGACTACAACTATCTTTCATCTCCCGATGACATCTATGTTTCCCAGTCGCAGATCAAGCTGCTCGGCCTGAAGACAGGCGATGTGGTAGAAGGAACCATACGCCCGCCGAAAGAAGGCGAAAAGTATTTCCCGCTGGTGAAAGTGTCAAAAATAAACGGACTCGACCCTTCGCTCGTACGCGACCGGATTCCGTTCGACCATCTGACTCCGCTCTTCCCGGAAGAAAAGTTCCAACTCTGCAAGGGCTATAACGACAACCTGTCGGTCCGCATCGTAGACTTGTTCACTCCCATCGGAAAAGGCCAGCGCGCACTGATCGTGGCACAGCCGAAAACCGGTAAAACAATCCTGATGAAAGACATAGCCAACGCCATCGCAGCAAACCATCCGGAAGTATACATGATTATGCTGCTGATTGACGAACGTCCGGAGGAAGTGACAGACATGGCCCGCAGCGTCAAGGCGGAAGTCATCGCGTCTACTTTCGACGAACCGGCCGAACGCCACGTAAAGATTGCGGGCATCGTACTGGAGAAGGCAAAAAGAATGGTAGAGTGCGGACATGACGTGGTCATCTTCCTCGACTCCATCACCCGACTGGCACGTGCATACAACACCGTATCTCCGGCTTCCGGAAAAGTCCTGTCCGGAGGTGTAGACGCCAACGCCCTGCACAAGCCGAAACGCTTCTTCGGAGCGGCGCGCAACATCGAAGGCGGAGGCTCTCTGACCATCATCGCCACAGCGCTGATCGACACGGGATCGAAAATGGACGAAGTGATCTTCGAAGAATTCAAGGGAACGGGAAACATGGAGCTTCAGCTCGACCGCACACTGAGCAACAAGCGCATCTTCCCGGCAGTCAACCTGGTGGCATCAAGCACCCGCCGCGACGACCTGCTGCTTGACAAGACCACGCTCGACCGCATGTGGATTCTGCGCCGGTACATCGCCGACATGAATTCGATTGAAGCGATGACGCTGGTAAAAGATAAAATGGAAAAGACAAAGGACAACGATGAGTTCCTGATGAGCATGAACTCTTGATGCCGGAGTCCGGGAAAAATGAGGGCGTGCCACGGTCAGGAAATCCTGCCACAGCACGCCCTCATTCTTGTTTCAGCCGAATCCGCCAACTGCCGTCAGAACGGAAGGTCGTCTTTCTCGTCTGTCGCAGCAAAGTCTGCCGGCGGAACCGGAGCCGCATTTACGGGAGGGAACGACGGATCGGGCACAGAAGCCTGCTGCATCGGATTCACACGGTCAACTCTCCACGCGCGGATGCTGTTGAACCAGCGGCCCTGCCATTCACGGGCATCAACGTCGAAAAACACGTTCAGTTCTTCACCCACCTGGATATTGAACTGGTTTATCTTGTCCTCTCCGAAAACGTCAAAACACATGCGACGCGGATACTGGTCATGAGTTTCAATTACATACTCCTGTACTTTCCACGGATTTCCCGTTTTAGAAACACCGCCTCTAGGCTCAAGAACGGCGATTACTCTTCCTGCTAATTCCATATTTCTTCATTTAAATTCGGCAACGAAATTAGTCTTTTCTGAAGAAGTATACTAATTTTTCAGAAGTTTTTTATGTGCCATACGCAATCTTTTCGTAACTTTGGCAGACAGTATCAACATGAATAAAAAGAATTTCAACTAAAGACAAAACATAGAAGTTACCATGAATTTTATCGTATCAAGCACCGCCATGTTCGGTCATCTGCAGGCTATAAGCCGAGTTATCAATTCAAAGAACTCACTCCCTATCCTAGACTGTTTCCTGATCAAGCTTACTGACGGAACACTGTCGATGACGGCATCTGACAACGATACAGTCTTGTCAACGTCGATCGAAACGGACCAGTACGAGGGAGAAGGCTGCTTTGCCGTATCTTCGAAGACATTGCTCGATGCCCTGAAGGAAATACCCGAACAGCCGCTCACATTTGACATAAATCTCGACAACCTTGAAATAACCGTATATTATCAGAACGGAAAATATTCACTGGTGGGGCAAGATGCCGACGAATACCCGCAAACGCCTGTGCTGGGAGATAATGCCACACAGGTTACGATAAACTCGGCAGTCCTTCTGAACGGCGTGAACCGCTGCACGTTCGCAACAGGCGACGACGAGCTGAGGCCGGTGATGAACGGCGTATACTTTGACATCACAGCCGCCGACATCACGCTGGTTGCAACCGACGGACAGAAGCTGGTGCGCAACAAGACTTCCCTGGCACACGGGGATGCGAACGCATCGTTCATCCTGCCCAAAAAGCCGGCTACTCTGCTCAAGAACCTGCTTCCGAAAGAAGACGGAGATGTGCGCATCGAGTTCAACGACCGGAACGCTTCGTTCACGCTGGAAGACTACCAGATGACTTGCCGCCTGATTGAAGGACGCTATCCGAACTATAATTCGGTTATTCCGCAGCGCAACCCGAATTGCGCCACAATAGACCGCCTGACACTGCTCGGAGCACTGAAGCGCGTTGCCGTGTTTTCCTCACAGTCGGTCAGCCTGGTCAAACTGAGCCTTTCGATGAACGCGCTCAAGATATCCGCACAGGACATCGACTTCTCCACGGCGGCTGAAGAAACCGTAACCTGCCTTTACGACGGAGCGCAAATGAGCATCGGGTTCAAATCGTCATTCCTGATTGACATTCTGAACAACATTTCCTCGCAGAACGTAATCATGGAACTTGCCGACCCGTCAAGAGCCGGAGTCATCGTTCCGGAAGAACAGAACGAAAACGAAGACTTGCTCATGCTGCTGATGCCCATGATGTTGAACGACTAGACTATAACCTATCCAAGCAATGAAACTGAATCTGAAGAATCCGCTCGTCTTTTTCGATCTGGAAACGACGGGCACAAACATAAATACCGACCGTATTGTAGAAATCTGCTACCTGAAAGTGTTTCCTAACGGCAATGAGGTGTCCAAATCCATGCGGATCAATCCCGAAATGCACATTCCGGAAGCTTCAACCGCCATCCACGGCATTCATGACGAGGACGTGGCCGACTGCCCGACATTCAAACAGGTAGCAAAGGAAATAGCCAAGGATATTGAAGGAGCCGACATCGCCGGGTTCAACTCAAACCGGTTTGATGTGCCGGTGCTGGTGGAAGAGTTTCTCCGCGCAGGCATAGACATCGACCTGACCAAAAGGAAATTCATCGACGTGCAGGTCATTTATCACAAGCTGGAACAGCGCACGCTTTCGGCTGCCTACAAATTCTACTGCGGAAAGAATCTGGAAGACGCACATACCGCCGAAGCTGACACAAAAGCTACATACGAAGTGCTGAAAGCGCAGCTCGACCGCTATCCCGACGTACTCCAGAATGACGTAAACTTCCTTTCGGAATATTCCAGCTTCACCCGCAACGCCGACTTTGCCGGACGCATCATCTATGATGACAAAGGAGTGGAAGTGTTCAATTTCGGAAAATACAAAGGCATGTCCGTTGCCGAAGTATTGAAACGCGACATGGGATATTACGGATGGATCATGAATGGCGACTTTACATTGAACACGAAGAACGTGCTGACAAAAATCCGCCTCCGCGAATCAGGAATGATAAAATAAATATTGTCACCGAATGGATACACTGAGAGGAAAGAAAATAGTATTGGGCATCACGGGAAGCATCGCCGCATACAAGGCGGCGGTGCTTGCGCGGATGCTGATCAAAAAAGGGGCAGAGGTGCAAATCGTCATCACGCCTGCCGGCAAGGAGTTCATCACTCCCATCACGCTGTCGGCACTGACCAGCAAACCCGTAATCAGCGAATTTTTCGCGCAGAGGGACGGCACGTGGCACAGCCATGTGGATCTGGGACTGTGGGCTGACGCCATGCTGATTGCTCCGGCCACGGCTTCGACGATAGGAAAGATGGCTCACGGCATAGCCGATAACATGCTGGTCACCACCTACCTGTCGATGAAAGCGCCGGTTTTCGTCGCTCCGGCCATGGATCTGGATATGTTCGCACATCCTTCAACCCGACACAACCTTGACATTCTCCGCTCTTACGGAAACCATATCATCGAACCGGCTTCCGGAGAGCTGGCCAGCCACCTTGTAGGAAAGGGACGGATGGAAGAACCGGAAAAAATAACTGAAACGCTGGAGCGTTTCTTTGCGGAGAAAGGACAGCTTGCCGGCAAAAAAATCCTGATTACCGCAGGACCGACTTATGAAAAGATCGATCCGGTGCGTTTCATCGGCAATTACTCGTCGGGAAAAATGGGATACGCCCTGGCTGAAGCATGTGCCGGACGGGGAGCCGAAGTGACATTGGTCAGCGGCCCCGTGAGTCTGCAAACGCATCATCCGAATATACGGCGGATAGATGTGGAGAATGCCGCACAGATGTACGAAGAAGCTGCAAAGGCTTATGCGAATGCCGATGCGGGAATCTTGTGCGCCGCAGTTGCAGACTTTACGCCCGAAACGACATCCGAAGTCAAGATCAAACGGGAAAAGGATGACCTGATGCTCCGTCTGAAACCGACCCGGGACATTGCCGCCGCTTTGGGAAAACAGAAGAAAAGCAGCCAGATACTGGTCGGATTCGCACTCGAAACCAATGACGAGATACAACACGCGAAGGACAAGCTGGACCGCAAGAACTTTGACTTCATCGTACTGAACTCGCTGAACGACAAAGGGGCGGGCTTTCGCGTGGACACCAACAAAATTTCCATAATCGACCGGCAGGGGCTTGTTGCCTATCCGCTGAAGAACAAGAAGGAAGTTGCCGAAGATATAATCGACAAGCTGGCCGGCCTGCTCATCTGAGATTATTATGCTACAGTCTTTATACATACAGAATTATGCGCTGATAGACAGACTCGACATCGGTTTTGGCCCCGGCTTTTCCGTCATAACCGGAGAAACCGGAGCCGGAAAATCGATCATACTCGGTGCTATCGGACTGCTGCTTGGACAACGTGCCGATGTGAAATCAATAAAGAAAGGCACGTCGAAATGTGTTGTAGAAGCAAAATTCCATATCGCGAGCTACGGGCTGAAACCGTTTTTCGAGGAAAACGACCTGGAGTTTGATCCGGAAGAGTGCATCATACGCAGGGAAATGACGGCCAACGGAAAAAGCCGGGCATTCATCAACGACACCCCCGCCTCACTGGCACAAATGAAGGTGCTGGGAGAAAAACTGATTGACGTACACAGCCAGCACCAGAATCTGCTGCTCAACAAGGAGGGATTCCAACTGAATATACTGGACATCCTGGCTCAGGACGATAAAGAAGCGGCAGCCTACCGGCAGGTATACAATGAATACAGAACGGTGTGCCGCGAACTGGACGATTTCATAACGCAGGCAGAAAAAAGCCGGCAGGACGAAGACTATATCCGCTTCCAACTGGAACAGCTCAACGAAGCAGACCTGAAAGAAGGAGAACAGACGGCGCTGGAACAGGAAGCGGATACGCTGAGCCATGCCGAAGACATCAAATCGGGACTCTACAAAGCCCAGCAGCTCATTGACGGGGAGGAAGGAGGCACGCTGCCGCTTGCCAAAGAATGTATGCAGACTTTACAGAACATTTCAGAAGTGTATGCTCCTGCAAAAGAATGGACAGAACGGCTGAATTCCTGCTACATCGAACTAAAGGATCTTTCGCATGAAATCTCAGGAGCTGAGGAAGAAATTGAGTTCAATCCTTCGCGGCTGGACTATGTGAACGAGCGGCTTAACCTGATTTATTCACTGCAGCAGAAGCATCATGCAAAAACGGTAGAAGAACTGATTGCCGTGCAGGAAGACTATCAGAACCAGCTCAACGCCATCACATCGTTTGACGACAGGATCGCGGAACTGAACCGGAAAAAAGAAGAGCTTTACAGCAAAGTGCTCGAACAGGCAAAGGTGCTCACTTCGCTTCGCACTGCTTCGGCAAAGCACATCGAAGAGCAGATGAAATCGCTGCTCATCCCGCTGGGAATGCCGAACGTGCGTTTCGCCGTAAAGCTCGAACAGCGGAAAGAGCCCGACAGCAAGGGTATGGACACGGTTACTTTCCTATTTTCCGCCAACAAGAACGGCACGCTGCAGAATGTGGCATCCATCGCCTCGGGAGGAGAAATCGCCCGGGTCATGCTTTCACTCAAGGCCATGATAGCCGGAGCCGTAAAGCTGCCGACCATCATCTTCGACGAAATTGATACGGGAGTTTCCGGATCAATAGCGGAGAAAATGGCGCTCATCATGCAGGATATGGGAAAGCAGAACAGGCAGGTCATCAGCATCACTCACCTTCCGCAGATCGCCGCACGAGGAAACGCGCATTATAAGGTATACAAAAAAGATACGGAAACCGGAACAAACAGCTACATCCGGCAACTAACCGACGAAGAACGGGTGCAGGAAATCGCCCATATGCTGAGCGGAACCACTCTGACAGACGCAGCCGTGCAGAATGCACGCGCTTTGCTGGAATTTGAAAACAAATGAAATGAAAGATATGATTGAAAAGAACGAAATGATATTCGGTGCCAGAGCTGTCATCGAAGCGATACAGGCCGGAAAGGAAATAGACAAGATTCTGGTCAAAAAGGATATTCAAAGCGAACTTTCGCGGGAACTGTTCGCCGCATTAAAAAATACGGCCGTGCCCGTACAGCGAGTTCCGGTAGAACGGTTGAACCGGATTACACGGAAGAACCACCAGGGAGTGATTGCGTTTATCTCGCCCATCGTTTACCAGCGGACAGAAGATCTGGTGCCTTTCCTTTTTGAACAGGGAAAGAATCCGTTTTTTCTGATGCTCGACGGCGTGACGGATGTCCGCAATTTCGGTGCCATAGCCCGCACCTGCGAATGTGCAGGGGTAGACGCTGTAATCATCCCTTCGAAAAACAGCGTAAGTGTCAACGCGGATGCAATAAAAACGTCTGCCGGAGCACTCCATACGCTTCCGGTATGCCGTGAAAACAGCCTGACAAGCACGATCAAGTTTCTGAAGGAAAGCGGATTCCAGATCATAGCCGCCACGGAAAAAGGGGATTACGACTATACGAAAGCAAACTACCAGAACCCGGTATGCATCATAATGGGTGCGGAAGATACGGGGGTTTCCTACGACAATCTGGCTCTTTGCGACGAATGGGTCAAGATACCTTTATATGGAAAAATCGAATCGCTGAACGTGTCGGTGGCTGCCGGAGTCCTGATTTATGAAGCCGTCAAGCAACGGCATATTGAAGCATAATACAAATATGGAGAACAACAATATGAAGAAAGCAATACTTTTACTGGCTTGCGGGATAGCCGTTCAGAGCGGAATGGCTCAGGAACTTCCCAAATGGGCCGACAAAGCCCGGAAAGCTGTCTTTTCAGTCATCACATACGACAAGGACAACAAAATACTGAATACCGGAAACGGTTTCTACATCAACGCAAACGGAACGGCTGTTTCCGATTACAGCCTGTTCAAAGGAGCCGAACGGGCCGTGGTCGTAACAGCCGACGGGAAAGAACTGCCTGTCACGTATATCCTGGGAGCTGACGAGATGTATGATGTGGTGAAGTTCCAGACCGAAGTGGACAAGAAGATTTATCCCCTGGAACCGGCAACGGCACCGGGCAGCATGGGCCAGACCGTTTTCCTGCTTCCCTACTCCACACAAAAGGACATCAAGGCGCAAACAGGCACTGTCACCAAAGTGGATACCATCGGAAAGCAGTCTTTTTACTACACATTAAACATGAAGACGGGCGACAAGACCGTAAGCTGCCCGGTAATGAACGGAGAAGGACAGGTGCTGGGACTTATCCAGAAAAATGTTGACGAAAAGAGCGACGCAAGCTTTGCCATCGGAATCAACTATGCTAAAGCTCTGGAAATAAATGCGCTGTCAATAAACGACTATTCGCTCAAGTCGATCGGCATCCGAAAGGGACTGCCGGAAGACGAATCGCAAGCATTGGTCTTCCTGTATATGGCTTCATCAAGCCTGAAGGGCAACGAATATCAGGAACTGCTCAACGAGTTTATCACAAAATACCCGGAAAACAGCGAAGGGTATTCAAGACGGGCCATACTGTATATCAGCAAAGGCGACGAGGAGCATCTCAAACTGGCAGACGAAGACCTGAAAAAGATGCTTGAAGTATCTGAAGACAAGGCAGAGGGACATTACAACATCGCCAAGCAGATTTATAATTATGTCATTTCGCTCAACGGGAAACAGCCTTACGGCGACTGGACGCTTGACCGCGCATTGGAGGAAATCAACGCCGCACTTGACAAAGACAACCAGGGACTGTATTACCAGCTTCAGGGCGACATATTCTTTGCCCAGCAGAAATATCCGGAGGCTTTTGCCAGCTATGATGCCGTCAACCATTCCACACTGGCTTCTGCCGCTTCTTTCTACTCGGCCGCAAAGACGAAGGAACTGATTGAAGGAGCCAGCAAGAAAGAAGCCATCGCGCTGATGGACAGTGCTGTGGCACGGTTCATCATGCCTTACGGCAAGGATGCTGCCCCTTATCTCTATGAACGCGGAAGGATGAAAGCCGAGGACGGACAGTTCCGCGAAGCCGTAAAAGACTATAATGCTTTTTCGGATGCGATGATGGGACAAGTATCGGCAGAGTTCTACGTCATCCGCGAACAGGCTGAAATGCAGTGCCGCATGTACCAGCAGGCCATCAACGACATCAACAAGGCTATCGAAATGGAACCGGGAAACGAAAGCTACTGGGTGGAGAAAGGAAGTGTGCATCTGCGTGTAAACCAGCCGGAAGAAGCAGTCAAAGCTCTTACAAGAGCTACGGAACTCAACCCCAAGAACGCGGCAGCCTACCGGATGATGGGATATGCACAAATCCAGCAGAAAAAGAAAAAGGAAGGCATGGCCAACCTGGAAAAAGCGAAAGAACTGGGAGATACCGTGGCTTCAGGACTTATCGAAAAATATAAATAAACGTTATCATGAACAACCGCATCTGTCACCTTTTCGGAATCAAGCGCCCCATCATTCAAGGCGGAATGGTGTGGTGCAGCGGATGGCGTCTGGCATCTGCCGTGAGCAACGCGGGCGGACTGGGACTGATAGGAGCCGGCTCCATGCACCCTGAAACCTTGCAGGAACATATACGCAAGTGCAAGGCGGCAACCGACAAGCCTTTCGGAGTAAACGTTCCGCTCATGTATCCTGAAATCGACAAAATCATGGACATCATTGCCAGTGAAGGCGTGAAGATTGTCTTCACTTCGGCAGGCAATCCTGCAAAATGGACCGACACGCTGCACAGCGCAGGAATAAAAGTGGCGCATGTCGTTTCGTCAACACGCTTCGCTGCCAAATGTGAAGAAGCAGGAGTAGATGCCATCGTGGCAGAGGGATTTGAAGCCGGAGGACATAACGGACGGGAAGAAACAACCACCTTCTGCCTGATACCTGCCGTAAAGCGAATATGCACGGTGCCTCTGATCGCTGCAGGAGGCATCGTTACCGGCGAAGGCATACTGGCCGCGCAGATACTGGGAGCAGACGGCGTACAAATGGGCACACGGTTCGCACTCACGCGGGAAAGTTCCGCACACTTCTCATTCAAGGACAGATGCCTGCAACTGAATGAGGGAGATACCATCCTGACACTGAAACAGCTCTCGCCCACCCGGCTCGTAAAGAACGACTTCTACAAACAGGTGGAGGAAGCCGAGAAAAGAGGAGCCTCAACAGATGAAATGCGCGACCTGCTTGGAAAAGGACGGGCAAAAAAAGGCATCTTCGAAGGCGACATCTTTGAAGGGCTGATTGAAATCGGGCAGGCTGCCTCGATGCTGAAGCAACTGCAGACTGTTGACGAAGTGATGAAAGAGCTGGCCGAAGAATATGAGGAAGCGCTCAACCGAATAAGGACAGCAAGGCGACAATGACAAGCGGCCAAAGGCTGTGTCAGGACCAGCCTTATCCGTCACCCCGGACACTGTTGAAGGATTTCGCAAACATAAGCTGATTTATCCACCACAGGACCGGCAAGAAATAGAATAAGGGAGTGCATCTTACCATTTTAATGCACCCCCTCTTAATTGTTTTCAAGGATATTTTTCCGATTTCATGACTAGTAAAACCGGGAAAACAGACCGGATACAAACGCAAAAGAACCTGATAGAATTTTACCTCGTTAGAAAATTTAAACAGCCTCTTATTTTCATTGACGTGACGAGATAAAATTTTAATGTTTCCCATCATCTTTTCAAGCGGAATAAGAGCCTGTCGTTTAAATTTTGCTCAGGTTTATTTTGCGAATTGTTTTCGTGGATATTTTTCTGTTTCTACGAAGATGATAGCGGGGAAACAGACCGGAAACAAACTCAAAAAGGGACGGATAAAAAACTTTTTCGGAAAATGAAATAGGGGGTGCGCTTCACATGAACTGCACCCCCCCTATTTTTATTGACGCTATGTTTCCCATCATCCGTTCCGGCAGCCGGAACAAGCTTATTTCAGCAGCTCAGCCAGCTTAGCTTCGATGTCTTCTCCGCGCAAGTCACGGGCCACGATGGTCCCGTCCTGAGCAATCAGCACCGTAGCAGGAATGGAGCGCACGCCATACAGACCGGCAGCTTCGTTTTTCCATCCTTTCAGATCCGACATCTGAGGCCAGGTAATCTTCAGATCGGCAATCCCCTTCTTCCAGCTTTCCAGATTGCTGTCGAGCGAAACGCCGACCACCTCAAAGCCTTTCGCCTTGTATTTGGCATATGCAGCCACAACGTTCGGCATCTCTCTGCGGCACGGACCGCACCAGCTTGCCCAGAAGTCAACAAGCGTATACTTGTTCTTCGTCACATAGTCGGAGAGCTTCACCTGTTTTCCTTCGGGCGTATCAAGAGCGAAATCAGTATACTTCTGCCCCTCCGAAGTCTTGACACGCACATCAACGTATTCCTTCAGGCGCACAAGCGAAGGATTTGAAGCCAATGGTGCCGGCACTTTCTCCAGCAGCGGCTGCACGTCGGCTACCTCGAATCCCATGCCGAACATACCCAAAAGTTCTGCACCGGCAGCCTTGTCTACATTTTCCGAAAGCATCTGAAGGATCCGTCCGGTACCTTCTGCCTCTTTCCCGTCGAGAACTTTCATCAGCGAATCCTGCTGTGCCGCGGTCAGCGTAGAATCAGTGGTTGCCTTCTTGTAAATGCTTTCCATCTCATCATTAATCCGCTTATACTCGTCCATGAATCCCTGCATCACATCATTGTTGGCCGTACCGGACACGCGGCTCTCCTGTGCGCTCATGTTCACCGTAACGGTTCCCGGTTCAACAAAAATCATGGCGGCCATGTGGCTGTCTCCGTTCGAATAGGTAATATAACGCAAGGCTGCAACCGAATCGGGCACTCCCTTAAATTCAAATGCACCGCCCTTCACCACGGTTGAATCGAGCGCTTCAAATCCGTTTTCCGTTCTGTTCTGCAAATAGACTATATCTCCGTCGCTTGCACCTTCTGCCGTACCCTTGATGGTATATCCGGCCTTCTCCTGACATGCCGCCAGTGCCATGACACCTGCAGCGGCAAACCAAACCATTTTTTTCATGAATTTTTATTTGCTTTTAATTATGCAGGCAAAGATAATCGTTTCATTCAAAAAAGCATGTCTTTTTAATTATAATTCACCACAGCAGGCAAATGACGTGTCAGTCGTCGATGTCGATGACGCGCATCTGGCTGTCGAAAGTGATTTCCCAGCGGTTGGAGAGCTTCACTTCATAGTTGCTGCGGTCACGCTCGATAGACAGGATCCGGGCGTCGGGATAGTTGCTCTGCACGTAGCTCTTGATCCCCTGAGGAACAATCGCTGAAGGAACTCCGTTGACCTTGCAGCTAACTTCCGTCCAGTCGCCAGACTTGTCGAACTCAACCTTTTCGCCGGTCGTGAAGATCACGTCGTAGCTCTTGCTGAACAGATCCGTTTCCTGCTTGGCCAAAGCAACTTTCGAACTCTTGAAATAAGTCGAAAGGAAGGTCTGAGCCTTAGTAGGCAACTGACCGATCTGGATGGGCTTGTCATTGTCGGCAAAGGCGATTCCGGACATCACGAACACACTCACTAAAAATAATGCTAACTTTTTCATAAGGCTTATTCTTTTTAGGGTTATACATTTATTGCATTTTTCTAATGCAAAGATGCGGACAGAATCTGAAAACTTTCTGAACAATGCGGATTTTTAATTAAAACGATATTCAAATAGGCATATCTTAGAAATAAGCTACTTATGAACTTTTCTCAAAGAGTGGGGTAATGACCTGAAAACAGTTGCGATTTCTGCTATATGAGGTGTGTTTCTGTCAAACAACTCTTATTTGATACAAAAGCAGTCCTTTTACAGGATAAACCAAATATAATGCGTATTTTTGTGGAAAAAATAGGGACGATGGAAAATGTATTTCGTGATTATGGCTCTTTTGAGAATAAGAACAATGATAGAATAATCTGCTTTAATGTAAGCAGGACTTATCTTCAATGCGAAAGACCCAATTTATATGAATGTACAAGAAAGTATTGGCGATTATGTGGCAAACGAGCACAAAATGCAGATTTTGCTTTTGCTATATGTTCGGGATATATCATAGGAGTATTTAGACCAACACGTTGGTTTTTGACTAGTTCAAAAGAATACCCAGGACGCTGGGAATTTGAAGGTGAAGAAGTTGAGAACTCTCCCTTTCTAAACATGAACATATCCCATTTGATTGGTAAAAATCAGAATCCTGTTTCATATATTAATATGTAGATATACAACAAACCAATTATCAGTATGGGAATCATTAATATAGCTTAACGGGACACGAATGAAATCGGATATAAATTACTGGAATCAATATATCTGATATTCCTTCTTTGCAGAGATAAAATAATCACCCTATCTCTGATCTGAGCTCTTCCAAATATTTTTTTATATCATCTACAGGACGAAAAGGCTCTATTATATCAAGGTTTGTATTTATTATTGCATATACAAATTCCACATCGTTATCTTCTCCACCAAAACCGTCTGAATCCTCAAAATATCTTCCATCCGGATATATCATCCACGAAATGGCACAAATGCCTTTTTTAAAACAATCATATCTATTGACAGCAGCATATCTTATATCCTTGTTTCTGGCATTTTTATATCCATAACGGCACTTCTTTTCTATTGATTTAAAATCAATCTCACTATCGTCCACAAGCATGGTACCGCCTTCAGTCGAAAGTTTCCGGATTTTGCCAGTCTGCGTATTGGCTATAAACAGCTCATGATTACGCCATCCTTCACCCCAAAACATAGCCATGCCATCACCTACATATAATCCACCACGACCTTCTAACTCTGAAAATCCTGATACTTTTACCTCTTCAGCCTCATAATCTACAATGAATTTGATTTCATTCTGTTCCATAATAAAATATGTTTAGATTATTTTTTTCATTTATCAATATTCACACCAGCCCCCTCACTAGAATGTACTTTAAAATGAACATAGCATTCTTTGCAAGTTCACAAACTGAGCGAATGCTTGCCATATCGTCAGCTGACATCCGACATTCAACAGCCTGCCCATTTTTTGTGGACAGCAATGTTCCATATTGGACCGCGTCGCACAGACCGCTTTCAGTTTCTTTTCAGATAAAGCGCGTTTGTAATGACAGCCGGAAGCTCCTCCTGGTAATGCGTCACCATAATCATAGTCTTGTCCTTTCTTTCACAGAAAGCCTCGATGACATCTTTTACCAGCCTGCGATTCCACATATCCAGCCCGTGGAGAGGCTCATCAAGAATCAGCAGTTCCGGATCCTTCACAAAGGCACGCGCAAGCAGAACCATGCGCTGCTCTCCGCTCGACAATTGGAGGAAATTCCGGTCTTTCAGGTCAGCTATCCCGAAAATATCCATCCACCATTCGCACACGGCACGGTCTTTCTCCTGCATTTTCCTGTACAGCCCGATCGAGTCATGCAGTCCGCTTGCCACTATATCAATTGCAGGCAGATTTTTCAGGTAAGCGCGGTGCATCTCCGGACTCACATAACCGATGTGCTTCTTTATCTCCCAGATACTCTCCCCGCTCCCTCTTTTACGGCCGAACAGAGCGATGTCACAGGCATAGCTTTGGGGATTGTCAGCGCACACCAGACTCAGCAGGGTTGACTTTCCCGAGCCGTTATCTCCGCTCAGCGCCCATTTCTCTCCGCAACGGACGGTCCAGTCCAGATCTTTCAGTATCGTCCTGTCACCATAGCGGATGCTCACCTTGTTCAAGTCCACAATGTGTTCCGCATGATACAGATTCTCGCCATAAGGCAGATTCAGAATCCGTTCCCGCTTTTCTTCCGGAAGAACATGCGCCGGAACCTCCCGACGCTGATGCAGATACTCCTGCAAGGAAATCTTATCACCGCAAGTACGGTCCTCCACAGGAATCACATGCGTGATGAATTCCGGAATATCATCTGTCTTTGAAAGAACCAGTATAACCTGAAGGCGCGTCATCTCCGTCAGCCTGCGCAGCAGCACATGAAGCAAGTCACGGGTCTTCGCATCAAGTCCGATAAAGGGATTGTCCATGATAAGCACCCTCGGACCGCTCAACAGCGTCTTGGTCAGCTGGAACTTCCGCAGTTCTCCGCTCGACAGCAGAATAATATGTTTGTCCAGCATGGCCTCCACCCCGAACAGGTCATACAGCGCATCCTTCAGTTCGCCGTCCGCGCACGCCGGAAGAAGATCGCGGACAATGGGAGTTTCGTCAATATCATGCGTATTCCAGCGCTGCTGGTAATAGTAGGTGGCATCCGAGTCGCCGTATGAATCACGGAAAGTGATGTATTTGACATTGTCACACACCATTTCCGACTCCGAAGGAGAAAAGTCATAAGCCACTTCATTCATCAACAGCGGATAACGCCCCGTGATGGTATCTACCAAAAGACTTTTCCCGCCTCCGTTTGGTCCGACTATGGCTATATGCTCTCCTTTTCCGATGTGCAGATTTATCGGCTTTTTCATCCGATAAACCGGATTGCGCGCCACTCCGTCCGTTATTGATATTATATCTTGCATCTCCGTTTTTCTGTTTTTTAGTCACGTATCAATAAATTACTTGTCTCTCAAAAAAAGGAAGGCACGAAGCTCTTCCTCTGACACAGCTTGCCGTACCTTCCTTTTTTTTCATACAAATTTCCGTTACTGGTGGACAATCATGGCGGTCCGCGGAGCCACAACAAGTTTGTTTCCGTTCAGCACTCCCAGTCCCATCACTGGGTCGATTTTACCGTCACGGCATACTATCCAGTACTTCCCTTCCGGAACGGCGATTTCGGCCGGAGCTGTATCCGCATTCAGCACAACGGTCGTATTCAGCCATGTATCACCTTCCGGTTTTCCGTTGATGCGGAAAGCCACCACATTGTCTGACGGAGTTTCCAAATACTCCAGGCACTTGCCCACAAGGGAAGCAGAACCCAGATGGAAAGCCGGATGCGCCTTTCTGACGGCAATCAGTCCACATGTATAGTCAAACAAGTCACGGTGAGCCGTCTTGTTCCTCCAGTCGATGGCATTGATGCTGTCAGGGCTTGCGTATGAATTTGCGACACCGAACTTGCTCCGCATCACTTCGTCGCCGGCAAAGATGAAAGGAATGCCCTGCGAAGTCATAACAGCCGTCATTCCCAGTTTCAGCAAAGCGTCCTGTTCCTGAACCGACGCACCGGGCATTGTGGCACGGATACGGTCGGTGATGCACATATCGTCATGGCAGCTCATGTAACTGATCATCTGAGCAGGCTCTCCGGCCCAGTTTCTCAGCGGACCGTTCACCGAATCCGTCTGCACCTGCGGATGCACGACACCTCCTGCCAGTCCGAACTTCACGCCTTCAGAAAATCCCCGCTTGCCGATCAGGAAAGCACCTTTGGAATCATCCCCCCAGGCACCGCGCAGGCTGTCGCGGAACTCATCGCTGAACGCCGCTATTCCAGGCATACGGGCAATGTTCTTTTTCAAGGCAATCTGGTCTTCCGGCAGTTGCGGAGCCTTGGCAGCCCAGCCTTCGCCACCTATATAAATGGTAGGATCGATCTTGTCAAGCGCAGCCCGGATCTCTTTCATCGTTTCAATGTCATGGATAGCCATCAGATCGAAGCGGAATCCGTCGATGTGATATTCGTTCACCCAATAGCATACCGACTCAACCATAAAGCGGCGCATCATGGCACGCTCGCTGGCCGTTTCGTTTCCGCAGCCGGAAGCGTCGGCAAACTTCCCGTCTTCCGTATGGCGGTAGAAATACCCCGGAACCGTACGTTCAAAGTTGCTGCCTTCCGCCACGGCCGTATGGTTATAAACCACATCCATGATCACACGGATACCCGCCTGATGCAAAGCCATGACCATCTGCTTGAACTCACGGATGCGCACGTCGGGCTTGTAAGGGTCGGTCGAATAAGAACCTTCCGGCACGTTGTAGTTCTTCGGATCATATCCCCAGTTATACTGAGGTTTGTCGAGCCGCGTTTCGTCGACCGTCGCGAAGTCGAACGAAGGAAGGATCTGCACATGCGTAACCCCCAGCTCCTTCAGGTGGTCGATGCCAGTCTTTTCGCCCAGATAAGTAGAAGTTCTCTTCTCCGTCAGAGCCAGAAACTTTCCGCGGTTCTTGATGCCGGAAACCGTATCCACAGAGAAGTCCCGATGGTGCATTTCATAAATAATCATGTCAGAGAAGCTCTTCATCGGCGGACGCTTGTCGGCATCCCATCCCTGCGGGTCCGTGGTGTCGAGGTCGATAATAGCGGCACGGTCGCCGTTCACTCCAACCGCTTTCGCCATCACTCCCGGCGTATCGCCCAGCCAGGTATCGTTTACCTTCACATTAAAAGTATAGAACTTTCCGTTCAGATCCCCGTCGGCCTTTACCTTCCACATACCGTCAGTTTCCTCTTCCATGGGAAGCATCTGGTAGGCCGATCCTCCGAGGCCTTGTTCATAGAGCATCACCCGCACCTCCTGCGCAGTAGGAGCCCACAGCGCAAAGTGTGTCGACGACGGAGAGTAAACCATTTCTTCCCATTCTCCCTTGTAGACGGGATAATCCTCATACGAAGAAAAACCGTCTTTCTGCGACTGGCTGCATCCGGCAGCCGTAATGACAGACATCAGAATTACGTGTTTCAGTTTCATTTTACAAATTATTTTTTTATTCGGTTCGGATTTTTCGCTATGAAATCTCTCCAGTTTGAATAAACTTTGGGCAGGACCGGATTTCCCATCTGAAGATAATGGCAATAGGCAGCCCCGAGCGCGTCGGTCGCATCAAGAAAAGGCCCCATCTCCGACTCCGGAATATGGAGCATGCGTTTCAGCATGTCCGCCACCTGCTCCTTGCTTGCCTGTCCGTTCCCCGTGATTGCCATTTTGATTTTCAGCGGGGCATATTCAGTGACAGGTATGTCGCGGCACAGCGCAGCCACGATAGCCACCCCCTGCGCACGTCCGAGCTTCAGCATCGACTGCACGTTTTTCCCGAAGAAAGGAGCCTCAATGGCAAGCTCGTCGGGCAGATACGAAGTGATGATTCCCTGCACCCGCTCGTAAATATGCTTCAGCTTCAGATAAGGATCCACGCATTTGCGGAGGTCGATCACTCCAAGCGCCATCACATGCGGCTTGACTCCCGCAATCTTCAGCACGCCGTATCCCATGACATTCGTTCCCGGATCTATGCCCAGTATGATCTTCTCTTTGACGGGCTGTATCACCTGATGACCTCCATCAATGTCGGAAACCCGACCACTTTATCCTTGAATATCTTTTTGATTTCCCCGTTCAGATGTTCTCCTCCGTTCACCAGCCACTTGTGCAGTGCGGCCGAATCCTCCGCCTCCCACTGCAACGAAAAGCATTCGCTGTCCTGTTCCTTGTGGCTCAGTATGCGGAGTATGCGCGGATTCTTCAGAATACCGCTCTTCTCCGCTTCAGGAATATAACATTCGTTCAGCCAGATGACAAAATTGCGCGCGTCATCCATTTCTACATGATAAGTCGTGTTGTAAACCAGCATAATTCCGTTTCTTTTGATTCAATCTTTCTGCAAACATAAGCAAAATATGTGAGAAAACGCAGAAGAAATGCAGATTTGCGCAACGACAATCAGCAACCGAAAAAAATCCGATGCGCTGCATACCGATTACGATACGTCTTTTGCCTATTCTTTGTCTTTGATTTCTTCTAACATATCATTGATGAAACCGTCCGCCTGCTGCATCAGGTCATCAAACTGCTGCTTCAGTTCCTCATGATTGAACTCGGCGGCTTTTTCCGACACTTCTTCCGAGAACTTTTCCAGTTCCTTCCGCTGGTCTTCGGTCATATCCTCCAATACCTTTTTGCCTTTTTCATTGATGCTGCGGTATTCCTCACCCACCCGCTTCCAGTCTTCTTCCGTATAGGAAGATGCATTCTTGAGCGTTTTTTCGGTCAGGCTTTTCATGTCGTTCACATAGTCTTGGGCGCTGTAGCCTGTACATGCGGTGAAACACATGCCGGCAAAGCCGATGGCAAAGGCAAGATGAAACAGTTTTTTCATAAACAGAAGTTTTTTGATGTGCGTATATGTACAAAGGTAAATAATTTCTTGAAAACCGGCAGGCATTTTTCTTTATTTTTGCAGCATATACAGAGGCCTATTCTTCGTTTTGCAGCCATTACGCCGCATGTAAAAACGGAGAAGAATGCGGTGGCTGACGGACGGACAACTCACGGCAGAAGCATCGTCGCCGGCACACCGGTTCAGGAGTCCTCCAAAGCAGACAAGCAACGCAGTTCCGCAACGTGCTTTTTTGCAGAAGTGTCCAAAATGTAGCCTGTAATCATTAAAAACGCTAAAAGCAGGGCTTCCTTAAGCAAAGTTTTATTATTTTTGCGCACATTGTAAGAACAAATGTGCAATTTGCAAAATGGAGATTCAAAACAGCTTTATACAATTGGTAGAAGAAAGCATCCGCAAGAACTGGAATTTGGACGCTTTGACAGATTACAAAGGAGCAACGCTGCAATACCGCGACGTTGCCAGAAAGATAGAAAAGATGCATATCCTTTTCGAACATGCCGGAATAAAGAAGGGCGACAAGATTGCCTTGTGCGGACGGAACAGCGCAAACTGGACAGCCGCATTCCTGGGAATCGTCACATACGGAGCTGTGGCTGTGCCTATCCTGCATGAATTCAAGGCAGACAACGTGCACCACATCGTCAACCATTCGGAAGCACGGATGCTGTTTGTGGGCGACCAGGTGTGGGAAAACTTCAACGAGCGTGCCATGCCGAACCTGGAAGGCATCATCGAGCTGAAAAACTACGACCTGGTGGTTTCGCGCTCAAAAAAACTCACCTATGCAAGAGAGCACCTGAACGAAGAGTTCGGAAAGAAATATCCCTGCCGGTTCCGTGCGGAACAGGTTGCCTACCGCCGCGAAGACCCTGAGGAACTGGCCGTAATCAATTACACATCGGGAACCACGGGGTATTCAAAGGGAGTGATGCTCCCCTACCGCAGCATCATTTCAAACATCGTGCACATCGACTCGAAAGTCGGGCTGAAGCCGGGCGACCGGATCGTATCGATGCTTCCGCTGGGACATATTTTCGGACTGGTATTCGACTTCCTTTACGGCATTACCGTCGGAGCTCACCTGTGGTTTCTTACACGCATGCCAAGCCCGAAAATCATCGCCGAATCGTTTGCCGTCATCCGTCCCCGCGTCATCGCCTGCGTGCCCCTCATCGTTGAAAAAATCTTCAAGAAAAACATTCTTCCGCAGGTCGACAGCAAGCTGGGCAAGCTTCTGCTGCACATCCCGATCGTGAGCGACAAAATCAAGGACCAGATACGCAAACAGGCCATGGAGGTATTTGGAGGGAACTTCATCGAGATCGTCATCGGAGGAGCTCCGTTCAACGCTGAGGTGGAAGCCTTTCTGAGGAAAATAAACTTCCCGTACACCATCGCCTACGGAATGACGGAATGCGCTCCGCTTATCTGCCACAGCCGCTGGGACGAGATCCTTTATATGTCATGCGGAAAAACCGTTTCAAACATGGAAACGAAAGTCGACTCGCCCGATCCGGAAAACATTCCGGGCGAACTGCTGTGCCGGGGCATGAATGTCATGCTGGGATACTACAAGAACCAGGAGGCGACCGGACAGACCATCGACAAGGACGGATGGCTCCACACCGGGGACATGGCCGTAAAGGATGCGGACGGAAACATATTCATCAAAGGACGCTGCAAGAATATGCTGCTCACAGCCTCCGGACAGAATATCTATCCGGAAGAGATAGAGGCAAGGCTCAACAACATGCCTTTCGTAAACGAATCGCTGGTAATACTGAAAGACAACAAGCTCGTGGCACTCGTATATCCGGACAATGAGGAGGCTTTCGCCCAGAACCTGACCAAAAAGCAACTGGAAGATGCCATCGAGCAGAACCGTGTCGAGCTCAACAAGCTGCTTCCTGCCTACTCGCAGGTCGCACATGTCAAACTCTATCCCGAAGAATTTGAAAAGACAGCGAAGAAGAGCATCAAACGCTTCCTGTATCAATAAGCGCGGACGTGTCAAAACAGAATCTGGCTGCCAGAAACGATGCCGCCCCGAGCGTTAGCGAAAGATTTCGAAGGCATCCGCGCGGATGCGGGACAGACTTCGCCGAACGTTGTGTCTTCCTTCCTGCGGTTGTCCTTCAGATGACAAGAACGGAAGCTGACTCTTTTTTTGACATACCCGCAACCTCACATAAATGTCATACTCCCCCTCAAAAGCCTTCCCTCCGGGGGAGGACTGACGGGGCTTAAACCTTAACCTATGTCACATTCTAACCCGGAACTTCTGGTCTATAAGGCTTCCGCCGGTTCGGGAAAGACCTTCACGCTGGCAGTCAATTACATCTGCCAACTGATTGAAGACCCCACTGCCTACCGGAGGATTCTTGCCGTAACGTTCACGAACAAGGCTACAGCCGAAATGAAGGAGCGAATCCTGGAACAGCTTGACGGAATCGCCGAACGTTGTCCGGACTCGGACGGATACCTGAAGGAAATACAGAAACGTACAGGCAAGGCGGAAAACGAGATACGCCGGTCGGCAGGCAAGGCACTGACCAACATCATCCACGACTACAGCCGTTTCCGGATCGAAACCATCGACTCGTTCTTCCAGTCCGTTCTGAGAAACCTCGCCCGCGAACTCAATCTGGGCGCAGGGCTTTCGATCGAACTGAACAACAAGGAGGTGCTGAGCGATGCCGTAGACATCCTGATTGAAAAGCTGGACCGGAACTCTCCCGTACTGTACTGGCTGATCGAGTACATCGAAGAAAAAATAGAAAACGACAAACGCTGGAACGTTTCGGAAGAAATAAAAAGTTTCGGCTGGAACATCTTTGACGAAAGCTATATCGAAAAGGGAGAGAAACTGAGGGAGAAGCTTGCCGATCCCCACTTCCTTCCGAACTACAAGAAAGAGCTTGAAAATATCCAGGCAAAGATACTGAAGCAGATGAAGGACTTCAGCGAAAAGTATCTTTCAGCCCTCAGCGCGAACGGACTTGACCCGGCCGACCTGATAAAGAAAAGCAGCGGAATAAGCGGCTATTTCCGGAAGCTGGGCGACGGAAAGCTGGGCGACGACATTTGCAACGCGACGGTAAGAAACTGTCTGGAGGATGCAGGCAACTGGGCTTCGAAGACATCTCCCAAGCGTGACATCATCCGCCAACTGGCTGCATCCTCCCTTCTCCCGCTCTTGCAGGAAGCCGAGAAAGTGCGTCCGAAAAACAACATGATTCTCAATTCGTGCAAGCTCTCGCTGAGATATCTCAACAACCTGAGGCTGCTGGCAAACATCTACGACGAAATCAACCTGCTGAACCGGGAACACAACCGTTTCCTGCTCTCGGAAACCAACGCCCTGCTCCATAATCTGATGGCTAAAGGCGACGCTTCGTTCATTTACGAGAAAATCGGCACAACCGTTGATACCGTTATGATTGACGAGTTTCAGGACACTTCGCGCATGCAGTGGGAGAATTTCCACCTCCTGCTCGAAGAAAGCCTCGCACAAAAAGAAGGCAGCCTGATTGTAGGCGACATCAAACAGAGCATTTACCGCTGGCGGAACGGCGACTGGAGGATTCTCGCCAACATAAAGAAAGACCCTGCCTTCAGGACAAGGGAATGCACGCTGGACACAAACTGGAGAAGCGAAACCAACATCATCCGGTTCAACAACGGAATTTTCAAGGCCGCATCGCTCGTCCTTGACGAAAGGTACCGCGAAGAAACCGGAAACCACTGCACGGATCTGACCGAAGCCTACGCGGATGTGGAACAGAAAACGCCGAAGAAGGACAACAGAGGATACGTGAAGCTTGCTTTCCTGCCCAACAGCAAGGAGCATCCGTATGCGGAATCAATGCTTGAACAGCTGGCCGCCGAGGTGGAACGTCTGGTCGGACAAGGCATAGTTGCCAGCGACATCGCCATCCTGGTCCGGAAGAACAAGGCGATCCCCGAAATAGCCGGCTACTTCGAGCAGCACACGTCCCACCGGATCGTGTCTGACGAAGCTTTCAGGCTGGACGCTTCGCCGGCCGCAAACATGCTGGTCGACGGGCTACGGCTCTTTGCTTTTCCCGACGACTCCATATCGCTTGCACGCCTGGCCGCAACGTACCAGCAGGAAATCCTGCACAAGGACACCGCCTTGAACACGATACTGCTTGAAGGGGCGGAAAAATACCTTCCCGCAGAACTCCTCCTGCGGAAAGACACACTTATGTTCATGCCGCTTTATGAACTGCTCGAAACGCTGGCATCGATCTTCAATATCCGCGAAATCAAAGGACAGGACGCTTATCTCTGCGCATTTTACGATGCGGTGACGCTGTATGTCCAGGACAATTCATCGGACATAGCTGCTTTCATTGCCTACTGGGAAGAGGTGCTGCACGAAAAGACCATCCCCTCCGGAGAAATTGACGGCATCCGCATCCTGTCGATCCACAAGTCGAAAGGGCTGGAATACCATACCGTGCTGATTCCTTTCTGCGACTGGAAAATGGAAAATGAAACGAACAGCCACCTGGTATGGTGCTCGCTCGATGCGGACAACCCTGACTTCGCGCCTTTCAACGAACTGGATCTGGCTCCCATCAACTATTCAAAAGACATGGCCCAGTCGGTTTACCACGACTGTTACCAGACAGAGCACCTGCAGTTATGGGTCGACAACCTGAACTTGCTCTACGTGGCATTCACACGTGCCTGCAAGAACCTGATCGTGCTCGGCAAGCAGAAGCAGGCCAACTCGGTGTCCGAACTGCTGCGCGAAGCGGTAGAAAAGCTGGATTTCATGCAGACACCGGAGCCCGACCCTTCCGGTGAATGTCCGGAAGAAGGCGACACATGCGAAACATATGAGTTCGGTTCTCTCTGCACTGAGCAGGAAGGCAGAAAGCAGTCGGCAAACCGGCTGAAAGCCAAACCGGAAACCATCTCCATGCGGGTAGAGAGCCTTACACCGGAAATCGAATTCAAGCAATCAAACAAATCGGCAGAGTTCATCCGGGGGGACGAAGACGACAAGGCGCACTATATCCAGCAGGGGCAGCTGCTCCACAGCGTTTTTGCCTCCATCAGGCGGAAAAGCGACCTGGAACAGGCCATCGGCAACCTCCGCTTCAACGGTATCTTTGAAACGGAAGAGCAGGAACGCAGAACCAGGGAAATAGCGGAAAAAGCACTGGAAAACCCGGTCGTTGCCGACTGGTTCGACGGCGGATGGGAGCTGTACAATGAATGCAGCATCATTTTCAGGGACGAGGAAGGCGGATTGCAGACCCGGAGGCCCGACCGCGTGATGAAGAAAGACGGCCGAGTCGTTGTGGTCGACTTCAAATTCGGGAAAAAACATGACGCATACAGGCAGCAGGTGCGCGAATACATGGAACTCCTGACGAGAATGGGACACAAGCATGTGGAGGGTTATCTGTGGTATGTGTTTGCCGACGAACTGGAAAGAATCAATTGTGACGAACAACACGTAAGCTAAATCATTATGGAAACATTTCTAAAATCAGTGGCGCACGACCTGTTTGAAAAGACCGGAGGCGAATTGAGCCGCACGGCAGTAATCTTCCCGAACAAACGCGCCGGACTGTTTTTCAACGAATACCTCGCCAAAGAATCGGAGCAGCCACTCTGGTCGCCTGCCTACTTGAGCATCAGCGAACTGTTCAGACAGTCGTCGGGCCTTCTCATCGGCGATCCGGTGAAGCTGGTGTGCGACCTCTACAGAACGTACATTGAGGTCACGGGCAGCGACGAGCCGCTTGACAACTTCTATTTCTGGGGCGAAATGATGATAAGCGACTTCGACGACGCCGACAAGAATATGGCAGATACCGATGCGCTTTTCAGCAACCTGAAAGACCTCAACGACATGTCCGAGGGCTTCGACTTCATGGAGGATGAACAGAAAGAGGCAATCAGCCAGTTCTTCCACAACTTCTCCATCAAGAACGATACCGCTCTGAAGAGCCGGTTTACCCTGATGTGGAACTCGCTGGGCAAAATCTACCGGCAATACAAGGAGCGTCTGAAAACGCAGGGAATCGCCTACGAGGGGATGCTCTACCGCGAAGTGGCAGACTCGCTCAGTGTGGAAAAGCTGCCGTATGAAAGATATGTATTCGTCGGATTCAACGTACTGAACAGGGTGGAACACCGCCTGTTCAGCAAACTGCACGATGCAGGCAAGGCCATGTTCTATTGGGACTACGATGTGTTCTACCTCAAGAAGCCGCACGAAGCCGGCGAGTTCATCAGCCGGAACCTGAGAGATTTTCCCTCGGAACTTCCGCCTTCCTGCTTCGACTGGCTGAACCGTGACAAGCAGATCGAATTCATCGAGTCGCCTACGGAAAACGGACAGGCGCGCTACCTGCCGCAATGGATCAGGGAGAACCTTACGGAACCGGAAAAAGAAACAGCCGTGGTGTTGTGCAACGAATCGCTGCTGCAGCCTGTCCTCCATTCGCTCCCCGAAAACATAAGGCACATCAACATTACCATGGGATTTCCGCTCTCGCAGACTCCGGCATACAGTTTCGTGAAAGCGTTTGTCGAACTGCACACCGAAGGGTATGATGCCAAAGCGGGGCATTTCCTCTTCGCACCGGTCGTATCTCTGCTGAAACACCCTTACATGCAGAAGATCTCACCCCATACCGCCAATGTGGAAAGCGAACTGGTAAAAGGCAACCGCTTCTATCCCCTGCCCTCGGAACTGTCGAAGGACGGTGTGCTTGAAGAGGCGTTCTCGCCATGCGCCGGCAACCTGTCACTGTGCGAAAGACTGTCTTCGCTGCTGAAACAGATCGCAACGCTCCACAAGGGGGAAAAGACAGGCGACGCATACGACCAGCTCTATCAGGAAGCACTGTTCAAGGCATACACCATGACCAACCGCTTCCGCTCGCTCGTTGAAGACAAAGAGCTTGACGTCAAGACCGAAACGTTCAGACGCCTGCTGGTCCGTGTCATGTCGGCGGCATCCATACCCTTTCACGGAGAACCGGCCATCGGAATGCAGGTTATGGGAGTTCTCGAAACCCGAAACCTGGATTTCCGCCACCTGATACTGCTGTCGGTCAACGAAGGGCAGCTTCCCAAAAGCGGAGGGGAGTCCTCGTTTATCCCCTACAACCTGCGCAAAGCGTTCGGCCTGACAACCGTCGACCACAAGATTGCCGTATATGCCTATTATTTCTACCGCATGATCCAACGGGCGGATAAGGTCACGCTGATGTACAACACCGCTACCGACGGAATCAACCGCGGAGAGATGTCGCGCTTCATGAGGCAGCTGCTGATAGAATGGAGGCACCCGATCGGCAGGAAGCAGCTGGCGGCAGAACAGATACCGGCGGCGGCGTGCCCGACCGTCATAGAAAAAACCCCGGAAATCATGGAGAGAATGGCGGATGTCTTCGACACAAGGCGCAACAAGCATGCGCTCATGTCACCGACGGCGCTCAACACCTACCTGGACTGCCCGCTCAAGTTTTACTATAAATATGTAGCCCGCCTGACGGCTCCCGATGATGTGAGCGCAGACATCGATCCGGCCAAGTTCGGAAGCATCTTCCACTATGCAGCCGAACATATCTACAAGGACATGAGCGAAAGGCAGAAAACGGTGGACAGGGAAACGATCGAGAGGCTGCTGAAAGACCCTGTCCGGCTGAGAAGGTATGTGGACAACGGATTCAGGGAACTGTTCTTCAACCCCGAAGCCAACAAATCGCCACAGGCTCCGCAGCTTCCCGAATACAACGGAACGCAACTGATCAACTCGGAGGTTATCTACCGCTACATAAGGCAACTGCTCCGGCTGGACAAGGAATATACGCCTTTCACCTTCCTCGACTCGGAAGTAAAGGTCAGAGAAGACATCACAGTCAGAACGCCGCAAGGAGAAATCAGGTCGTGCATAGGAGGCACAATCGACCGGACAGACTGCAAGGACAACATGCTCCGGATCGTTGACTACAAGACGGGAGGCGAACCGGAAGCTCCGGAAAGCGTGGAGTCGCTCTTCCTGCCGGCCAGAAAACGCCCCCATTACGCATTCCAGACATTTCTGTATGCGGCGATCATGAACAGAAAGATGCGCGACGAAAACAGCGGCAGAACCGTGGCTCCAGCCCTGCTTTATATCCACCGCGCAGCCTCGGCCTCCTACTCGCCTGTGATAAAGCTAGGCAAGCCACAAGTGGAGGTTTCGGATTTCAGCATTTACGAGGACGAGTTCAGAGAACGTCTGCAAAGCCTGCTCGAAGCTATTTTCTGCGCTGACATCGCATTCACCCAAACGGAAGTGGAGGACAATTGTCAGTATTGCGACTTCAAAAAATTATGCAAAAAGTAGCCAAATAGCAAAAGAATGTTAATAAACAGAAGTTTTTACGGATATGCAAAAACTTTTATCGCGAGTTCGCGGTTATACTAGTGTTTTTCATAGTATTTATACAGTCTGGTGCTTGTGAAAGTATCAACTGTAGGGACAAAAGCGTTTGTTCCTAAAGACGAAAGCGACTGCAGTTCCCCAGCAGTCGCTTTCCTTTTTTTATTCTCTTTCTTCCCTTTTCCTTTCCTTCCCGCGCGGATCCGGAAATCCGAAGCTTCACGCATCAAAGTTTGTCTTCAGTCTGAAGCTATATATCTTCAGTCTGGAGATATGCATCTTCAAGCTGGAGATTTATATCTCCAGGCTAAAGATACAGATTTTCCGCAGCAACCTCCGCTTTGCTGTCCGGCCGACGGCAAAGAGGTTTTTATTGCCACTCCAGAGTTACCAGCACGCCCTTGTGGTCGCTGGGCCACGTGCCTTGCGGTTCGATGATGGGATCCTGAGAAGTTTCATCAGCCCGCTTTCCGCGAATGACGGAAGCTTTCGGACCAAGAACGGCGGCTTTCACAGACCGGACACCGGTGCCCTTGTAGAAAATAAAGTCGATGCGGTCCCGTTCATCCGCTTTGGGTGCCCAGGCCAGCTTGCCGATCTCCGCATCTTCATTAGAAGCCACCCAAGTAAAGCCGGGGTGTGTCACCGCGCTGGGATAGACCGTGCGGTAAGCGTCGTGGTAGCCGGCTTCGTGCAGCAGCCGTGTGGTAGTCCACGGCACAATGAACCCGTGATGGTCGTACAGGTCCTTTGTATCCGCCTGCCAGTCCATCCATGAAGGCTCATTGAAGTCCCCCCCAACAACGACAGGCATTCCCTTTTCAATGTCTTTCTCGGCATGGCGCATCATTATCCTGATCTGGCGCGGACGCTGTGAAGCATCATTCTGCGCCAGCACCTCTTCCACCGCCGCAGGAAGAGGACATTCTTTCCATGTCACTCCGTCATAGCCGCGAGGCAAGTAGCAGGCATAATGCGTGTAGTCCAGATGAACGGCATAAACGGCCATCTGCCGTCCTTCCACATCGATGACGGCACGGTTGATGCTGACCGAATCCAACGCTCCGCTTTCCATAATGGGATAACGGCTGAGGATGCCTCCGTCTTTACTGGGACATGTATAATACAGCAAACCTTTTCCGCGCAGGCTGCGGCACAGGCTATCAGTAAAGTGTATGCCATGATAATCCCTCACTTCACACAGCGTGACTATATCGGGACGATGGGCCGCGACTTCGTCTGCGATTGCCTCGAAAGCACCGTCTACTTGCGTAGCGTCTTGCCAGACATTAAGCTGCAACACTTTCAGTTGCTTGCCGGTATCCGTATTTGCCCGAAGCCCTGCCGGCAGCAGGCAAAACAAAAATAGAAGCAGTTGTTTCATCATGTATGCAAAGTTACCCTTTTCACTGTAATATCCACATCACTCCATTGACTTCGTCCGAACCGTATTGGCGCTGGATGGCTGTTTCCACATTTTCGGTATTATAAGAAATCTCTACGTCGGGATACTGCCAGCGCATGGGCAATTTGTCCGGCGCGTTGAAGTTCTGGCTGGTTTCCGGATTGACAGGCAGCACGGGATAACCGGTGCGGCGATAGTCGTAATAAGGCTGATAAGGCAGCTGCATGAAAGCGGCAATGTACTTCTGCTCCATGATTTTGCGCAACTGCTCATCGAAACTGCCGGAGAGCTGCACGGAAGACTGTTTAAGAAAACTGTCGATGTAAGTGTCAGTCAGCGGATGGCCGTAGTGATAAGTTTCGCTGTCGGGCGTATGGTCATAGATAAATTCCATGCTGGCGCGTATGCCTTGCTTATACAGCTGGCTGGCATCAGCCGAAATCCAGCCGCGCAGCGCAGCTTCCGCCAGGATGAAGCACTGTTCGGCATAGCCCAACTGAATGTAAGGTTCGCCGGAAATATAATCCACGTACCGGGGATTAAGCCCGCTGCAGTCGCCTGCCGCATAGTGGTCTTTTACTTCCGAGATAGGAGCAGTAGGGTCTACACCCACAAAAGCGTCCCACGAAGCGGCGGCTACGCCCGCGTCAAGCTGGGTCTGTGCCGGCCGTCCGTAATAGAAGAGGCGGTAGTCCTGATTGTCTTTCAGCAGTTTTACCAGGAAGTCAGACAGCATGGCATAAGCCCAGTGACGGTTGGTAGACGAGTTGTATGGATAGTATTGCCCGGCTTTGTCAGAGAAAGCAAGTTGCAGGTTGTCTTCGTTGCTTTCCATGAGCAGTCCGTTCTGGTAAGCCTCCCGGAAACGTTGGGCTACATTCAGGTCGGCATCGTCTTCTCTTTTAGAGAGGTTGATAAGCACGCGCAGCTGCAAGGCAGTCGCCACCTTCGCCCATTGCCTGGCACTGCCGCCGAAAACAATGTCACCGCTGAAATCCTGTGCGGCCGAGAGTTTGCTGTATGCTTCCTGCAAATCCTCAAGGACACCCAAGCATACATCTTTCTGCGTGTCATAAACGGGTGTAAGCAAACCTTCTTCTCCTTGCAGAATCTGGCTGTAAGGGATATCTCCCACTTCCAGCGTGTGGTTGAAAAGCACATAGGCTTTCAACAAGGCCGCCAGTCCTTCGTAGGCCGACTTGTTGCTCTCCGGAGCCAGCTCTGCCATGTTCTTGTAGTCTTGCAGGTAGGCATAGTCGCTGAAACTGGCACGCCCGAAATCATTGTACTGGCCGTCTACGGCTCCCTCGCCCCATCCCAGGTATTTGGTGATGAACATATGGGTAACGAATGTCTTTCCCGAACTCGACGGTGCCAGTATCCCATGAATAGCGCCTGTCGCCAACAAGGAGGAGTTTACGTTGGTGGGAGTATCCGGATTGGTATTGATGTCTTCAAAATTGGAACATCCTGCCAGCAGGGTGCAAACAACGCCTGCAGCTATGGTTTTGATATGTTTCATACGGATAGATTATTCTGTATTTAAATGTCAAGTTTAATGTTGAAGCCTACCAGACGGGTAGAAGGCGTGTTGATATCGTCCGAGCCTTTGTCAGGGTCAGAGAAACGGAATTCCTTGGTCCACATCAGCAGGTTCTGGCCGATGACACCCACAGTAAGGCCTTTCAGCTTCATCTTCTGGCAAAGGCTTGCGGGCAGGGTATAGCTGATCGCCACGTTACGCAGTTTGATGAATGTCTGGTCAAGCAAGTTTTGCGTGCGTACGGTACCGATGTAGGGATTCATAGTGGTCATGTATGATTCGTAAGACACGGGGATATCATTCGGTGCGAATACGCGGTCATCATATAACACATTTCCGTAAGAATCCCATTCGGCACTTCCCGAAACCAGCTTCACGCCATCGCCCACAAATGTAATGTTGCCGTTCACCACTTCTTCATAACGGTACTGGTTGTCACTGTCGATATGTGCGCCAGAGTTCCATAATGCCTGTTCGGTCTGCGCGTGCGCCAAACCTCCCACACGGCCGTCTACAGCTATGTCGAAAGTGAAGTTCTTCCATCTCAAGGTAGTGGAAAGGCCCCAGATCCAGTCGGGCGAGGTATATCCCTGTATGCTTTCATAAGGATTGATAAGCGGCAGTCCTTCGCTGTTGTGGATGATATTCCCTTCCGAGTCGCGCTGGTAGTCGTATGCCGAGATCCAGTCCCATCGTTCTCCCTTGGCTACCCACGGCTTCTGGGTAGAATATACGGGGTCGACATCTCCGTAATAGTAGCGGTCGCGCGCCCAGTTGAAAGTAGCTGTCCACATCAGATCTTCACGCTTGATGATATCTCCCGAAACGGTGATTTCATGTCCTTTTCGCACTTGCGTTTCGCCATAGTTTACAAGAGCACTTGTATAACCTGTGGTGGGACTGAGTGAAACGCTGCGGATGTTGTTATAGTTTTCTTTGTTGTAATAAGCATAATCCACCCGGAGCCGGTTTCCCAGGAAACTGAGTGCCATACCAATTTCATAAGTGCGCGATTCCGAAGGCTTAAGCGTGGCGCTGCGGATGGTACGCGGGTTATAGGCGGCTGTCATATTATCCCAGACATTAGTGCTTACGGAATATACGCGGTTGATGTCGTATACGCCTGTGTCGTCTTTGGTCTTTGTCCACGAACCGCGCACTTTCCAGAAGTTGGTCCAGGAAGGCAGGGGAACGAATTCGGAAAGCACCACGCTTCCTGCCACAGAAGGATAGAAATAAGAACGTGTTTCTTCGGGCAAGGTAGACGACCAGTCGTTACGTCCGGTCACCTCCAGAAAGACGGTGCTGCGCCACGAAGCGGCTGCTTTTCCGTAGACAGAGTTTACCTGCTTGCCTGTGACACTCTTGCTGGAAGTAGAAGGTTCGACGGAAGCCGCCAGCGAATAGTAGCCGGGCAAAATGATTCCGTTCTGTGTTTCTCCCGTCAGGCTGCTGGTATTGTAGTAATAGATAGAGCCTCCGATGAATCCGTCTACCGAAAAATCTCCCCATTGTTTCTCTGCCATCAGCAACAAGTCGTTGTTGGTACTGAAACCGGTGTTGTTCCGGATGCCGTAATAACCTTTCTTCGAGCCCCATCCCGCCGTGGAGCCTATGGGCGTCTTCCATTCCGTCTTGCTGCTGTAAAAGTCAACGCCCGAGCGCAGGGTTGCTTTCAGCCAGGGAGCAAGCTGATAAGAAGCGTTGATGTATCCGTTTACAAGGTTGTAGTCATTGGACGTGGTTACTTCATTGGCTATGAGGTAAGGGTTCTCATACCAGCTGCGGTCCATCCAGTTGGACTGCTGTCCCTCTTGGCCTTTTATCCAATAATCCTTATAATCGCGTATGTCGAAGTCGGCGCCACTCCAGATGAGCAGGTTATACAGATAGCCGCTTCCTCCGTAACCTGTTCCTCCCATGTTCGGATAGAAACGCTTGTTGTAGGAAAGTCCGGCATCGGCGCTGAATTTCCCGACATTCATGGTACCGGAAACGTTGTAAGTGATTTTGTTGAGCTTTTCATTGGGCCATTGTCCTTTGTTGTACACGTGCGTAAGCGAAGTGCGGAAACTTCCCAATTTGCCTTTTTGAGTCACGCTGACGTTGTTGTTGGTAACGAAGCTCAATTCCTGGAAGTTCTTCAGGTTGTCTTTGCCCACCGACACCAGCGGACGCATTTCCCACTCATAAGTATAAGGATTATACTGCAAGGCTTCCCGCCCGATGTCCATCTTGTCGCCCCATACGTAGCTTCCCGCAAGGTATTTGCCAGCCTGTCCGGTACTGTACGAAGTCTGCACTTCAGGCAGGCGCAGGTATCCGGCATTAAACATGGTGCTGCTGTTGATCTGTATCTGCAATCCTTCGCCTCCGCCCTTTTTGGTAGTGACCATGATGGCTCCGCTGCCTCCGCGCGAGCCGTAAAGGGCTGAGGCTGTCGCTCCTTTCAATACGTCTACCGACTCGATGTCGTCTGAAGCGATATCGCTTAATGTCAAGTTCTGGTAAGGCACTCCATCCACCACAAGCAGAGGGGTTTCTCCTCGAAGGGTCAGCGTGGGAGCCTCGTTAAATTCGGTACTGTTCTGCACATTCAGTCCGGCAATCCTACCGGTAAGGCTGGTAGCCACATTCACTGATTTCACAGTGTTGAGCGCATCTCCCGATACTTTCTGCACAGAATAGCCCAAAGCTTTTTCTTCCCGTTTGATACCCAGTGCCGTAACCACCACTTCGCCCAACAGTTCGCTGTCTTCTTGCAGTGTAATGTGCAAGGGCTGGCTTGACTCCACCTTTACCTCTTGGGTTTTATAACCGATATAAGAAATGACCAATGTAGCTCCCGGGATTACACGGACAGAAAATTCGCCATCGATATTGGTGATCGTACCGTTGCTGCCGTTTCCTTTTTCTATTACATTGACACCAATGATGGGCATTCCTGCTGCATCAACTACTTTTCCGGTAACCAAGTTACGGGTTTGCTGTTGCATATATCCTGTTTCAGTGGCAGGATTGGAAGCCCCCAACGGGGAAACTTGCAGAAAACCTGCCGCGCATAACAATCCTGCCAGATAGCGGAAACCGTAAGCATGTTTTTCCATTTAACGAGTGTATTTTTTGCGTTTTCCCTTTCGGACAACCAAAGAAAGGGCTATAAAAATTAGTGTTATGGAAACAGGTTGTCCTTCTTCTGATTTTGTCCGTTAACGGATTGACAAAAATGCAAAGAAACGTTTCCAAACTCATAAGATAGCTATCGAAAACGCCGCAAAAATATAAGTGTGTTAAAACATAGATATTGCGAAGATATTACGTTTATGTTTCTTCACACAAGGATTTACGGCCTGGACAGGAGTTTGAAAACATACGATGAATCTGTCAAACGACTCTTTTTCCTGACTTCGTCACTCAAAAAACCTCAATATTATAATTGGCTGATAAACAATATTTTGTAATTTTGTGTCACCCATTTTAGGGTGACACGGTACAAAAATATGTTTATACGTAAAAAGAAATACCCATCAGGCAATGTAGGTGTCATAGTCGTTGAAAAGGTCAACGGCAAGATGAATGAGCTTGCCACTATAGGTATAGCGCGTACTCAAGAAGAGATAGATTCTCTCATAATGAAAGGTCGTAAATGGATAGATGCGGAACAGGAACGCCGCCATCCACGGCTGGATCTTTTCGGTGAGGAACGTAAGAAGTGTGATGCAGAACTTCTGAATGCCGAACAGATGCTTTCGTGCATAACCAACATCTCCATCAATGGAGCGGACCTGATACTTGACCGTGTCCTTGACAATGTGGGCTTCAACAGGATAGATGATGAGGTGTTCCGCCAACTTGTAAAAGCCCGCTTGTCTTATCCTGCAAGCAAATCTGCCACAGTGAAGTATCTGAAGAATCATTTTGATGAAGATGTCAGCCTGTCGAAGATCTATCGTTATTTGGACAAACTGAGCGATAACCAGCATAAGATAGTTCAGGACATAAGCGTCCTTCACACAAAGAAGATTTTAGGCGGCCATATCGGTGTGCTGTTTTATGATGTCACCACACTCTATTTTGAAGCGGACTATGAGGACGAGCTTCGCAAAACGGGTTTCTCCAAGGAAATCAGGAACGAGAGCAGGAAGATACAGGAATGGATACTGGAGCAGCCTAAGACAGACTGCCAGATGGTTGAATACGATAAAGGCAACGGACAGAGGTTATAGGTCGGATATACGGAAGACCGTGCCCGAAAGGATGCTTATAACCGGGAGAAAGGGATACGCCGTCTGGAGAAGGCATACCGAAGAGGTACGCTTACTCAAGACAATATCAACAAGCGCGGATACAACAAGTTTCTGAAAATGGAAGGAGATGTGAAAGTGACCATCAATTACGAGAAACTGGAGAAAGATGCGAAATGGGATGGTCTCAAAGGATACCTTACCAATACGAATATACCTGTCAATGACGTATATGCCGCCTACCATAACCTATGGCATGTTGAAAGGGCCTTCCGCATATCAAAATCAAAGATTGAGATAAGACCAATGTTTCACTTTACACGTCGTAGGATAGAAGCTCATGTCTGTATCTGCTTCGTGGCCTTGAAAGTTTACAAGGAATTGGAACGTCTGCTGAAACTATCCGGCATAAATATGAGTGTGGACAAGGTGCTCGAACTTGCTAAAACTATAGTGACTATACAGATTACATTGCCTCAAAGCAAGCAGACTATCAATAGGACTATGCTTATGAAACGGCATCAACGTATCGCTCCATTGTTTGCTGATGAATTTTGGGGTACGCGTTGACGAAGTCAGGAAAAAGACGAAAAAAGGCTAGTCCAGACAACGGCTGAGGCAGAAAAGTTCATCTCCAGACTGGAGATGCATATCTTCAAGCTGGAGATGTATGTTTTTAGCCTGGAGATTTATATCTTCAGGCTGGAGATACAGATTTTTCCTTGTCCGGATTGGCGGAGTGCCTTGCCTGCGGCCATATGCCAGTATGAAATCTTTCCCTGCCACAGCAGATACGGCATCCGGACTCTTCCATACTCCATATAAGTCTGAAACACCCTATATCTTTCTTAAAGCTCTGCGGCAGGAACGGAGTTTCCTTTCGGTGACCGGACGCTTCTTCGTCCCGCCCTGCTGCACTGCAGCCACCACCTTGAATCCGCTCCACTTCAGAATCTCTTTCAAGGCCCTGACCACTCCCTGGGATTGGCCGAACAGAATGTTGAACGGAAAGGGAGTCGTGCAGGCAGCCACAAGAATCGCTTTCTTGCCTTTGTGCAGCGGCTTCGGAATGCCGCTTGCGCTCTCTCCCATCATGCCATAGACAATCCGGTCGAACAGCACTTTCAACTGCCCGGGCATATTTCCCCAATAACAGGGAGCGCCAACCACAAGGACATCGCAAGCCTCTATCAGCCCAAGCACCCGCTGCGCGTCATCCTTAGGCAAGACACAGCTCAGACGGCTGCGGCACACCATACACCCCGTGCATGGAGCCACCTTCAGATCAGACACAGAAAGGCAGGTCACGTCGAACCCCCTTTCTTCCGCCTCTTCCCTGACGGCAGCCAGCATCCGGGCCACATTTCCCTTTTTCCGCGGACTTCCGTTGATAACCAATACTTTCATTAAAAAACAGATTCTGTCAGTTCTGATAATCAAAATACCACCAGTAAGTATTTCCGTAATGCCTGCGCAGCCAGTTCTCGCGCTCCTTGGCCGAAACATACTCCTTTCCCTTCTCTTTATACTCCATAAACCGGCGCACGCACGACGAATCCCTCGCCGCTAAAGCGACGGAGTCGGAACGCTGTGAATGGTAGAGCACCATCGCCTCACGATAGAAGCGGGGCAGCGTATCTTCGGGTTCAAAGAAGTCGTTTACCGCCGTTGCAAACTCCTCCAGATTCTTGTCAAGAAGCAGCGCCGACAGATAGTAGTCGAGCGAAGTATATTTTCCGGTTCCCTTATAACAGATGTTGCGGAGAAAGACATTCCGGTCCTCCCCCTTATACGGCCTTGCCCCCAAAAGGTAATAGATGGAATCGTTTGTATACCGGAGCGTCTGCAATGAATCATCGGGGAAGAAAAGCCCGTCCGAACGATAATACTGCGGATAGTCAAACAAACGGTCGCCCATCGAACCTGTCCGCGCCATGGCCATGCCGCGCAAGGCAGTGAATGTCCGGCTGGCTTCGAGCGACTTCTCGCCCACCTGCATCGCCCGTCCGTAGTCGCGGTTGCGGAGATAATATTCGGCCTGCAATTCATGATGGAATGACCTGTCTGAATTACCGCAAAGAACAGTCATTACGCACAAGACAAGCAGGATGAACAGATTGCCGTTGACAATCCCCATCGTATTGTCTTCCTGGTTCAAACGGATTCTGAACACTCCCCTCAACCAGTATGTCACGCCTATAAAGACAATGATCAGAAGCGGAAGAAGCCACACCCAGCATGAGTGGTACGACGAGGTATAGACATCGCGCCCAACGTCCGTCAAAGCGCACAGCACCAGAAAGGAAGGGACATACGACAAGGCGCGCACATATCCCTTGAGCCCCAGCAGGCTGTTCACCCCCCATCTGAGCAGCAGCAGAATCAGCGTGATGACAATGGCACTCACCGCCGGAGCAAAATGCGTCTTCCCATGCGCCAGCGAATAGTGCAGAGCTTCAAGCATCTCGCGCTGGAACACATACAGATAAACAAAACTGAAAACAGAAAAAAGAAGACCGCAAACCACGATCATGATGCGTGCGGCCTTCTTATGAAATGAATTGGCGTAATAACTCATAAACAAAAACTAAGCTTTCACCCGTTTCAAGACTACGGCGGAACGGGCAGGTACGTACAATTTCAGCCATTCTTTCTTGTCCTTCGCATAGAGCGGGTCAGCGCAAGTAAAGTGGCGGAGCGAATCGTCAGAGAATCCGAAGCCGCCGAAAGCCTTGTTGTCCGTATTCAGCACCACATCGTATGCTCCGCGCGGAACCAGGAAACCATAGTCGGTGAATGAACGGGTCGGGTTGAAGTTGAACACAAATACCAGGTCTTTTCTGCGGTAAGCAAGAATCTGATCTCCGTCGTTATGCCAGACTTCGATCACATCCGATTTCTGGATGTTCTTCACATCGGTGAGCAGATGCACCATCGCCTTGTCAAAATCGCCCAGATAATGATAGCACAGGCTCTTGTCGTCAACCAGATGCCATTGGCGGCGGGCATATTTGTAAGACCATCCGTTGCCCTCACGCGGGAAGTCGATCCATTCGGGATGGCCGAACTCGTTTCCCATAAAGTTCAGGTAACCGCCGTTGATGGTAGAGGCCGTGAGCAGACGGATCATCTTGTGCAGAGCGATGCCTCTCTCCACCACGCCGTTCTCATCACCCTTCCTGAAGTGCCAGTACATGTCAGCGTCAATCAGACGGAAGATAATGGTTTTGTCGCCCACCAAAGCCTGGTCATGGCTTTCACAGTAGGAAACGGTCTTCTCATCCTTACGCCTGTTTGTCACTTCCCAGAACAGGCTCGACGGCTTCCAGTCCTCATCACGCCGTTCCTTGATTATCTTGATCCAGTAGTCGGGGATATTCATCGCCATACGGTAGTCAAAACCGTACCCGCCATCTTCTATCGGCGCGGCAAGTCCCGGCATGCCCGACACCTCTTCGGCAATGGTGATTGCCTTCGGATTGACTTCATGAATCAGCTTGTTGGCCAAGGTCAGGTAACAGATTGCATTGTCGTCCTGATGTCCGTTGAAATAGTCCCCGTAGTTGCAGAAAGCCTCGCCCAGACCGTGGCTGTAATAGAGCATCGAAGTCACTCCATCAAAACGGAATCCGTCGAAGCGGAACTCTTCAAGCCAGTACTTGCAGTTTGACAAGAGGAAATGCAGCACCTCGTTCTTGCCATAGTCAAAGCAGAGAGAGTCCCAGGCCGGATGTTCCCGGCGGTCGCCCTGATAGAAATACTGGCACGGATCGCCGGCAAAATTGCCCAGTCCCTCCACCTCGTTCTTCACCGCATGCGAATGCACGATATCCATAATTACGGCGATGCCCATCTGATGAGCCGCATCAATCAGCTGCTTCAGTTCGTCAGGCGTTCCGAAGCGTGAGGAAGGAGCAAAGAAACTTGAAACATGATAGCCGAAGCTGCCATAATAAGGATGTTCCTGGATGGCCATAATCTGGATGCAGTTGTAGCCGTCCTCCTTCACGCGCGGAAGCACATTTTCGCGGAACTCATTGTAAGTGCCCACACGTTCGGCGTCCTGCGCCATTCCTACGTGGCATTCATAAATCATAAGCGGACCCACGTTTGGCGTGAAGGCCTTTTTCTTGAATTTGTACGGCTTTTCAGGATTCCACACCTGCGCGCTGAATATTTTTGTGACATCGTCCTGCACAACCCTTCTTGCCCATGCCGGGATACGCTCTCCGCAGCCTCCCTCCCAGTGAACTTTCAGCTTGTAAAGGTCGCCATGCTTCATCGCTTTCTCCGGAAGCTTGATTTCCCAGTTGCCGCTGTTGCGCAGACGCTTCATCTTATAGGCCGGCATTTCTTTCCACCCGTTGAAATCGCCGATCAGATAAATCTCTGTAGCATTCGGCGCCCATTCGCGGAACACCCATCCTTTGTCGGTGTGGTGCAGTCCGAAATAAAGGTGCCCGTCGGCAAAGTCCGACAATTTCTTTTTCCCCGTCAATTCTTTTTCCTTGGCAACAGCGTGTTGGTGACGTCCGTTGATGGCATCAGCATACGGCTCCAGCCACGGATCATTTTTGATGATATTCAAAACCTCATCCATAGTATCAGTTATTTTGTTTGACAATTATTTCGCGCGAACTTTCACAATCACTTTCTTTACTCCATCCGGAGTTACCCCCGGCGCATGAGCGTCTTCAGGAAAGAATATGGCAAACATCCCCGGTTTGACAGTCAGATAGTCGGTGGCCAGACCTTCATAGAAAGTTATATCCTTTTCCGGATTATAAGAAGCTTCCGGAAGATCTGTGCGAGGCATATAGCCCATCAGCTCCACTCCCGACAGCGGAATCTGGATATCGATGAAATTGTCATGCGTTTCAATCCTGGCCTCTTCTTTCGTTTTCGGGCGGGTCTGCGAGAAATTGACGGTCAGTTCGCCTTCCTTCAAGACCACCTTCCCTATTTCATGCGCATTCAGGTCAGTGGATTTCAGAAACTCCACAGCCTGTACGAACAAAGGATTCAAAGCTACGTACTTTTCCAGATTTTCTAATTTGTCGATAACCATAATGCAATGTTTTAATATTAATAATCCGATTCAGCCCATACCTGTGCGGCTTGAGCTACACAAACTTACGAAATATATTCTGATAATCCGAAAAAAAAGGGCGTTTTTTAAGAGCCTGCCAGGATTTTCAACAGAAAATCATGTATTTTCCCGTTTGACGCCACGACCTGGCTGCCTTGCTCATAACTGTCCCCTCCGCAGAAGTCGGTAACACGCCCTCCCGCATTCTGCACAATCAGAATGCCGGCAGCAATGTCCCACGGACCGAGAAGAGCCTCTACCCTTGCATCAAAACGCCCGCATGCCACATAGCACATTTCGGCTGCGGCAGCGCCTACGACTCTCGTCCCCGCCACCTTCCCATAAACGCCGTCCACCAGCTTCCGGAACACCGGCCTGTAGGCATCCGCATCGTACGGCAGGCCCAAAGCCAGAAAAGCATTGTCCGCGCAATCCACGTCCGAAACGTGAACCGGCTCGCCGTTCCGGTACGAAGAATCGCCTTTGCAGGTCCAGAAACATTCACCCCTGCAAATTTCATACACAACTCCTATCAGGATTTCCTCGCGGTCACGCAAAGCGATGCTGACGCAGTAAGGAGCATTGTCGTGGATAAAATTGGTTGTGCCGTCCAAGGGGTCGACCACCCAGCAATAAGGCTCTCCGGAAAATCCGGCACTGCCCTCCTCAACAATAAAACCTGCCTCGGGAAGCAACTCCCTCAAGCAGGCTACAATTCTTCTTTCCGACTCTTTGTCTACATAAGAAACATAATCGTGCGCATGTTTCTTCTCCACCCGTTCGCGGGAGAACCGGCTTCTTTCCTGACGGATGAAGCTTCCTGTTTCCACAGCCAGCGCACGCACCTTCTCCGTCAGTTCCTGTAAATTCAGTTTCATTTCTTTTCCTCCAGCAAACGTCCATACTTGAATGTGCCTTTCCGGATCACCTTGCCGTCCGCATCGGTTTCCACAAAAGGCCCGTCCTTCTTTCCCTGCTTGAAAAAGCCTTCAAAACGGATTCCGTCTTTGCTCACGAGTGTGCCTTTGCCGTCTTCCTTGCCTCTCACGAATCCGCCTGTATATACAGAGCCGTCGGCCGTACGCAATGTGCCTTCGCCTTCAGCCATGTTGTTCTTCCACTGTCCTTCGTACACGTCGCCGTTCGCCCACTTGTAGGTTCCCGTTCCCGAACGCTGGTTTCTCAGCCACTGGCCTTCATAAACCGCTCCGTTCGCCCACGTGAACGTGCCTTTGCCGTTCTGCCAACCGTTGGAGAACTGTCCGACATACCTGTCGCCGTTGGGGTAAGTATAAATGCCCTCTCCCGTGCGTTCTCCGTTGACATAATCGCCTTCGTATTTTTCTCCGTTCTGAAAATAATAGATTCCCTTTCCTTCCTGCACGTCGTTCTTCCAGTCGCCTACATACTTGTCACCGTTGGTATAGTAGAAAGTGCCTTTTCCGTCACGCATTCCGTCTTTCCATTCGCCTTCATATTTCGAATTGTCTTCCCACGTCATGGTACCCTGTCCGTTCTTCAAGTCATTTTTCCACTCACCGCTATAGGTAGCTCCTCCCTTCCATATATAGGTTCCCTTTCCGTCACGCTTGTCCTGATGCCATGTTCCGTCATAGAAGTCGCCGTTATAATAAGTCATGGTGCCTTTCCCTTCCTGAAAGTCCTGAAACCAGAACCCGTCGTAACGGTTATTGTTCATAAAATAGAAAGTTCCTTTTCCATGCTGCTGGTCCTGATACCATTCGCCCACATACTTCTCCCCGTCGCTGAAAGTATAGGTACCCTGCCCCTGGCGTTTCCCCTTCACATATTCACCCTCATACACGTCGCCGTTCTTAAACACAGTACGCCCTCTTCCGTTCGGCCGCCGCCCTTTCAGTTCTCCGGTATATTCGGCCCCATCCTTGAATTTATAATATCCCAAAGACATCTGAGCCGAAACGGAATTCGTCCCCACAGCCAGAAGGGCAAACAACAAAATGCTATATTTATTCATTAGATTATTCTTCTTGTTAATTATAGAGTTCAAAATTAATTTTTTTGGTCAGTAATCGGATTCCGGATTCATACTTTTTTACCAGCCACCACCTCTATTAAATCTTCTTTGCAGAAGTACTTCCGCGAAAGCGACAGAATATCTTCGGAGGAAATGTCGCGCACGGCGGCAAGCGAGCGGTCATAAAAGTCATAATCCAGTCCCGATGCTTCGATAAAGATCCATGCGTCAGAAAGCGAAAAGGGGCTTTCGTATGAACGGCATATATCACCAAGCATATAGTTGCGCACCATGTCCAGCTCTTCGTCCGACACGCGCTCCTCCCTCAGCCTGTCCATTTCATGATAGACCTCTTTTATCACTTGCTCCACGTATTCGTTTCCGGTTTCCGTGCTGATCATCAGCAGTCCGGTTCCCGGATAAACGACCAGCCCCGCTCCGATTCCGTAGGTATAACCTTTGTCTTCGCGTATGTTCGACATAAGCCGGCTGCCAAAATAGCCGCCGAAGAGGGTTACCAGTACACGCAGCTTCAGGTAGTCCGGATGCTTCCGGTCGAGCGTAAATCCGCCCATCTTCACCGAACTCTGCATCGCATCCTCTTTCTCCACGAACACGCGCTTGCGGGTATCCGTAATTATAACCGGCTGGGGAAGGACAAAATCGGACGAGCGTTCGCCCCACTCCGCATCCCCGAACAGCCTTTCCACGCAACGGACCGTGTCTGGAGTAACACGTCCGGACAGATAAACCGAACAATTGCCCGAACGATAGAACCTGCGGTAATATTCCTTCAGGCTTTCCACGCCGATACGGTCATAGTCATCCAGTTCGGCATACCTGCCTAACGGATGCCTCTCTCCGAAGAGCGAACGGCAGAGCTGCTTGCGCGAAAGCACGTCCACCCGCTGGTTGTTCACCATAAACTGATGCTTGTGGATATCGCGGATCACAGCAAATTCTTTTTCCGGAAACACAGACTCCATAACCATTGAGGCCACCACTTCAAGCGTCTTGCTGAAATAGCGCGACAGTGAATAGAGTGTCACATAACTGCAATCCACCGACACTGAGAGATCAAGCCACGCTCCATAATAGTCCAGCGTTTCAGCGATCTCCGCCGACGAAAGGTTACGCGTCCCTTCCCTGAGCATACGGTTCGTAAACACAGCCTGCAAGGGCTGTTCCTGCTGGAGCTGTCCGCTTTTAATCACCAGGTCAAAACGCACGACATCTTCACTTCCTGCTTCTATGGTAAAGAGCGGCATGCCGTTCCGCATCATGCGCCTTTCCGGACACACGATCGAAAAGTCATCCAACTGGCGGATTTCGGGAGCCACGGTTCTGTCAAGCGTACTCATCTCAATTCCGGGTGTTGGTTTAGAAATGCTTCTGCCCGCTCCAGATCCTGCGGCGTATCAATGCCGATCGTTTCCACATCGCTGATGCCCACCTTGACGGTATAGCCGTTTTCAAGCCAGCGCAACTGCTCGAGCGACTCTGCCAGCTCAAGCGGCGACTGGGACAATGCGGTGATTTCCTTCAAGACCGAAGCCCTGTATGCGTAAAGTCCGATGTGCTTGTAGTATACATGATTTGCCAGCCAATCCTTACGGTCGCGGCTGCGCTGGAACGGAATGATGGAGCGGCTGAAATAAAGTGCCTGCATCTGCCTGTTCACCACCACTTTCGGCGAATTTACATTTTCAAGCGCATCGAATCCGTCTTCCGGACGGAAAGGTTTCACCAACGTAGCTATTTGAGTCGCCTCATCATCAAAACAAGCCTTCACCGCCTCCAGCTGCGAGCGCTGAATGAAAGGTTCGTCGCCTTGGATGTTCACTACCACATCATACCCTTTCCCTGCCTTGCAATAGGCCTCATAGCAACGGTCGGTTCCGCTTTTATGATTGACGGATGTCATGACAACCTTGCCGCCGAAAGCTTCTACAGCCTTTTCAATCCGTTCGTCGTCGGTTGCCACACAGACGTCGTCCAAAACGCCTGCCACCTGTTCATACACTCTCTGAATCACAGGCTTTCCTCCCAACATAGCCAAAGGCTTTGCAGGAAAACGTGTGGATGCATATCTTGCCGGAATTATTCCTATAAACTTCATAACTGGATAACTTTTAGAATCGGTTGACAAAGTTAAGAAAATTCTGTGGAAAAACCGCCGGATTCCGGCAGATTAACGCAATATAATCTGTGAATTAAGCAGTTAGGAGAAAATTACGGAAGTTGGAAAGAGAGCTGAGAACCGTTTCTAAGCGGATTAAAGCAGAAGAATGGTTTCCTATTCATTACCCGATGAAAGTGCAGATTTTATTCATCATTTCATCGGATTTTCACCCCTCATCAAGTCCGCCGGGGGAAGCAACAGAGGTGAACACCGCCATCCGCCGGCTGGTCGGACGGACTTCCGTCTTGCCGACCGACAAGGGAAAGCCTTCATCGCTGGCGAAAAGAAAAAAGCAACCAATGTCCGCCGCATCATCGCCGACACCGCCGCAGACTTTTGGGAAACAAAAAGCCATAGCTCATTAGGGCGTTTTCTTCACGCACCGCTTCGCTCATGCTAAAAACATCCTAATGAGCCAACGGGGTTACACTCCTCTGGACACCCCCGTTTGCCCCCGTGCGGCACGACCGCAGGCGGACGGATACCGACAAACAAGTTTATAGAACCTAAAAAAACAAGAAACAGACATGGGATATATCAGCATCCAAATCAACAAGGCGAAAGGGTCGGCTGACACGGGCGCATCCGACCACATCGAACGCAAGAACACGCCCAAGAATGCAGACCCCACACGCACCCACCTCAACCGTGAGCTGGTGCAATTCCCCGACGGCGTGTCAGACCGCACCGAAGCGATAAGCCAGCGCATCCGCACGGCTGGCATTAAACGGAAAATAACGCCCGACCAAGTAAGGGCAATCCGCATCGTGCTTTCGGGTACGCACGAGGACATGATTAAAGTGCAGGACGAGGGAAGGCTTGACGAGTGGTGCGATGACAACCTGCAATGGCTGCACCGCACATTCGGCAGGGAGAACACCGTATCGGCTGTGCTGCACATGGACGAACACACTCCGCACATCCACGCCACGGTCGTGCCGATAGTGACGGGAGAGCGCAGAAAAGCCAAACGGAAACAGACGGAGGGCAGACGCACCTACCGCAAGAAAGCCAACGCCGTGCGCCTGTGTGCCGATGACCTCCTGACCCGTGAAAGGCTTGTCGCCTACCACGACAGCTATGCCGCAGCGATGGCGAAATACGGCTTGCAGCGTGGCATCCGTGGTTCGGAGGCACGGCACACCACCACCGCCCAATACTACCGAGACCTGAAACGGCAGACGGGAGAGCTTGAAGCCAACATGCGGCAATTACAGACCGAACAGCGGCAGGCGGAACGGCAACTTGACGAAGTGCGGAAGGAAATCAAGTCGGAGAAGCTGGAAGCCGCCAAGACTGAGGCGAAAGCGGCACTCGTGGCAAAGGTCGGTTCTCTTTTGGGCAGCAATAAGTTGAAAGCGGAAAGGGAGGAATTACAGCAACGCATATCCGCCCTTGAAAGTCAGAACGAAGAATTGGTACGGTATATTGGAACAATGGAACGAGAGCATAAGGAAGAACGCGCCAAGTTCAACGAATATATGGACAAGATACAGCGTTACTTCCCTTATGTGGAGAAGCTGTTGCCGTTGGTTGGCTTCTGCCGTAACACCTTGAACTTTTCTGAAAGGGTAATCCAAGAGTTGTGCAAGTTGAAGAAGGTAAGGCTGAAAGGTGATTTCTATTCTCCCGAGTTCAACCGAAAGTTTCGTGACGAGAATGCGGCTTTCTCATTTGAGGAAGACAAGAACAGAAAAGGACATTACCATATATGCGTGAATGACATTCCGCTTGTACAATGGTTCAGACAAAAAGCGAATGAATGTAGAAACAGTTTGGGGATTGCTTCTACAAGACAAGATAAAGGATTGAAAATGTAGAATACATCCAAAAACCACTCTAAAAACAAATAAAAGTATTAGAAGATAGAGGATTATCACAAAAATCCTCTACCTTTGTAAGCGAATTACGATATCAAATAGAATAAATAATAAAAAGAATTATGGAAATTTCAAGAGTACAGGCTGCTAATTTTTGGAATTACTTTACACTCACATCAAGTAGGGAATTAGGTTTCTTTATGATGATGCCATCATTTTTCAATGATACTCAAGAGAACATTGAGCAGCATAGACAAATCTTTCATGATGACGTTATAATTAAGCGTAACGCGGAATTGTTAGCTGATATAATTAACAAATTGAATCTATCGGAAGATGGAGAGGATAATAAATATGTTGGAGTAATGGAGATGGCGCGAGCATATGTTAAATATATGGATGCTCAGTTTGACAATCATACTTATATGAATCCTGGTAGTTTTTGGCTGATTTGTTGTCGGATAGCTCTACATGTAAATTAATTACGCCTGTCTGAACAAGTAAATATGTAAATTAAAAATAAAGCAACGGTGACTAATAGTATATAGGAATCACCTCTTCCCTTTCCGAACAGAGAAGTTAAGACTATATACGCTGATGGTACTGCAAAAGTGGAAGAGTAAGTGTCGCCAAGGTCTGAGGTTGAGACTCACAGACCGTGCAAAGAGAATGAGTCTCGTGGAAAAATAATTTTAAGATCAAGATAAAATGAAAAAAAACTTTTTTTCGTAGATCGGAGAATCCATTTCCAAAAGAATTCTCCCTACACTTAGAAAGGCTACAACAGATGAATAGCTTAGAATATGTACAATATCGTTAATTACAACGACTTTATCAATGCATCCGCAGTTGGGATTCATGGGTTATGGTTGTATAATCGTGGACGGATATTCACTCTTTACTTCGCTATAGAGAGGTGAGTTTTTATAGTGGCAGTCTGCAGTGAGTATTCTATCTATTAGCTTAACAGTTTGTGGCATGTTTGTGTTCCCGCAATTTGCTTTGCTGTTGGGAATCACTTCGGTAATGTTGGATTTTATGATACTCATTTATGCTATAATGGCAAGATAAAGATTTGTACATATTAAGTGGCATAGAATCTTTGCCTAAGAAGGAAAACTGACAACCCGTATGGCGATTTATATCGCCATACGTCATTTATAAGGTTAACTGATTCTGCTTTTTTTCGACATCTTTTCGATTTTCATTTGATTGATTTATATCAGAAAGAAGCAAGGAAATCCAAATTATTGCTTAATTTTGCAGTAAGATGAGTTACCTAACAAGCAAAGCGATGCAGACCACGGCAATAGGAACAGTTGCCAACTCATTACCCGAAAACAAGGTAATTCTTATAACTCTCTTAAATTCAAGTAGGTATATTCCTTATACAGATTTACGGAAATTCTGTGGAAAAACCGCCGGATTCCGGCAGATTAGCAAAAGATATTTCTGTTCCTTTTGCGTAACTTGCCCGTCAAAATCATTGTCCATACAGTTCTGTAGGAGGCTCAAAGTGCAGCTGCCGTTTGCGGTTTATTTCCTCTGGAAAATCCTTGAAGGCCTGATATGTTTTCGCAAGCCTGCCACACCATCGCCATGCAAAACGGATTTCCTGGTAAACTTCCACCATCTTTCAATAATGTTCATCGGTTACGGGATCGCCGCATCTGATTCCGCCTGCAAAAATAATTTCAGATGAACAACATCACACGCTATCTTGATATCTTTCTCCTTGTCAGAGAGTACCCTATTTGCAGGCCATCCGTGTGTTTTGGTTCCGAGTCTTTTCGACAAAAGCAATTCATTTCTTTGACACGAACCATTGTTGCTTTGAAAAAGAGCATATTTCACAACAATTTAAGGAACTGCCATCTGGCAAATTGGACAAACGACACCTGATTTCTACAAAGTTCCTTGAATGGAAGTCTATCTGCACCAAGAGCCTCCTCTAACATAAAGCTGTTATTCCGACAGCTATTTTACCGCAAAAACAGCACATCCTCCCGAATTTTATGTAAGTCCGTTTACACGGGCATCACCTACCTTTGCATCAACCACAGAAGACATCAAGAGTGGGAAATAAAAAGAGCGGCAGTAATACCAGCCGATGCAGTATGCTGAGACTGACGGAAGCCACTGTTGTGAACGGTGTCATTGCCACCTCCGCCTTATTGCAAACAGACAATTATTCAGTTTATAAAAAAGAGTATGGAATCACTAAAAAAACTTCTGCTGGCCGCCTTGATACTATGTGGCGGCGTATGTGCTACCTGTGCACAAGAGAAAACAACGACGGCCGGTGTGCCGATGGTCAAGTTGAACAACGGCGTGGAGATGCCCCGCTTCGGCATCGGCACATTCCTCCAGCCCAGTGACGAAGTGTGCGAACAGTCGTGCCTCACTGCCTTGAAAGCCGGATATCGGCACATCGACACGGCCCATGCCTATCAGGACGAAGCGGGCGTGGGGCGTGCAGTCAAGGAAAGCGGTATACCTCGCGAGGAAATCTGGATTACCAGCAAACTCTGGCCCACGGAATACGGCGAGGGAAAGACGCTGAAAGCCATCGACGAGATGCTGAAGCGGATGCAACTGGATTACATCGACCTGCTCTATGTTCACCAGCCCGTGGGCGACTTCGTAGGCGCATGGAAAGACATGGAAAAGGCGGTGAAGATGGGCAAAGTGCGTGCCCTCGGCACCAGCAACTTCGATGCGAACGATGAGGTGTGGAACACGATTATGAAAGCAGCGACTATCAAGCCTCAAGTACTCCAGATAGAGTGCCACCCTTACGCCCAGCGGTTGGAGATGCGCAAGAAAGCCGCAAAAGAAGGGATACAGATGGAATGCTGGTTCCCGTTGGGAGGTGCCATGTCGGGCAGTGCCCTGTTCAAAGACCCCGTAATAAAGAAGATAGCCGAAGCCCACGGCAAGACCCCGGCACAGGTCATCCTACGCTGGCACATCCAGGAAGGCTTCTCCGTCATCCCCGGTGCATCGAATCCCGACTACATCAAGGAGAACATCCAAATCTTCGACTTCCAGTTGACCGACGACGAGATGCAGCAGATGCGCTCGCTCAACAAGGAGAAGCGTTTCTTCAACGCCACACTGGAAGATGTGGAGAAGATGGTTTGGGGGGCAAGACTGTGATGGCTTGACATACGTAAATGATATAGAGAAGCATCTCTGTGGAGGCACGGAGGTGCTTTTCTGATTTTATGAGCTGTAACTTTTGCCCGCTCCTTGATTTTCACTATCTTCACAAGCGAACCATAAAAAATCTACAAACATGAAGACAGAATACAAAAAATGTATGGCAGGCGAACCTTTCAACGGAGGCTGGGACCCGAAGATAATGGAAATGACAGTGCGGGCAAAACGCCTGCTGGCGCAACTCAACGCCACGGACTACGCTGATACCGGACGCAAACAGGCTTTGCTGAGCCAACTGTTCGGCAGTATCGGGAAGGGGGTTCACGTGGACATCGACTTCCATTGCGAATACGGCAAGCACATCTTCGTCGGCGATAAGGTTATCATCAACATGAACTGTACCTTTGTGGACAATAACCGCATCGACATCGGCAACAACGTCCTGATTGCACCTAATGTGCAGATATACACCGCCACGCATTCCACCGATGTGCGCGAGCGAATGGCTTGGGATTGGATGGAGGGAAACGACATCTGCAACACCATCGCGCGTCCGGTCAGGATAGAAGACGGCGCATGGATAGGCGGCGGAGCAATCATCCTGCCCGGTGTGACGATTGGAGAGAATGCCGTTATCGGCGCGGGCAGCGTGGTGACGCACTCCATTCCGGCAAACTGCGTGGCGGTGGGGAATCCGTGTAGGGTGACTCGGAAACTCAAATAAAAGCCTATACAAAAAAACTCCCGCAACGGGTTCTCTGCGCTGCGGGAGTTCTTTTTTCTTTACCCGTATGTCTCAATCAGGAACTTCACCAACTGCGGGTCGCCGAAATTCACCGTTCCCGCATCGTGACAGTTGAGTGTGGCAATACGTTTCATTTCCTCATCGGTCAGCGTAAAGTCGAAGATGTCCAGATTCTGCCGCATACGCTCCACATGCGTGCTCTTGGGGATGGCGACGATGCCCCGCTGCGTGAGCCAGCGCAGTGCCACCTGTGCGGCGGTCTTCCCGTAGCCTTCGCCAATGGAAGCAAGCAGTTCGTTCTTTATCACATCTTCGGCACCCTCACCGCCAAGCGACCCCCATGCCATCATCTTCGTGTCGTGTTCTGCGAGAAGCGGCTCGATGCCCTGTTGCTGGACGAGCGGATTGCATTGCAACTGGTTCACCATCGGCTTGATGTCCACATAGTGGGCGAAGTCGAAGAAACGTCCTGCCTGAAAATTGCTTACACCGATGGCACGCACCTTGCCTGCCCGGTAGGCTTTCTCCATCGCCCTCCACGAGCCGAACACGTCGCCGTATGCCTGATGGATGAGCAGCAGATCGATATAGTCGGTCTTCAACTTGCGCAGGCTCTCGTCGATGCTTGCTGACGCTCTCTCCTCGCCTGCATTCGAAATCCATACTTTCGTCACCAGAAAAATGTCCTGCCGGACAATATCGCTCTTGCTTATGGCATTTCCTACACCTTCCTCGTTGAAGTAAGCCTGCGCCGTGTCAATCAGGCGATAACCCACATTCAGCGCATCGCTTACGCACCGTTCACATTCCTGCGGAGCTACCTTGAACACTCCGTAACCCAATAGCGGCATTTCCACGCCGTTGCTCAGTTTGATTGTTTCCATATTGTCTTTGTTTAATCAGTTCCCTATACATACAAAGGTACGGCATAATGTTGCATCCTTCCATACACGGATTACAGACGGTCGTACCTTTTTTACGGATTGTCCGGAATGAGGCAGTTTTAAATATGCTCCATCGATTATCGGTTTTCTTCCCAAAAACGGACAGCATCCGTCAGCCAGCCTTCAGCCACCGTCCCCGTGCCAAGTCCGAAACCGTGAGGATGCCCGTCGTAAGCATGAAATTCGGTCGGGATGCCGAGGGAGGAAAGACCTTGCAGCCGCCGTTGCATGGTGCGCCATGAAGCAATGCCGTCGTTCGTACCGACACAGGCGTATGTTGCCGCGTCTTGCGAACTAACCATGCTATAACCCATATATTGCATGATGACAGCCGAGGCTTGCGGAATATCCGTGCGTCCGGTGAGTTCTTGCAAGTAATCCTCATTGCCGAGCACAGCCGCCATGCGTGCTCCTGCCGAACCGCCCCAAAGGGAATAGCCGGAAGCGCTTACGCCCAGCTCATCGGCATGGTCATAAATATAAGTGATGGCGCGGGCAAGGTCTTCGTAGGCATATTCCGGACGGTAAATGAGCGCAAAAGCATTGTACCCAAGTTTGGACAGTTCAAGAGCATGAGGAAAGCTGTCGTGCATGGCTCCGACATACGCGAATGCACCACCGGCATTGCAGACGGCAAAGGGCGCACCCGGATTTCCCCGGAAAAAGAACAGTCCCGTATTGCGCTTCTGCGGGTCGTCCTGCTTTTCGGCCTCCGTATAAATGTCAAGAAATACGCTGCCGGCATGTGCCTTCAGGTAATTGCAGATTTCAACGGTCTTGTCCGGGTCTATGTAGTTATACCACACCAAGCGCAACTGTTCCAAAGTCTCGCCGCTCCAATAGCCCTCGTCTACGGGGAAAATCAGCCGTCCCCAATTACCGAAAGCCGGGTCATTCATAACATCACTGATACGGCTTGTGCGGGTGAAAGATTGCCCCGCTTCAGGCGGAAAGAAAAACGGCAGAGCATTATATACAAACTCCACGACGGAATTGTAATCGTGTTGCCCTCCCTCTCGCTGGTGGTAAGAAAAGTTATGGGGAGTAAACACATCGGTCAGCTGCATACATGCCATCGCCTGATTATGGGTCTGATAAAAGCGTGCATCCTGTGTTCCCACGGCGTGCCATACGTGAAAACCGTTATCCGTTCCGTAAGGCGATGCCTGAACTACCGAAGCAAGAAACTGAGCCGTCTGCTCCGGCACCGTCTGTCCGCCAAAAATCGAAACGTGCCAACTGTCACCACTCATCGGCAGGAAAAAGCGTTGCAAGTCGAAACAATGTTCAAAGATATACCATGTCGTCACACTGCCCAGCGAGAAGCCGCCGAAAGCCCGGTGGTCACGCGATGCCACGATACCTGCCCGGTCAGTCGTTTCAGCGTATGTCGAGAAGCGGCTTTCAACGGCAGGAATCAGGTCATTCTCATATTCATTTTCATTATGGAACACAGCGATTTCCTCGCACGATTCACCCCAATCTTTTGCCCGGTTGTCTTTGTCCCACGTGGGCGACACCACGATGACAGGCTTGCAATCTCCTTGCTGAATCATCCAGTCCAAAATGTTCTTCTGTGCGCCGCCCAATGTTTCAAATGTTTCCTCTGCCGTTCCCGTCCATCCGTGCATCAGGTAGACGACATCGTATTGCCGGCTCTCGTCATATCCGTAAGGCAGATAGACATAGGCAGGCTTCCGCGCGGCAGGACGGTCATCGCGGGTATAATCTTTCGATTCATATTCGATTCTTACTACCTGCCCCTGCTCTGTTGCCTCCGAAAAGTATTGATTGGGAACAGGATGGGTCATCTGAATCTGAAAACTGTCAGTATTGGTTGTTCCGTTTCCATTCATATCAGTAGGGATTTCTGTTTTTTCCGTACAAGACCATAGTCCTGTCATCATAGCAGCCATTATGATTGCAATGTAGGTCATTCTTCTCATCATTTCATTACTTTACGGCTGCAAAGTTCAGCATAATTCTTGTGCCGACTATTACACTAATTACTGCAAGTACCTACATTTTTGCGGTTTGTTATACAAAACGGATGCGCTTTACATACCCACAGAAGCCGTTTTCTGTTTCCACTAAATTCAGAAAACATCATTTGATCGCTATACACACCTTCCATACGCCCTTCTCCAAGTTTGTAAATTATATCGTCAGTAAACAAGGTCTTACCGATGATGGTTTCTCTCAGAAAACGAATGACTGAATCTTTCATACTACTATTCTCTTTGGGTGATTTGACATTTACGCCTATTCAATATATCCACAATAAGGGAATATATCCCCTTCTTTTGAGATATTCTCATAGCTGTGTGACCAATTGATTATAAGAAATTTTGCCTGAATTATAGGGAAGATTAGCGCACTTACAATCCTACAATAAAACAGTCCCATTGGCAAAGTTAAATATACGCTAATTTAATTCCGCCAACGGGGTATATATTACTTTATAATAAGGCAAACGACACATTGAAATATCTTTCAGAAAGATTATCTTTCTGAAAAGACCAAAAGAAAGCCAACAACCAAATTTGGTTATTTACAAAAACGAATGTATTTTTGTACTTGAACATATAAAACACAGCAATATATGTATGAGGAATATATCAAATCTGAAAGGACACCAGCAGGAAAAGTTCTGGAGCATATTTTGAGAAAAGCAAAAATAACCCAAAAGCAACTATCCATTAAGGCAGGTGTATATCCGCAAAGAATCAGTGAACTAATTAACGGAACAAGAGCTTTCACGATTCAGCAGTCCATTGCCATAGAAAGAGCTTTGGGGATAGGCATTGAAGGCTATTTCTACAAGATACAAGCCAATTATGAAGTCTATGCCTATCTGACCGAAAAAGAGAGGGAAACACACCCGGACTTGTCAAAATTCAGCATGGCATTATTTTGGGACACGAAAATAGAGAAAATCAACTGGATAAAAAACAAGGAATGGGTCATTCAGCGTATATTTGAATACGGAAACAGTCAGGAAATAGAAGAAGCCATAAGGTTTTACGGCAAAGAAACAATACAGGCTGTATTGCAGGACACACACAGCAAATGGAAAAAAGAAACAAGAGAAAAAAACTTTAAAGAATTTGTATAATGAAACTTCATTACGAAACCGTATCTCCCCAGTTAATCCGCTGCCTGAAAACGATTATGCAATCTGATGTATTCAAAGATTTCAACTTGGTTGGTGGAACGTGTCTAAGTCTTCAATTAGGACACAGACGCTCCATAGACATAGATTTGTTTACAGCCATAGACTACGGAAGCATGAATGCCACCGCCATGAAAATTTTCTTGCAAGAAAACTTCCCATATTCAGAAAACCTAGACAGCTTAGACCTGCCAGCTTTGGGTTATTCTGTCCGCATCGGTGAATCTCCGGCTGACTGCATCAAAGCTGACTTCTTCTATACGGAAAACTTTATCTTCCCCGTCAAACAAACGGATGGCATCAGGCTTGCGGATATAAGAGAGATTGCGGCAATGAAAATCAAGGCAATCACTCAGGATGAGCCCAGACAAAAAGACTTTTGGGACATTTACGAACTCAGCAACACGTACAGCCTAAAAGAAATGATAGAATGGGCGATGATGCGTGATGAATGGAGCTTTACGGAAAACGATATAAAAGCCGGATTTGAAAGAATCTTTGATCTCAAAGAATGCCCTGAAGGGATAGACTGTTACAGGGGCTATGCGTGGGAACTTATCAGCATGGATTTAAAGGCAGCCGCAGAAGAATATTTCAATCAGGGAAAAAACTAAAATACTACATCCGGCAATGAAAGAATGGAGTATCAATAAATTTATGGAAAAGGCGGTTGCCAAATCGTTACCTTTGGTCCTCAAATACTCTGCTAAAAGTTTATTCTTCAAACGGTTGCATCAAACTGATGAAAATCTAAAACAGCAAACACTTTTGCCATTTATTGGCAATATGCTACCTTTGTTTCAGAGTTGATGAAGTAGAATACCGCATATCGCAGAAATAGCGACTGTTGCCAAGTCATGCCTCATTCTTTGAGAAATGCTCATAAGTGGCTTATTTCTAATATACTCCTATTTACATATCTCGTTTTTATACAAAACGGATACACTTCACATACCCACGGATTCTTGTCTTAATCGCAATTTTCCAAATATGACAGCCCCTTTACCTTTCTTTTGATATGTATGGCGGATAATTGTCCTTAGACAATCCTTTTGCCAATGTGTCAGGATTTACCTCCCAAAGCATAGGCAGATACTCAAAGACAACTTTCCCTTTGTCAAGATAAAATCTGGCTTTAGAATCAAAAGCCACTGGCTTATATTGATTTTCGCCTATCAGATTATCCCTATACAGCAACTGGCTCTCTTGCCATCTCAATTCTTTCTTATCTAAAACCACATCAAATATTCCGCAAACGACTGCTTCCATTGTGGAATTATTTACCGTAGTCGAAACGCAATGCATATAGCCGGTCAGTTGGTTAGTGCTTTTCCGCATGGCTAATTCATAACAAAACACACTCGTTCCCGTATAATCTTTAACAACCGTTGTCCTCACCCCTTGTTCATCCAAGTTATACACCAACTCATGGGTTACAGTGGTCATATTGAATTTGAAGCCGTTTTCTGTTTCCACTAAATCAGAAAACATCATTTGATCGCTATACACACCTTCCATACGCCCTTCTCCAAGTTTGTAAATTATATCGTCAGTAAACAAGGTCTTACCGATGATGGTTTCTCTCAGAAAACGAATAACTGAATCTTTCATTTCTATTTTCTTCTTTTAATGGTCTGACATTTACGTTGGGTCATTTCTTCGGCAAAAGCCTGTTCGCCATGTTCCTTGATGTAATGGATGCAGGCGGCACGGTCGGAATTGAAAAGGAAAGCGAACACCTTGCCTATCCAATTGGAAAACACCTTGCATTCCTTTACATCATGGGAGCATTCAGCGCAGGTATTGAACTTGTTTTCTTGACAACACGAACGGATTTTGCACCAAGTCGCCTTTTCATTGCATTTGCATCCGGGGCATTTCCCTGTCAAGAACTTGCGGCAAGCTCCGCAATAAAGACCGCAAGCGGCGATGTTGTGCGTATCGGATACGACAGGTTTCATAAATATCAGATGTTGGAGTGAGAAAATTCACCGTTAATCCAGAAGGTGGCTTCCTTGCCAACGAAGTGAAGAAGCACATAATTCGGGTCGTTCGGTCCGCCGGGGAAATGATAGGCAAACCAGTCTTGCCACATTTCCTTGCGGATGGCATCGTCCGTGATAACCTCTACTGTTCCGCGTAGGGCAACCCCGTCTCCGTAATGATCATAACAAAGACCCGCCTTGTCGTTCGCCTTAAAATCATTGACCTTTACAGAATCGGCGCTTGTCGCCATCCACACCTCATGAAAACCCTTTGCTCCAATCTTGGACATCTGCACAGGTCGGGGATAACCGTTGGCATCTATGGAAGCGACCGTCACGTTCTCGCATTGGGCAAGCAAATGGGTTGCTTTTTCCGCCAGTGTCCGTTCGTCTTTTTCTTTCCACCGTTTCAGGCGCGGAAAGTATTGAAGCATTTGTTCTTTGGCCTGTATGGGAGTTAAGTTACATCCAGCCTGTGCATTCCATTGGTCTAAGAATTGCAGGCAGAACTCAATCATTTGTCCCATCGTGAAATCCTGGGTAAACGCACCGTTCTTGTAACAATACATGCAATAATCTTCGCTACGGCTTCCATCGGCATTAGTCCCTCTGTTCTCATCGTTCAGGGGCATGCCGCAACTTTGACAAAATTGTTGTTCCATATATATCCTATTTAATGTCTATCTCTTTCTTTATGGACGGTTATAGTTACTTAACAAGGATATCATCCCCTATACTCCGTCGGGCTTACCCCCAGATGCTGCTGCACGTAACGGCTGAAATAGGCAGGCGATGAGAAACCGAACAGGTCGGAAATACGCACGAAGGTCAGCGACTTGTCGCGGAGCAGGCGGGAGATGTCGAGCACGGTGTAGCGGTTTATCCAGTAGTTGGCGGCGTAACCGCTTATCTTGCGGGAAACTTCGGACAGGTATTTGGGCGTAACGCACAGCTTGTCGGCATACCAGTTCACTTCGCGGTGTTCGCGGTACGTCCCGTTTTCCAGCATATTGAGAAATCCGTTCATAATTGCGGCACTTTGCTGCGGGATGTTGTCCACTCCGTAAAGATGGGAATGGAAATTGAAGAAATCAATAATCAGCATCTGTACGGAGGCTATCAGCAAGTCGCGGCGGAAATGATGGCCGGTCTGTGCCAGCCGCGCTTCCACCATTTCGAAATCCTTGCGGCACAACTCGCGTTGTTCGGCATTCAGTTTCATGATGGGATTGAGGAACAGGGCAAGCTGACCCTTCATGCCATAGTTGCTGAGCGGCGTGGAGAGTACGACAAATTCAGAGGTCACGTATATCACCTTTACCCGGAAATCGTCTGCCGGGCGAATGCGTTCCACCAGCTTGCCCTTGCGTACAATCATCAGGTCGCCCGCCTGCAGCTCGCGTTCCTCTCCGTTGTATTTCAGCCTGCAACTGCCTGCCAGACAAAGGGCATGGGCGAGGTAATTGCTGTAAGCGTCCGTGCCCAGTCCGTCCAGAGTATCCTTTATGATAATATTTTCCGTTTCTGCCATATCCTCATTTTCCTGTATTCCCCGCAAATATACATATTTCAAGCCGATAACTCCCGTAAGACTTCCCGGAACGCCTGCTTTTTTGCATTTATTGGACAAAAACGGAAATAAGTGCATGTCCTACCGCAATCCTTGTAAAGCGGTTTTTCTCCGGCCGCCGTAATTTTGCGACGATACAATAAGAATCAAAATATGAACTACAGAACATTAGGCTTGAGCGGACTGAGAGTGTCCGCCATAGGATTGGGATGCATGGGCATGAGCTACGCTTACGGCGCACCGGCAGACAGACGGGAGATGACCGAACTGCTGGCAGATGCGGTGGATATGGGCTACACGTTTTTCGACACGGCTGAAGCATACGGCACCGCCGGCAATCCTCATGACAACGAGGAGCTGTTGGGAGAAGCCCTCAAACCTTTCCGAAACAGAATCGTCTTGGCAACCAAATTCGGCATTTCGTTTGAGAATCCGGAGGCATCCGGCACACATGCCGTCATCACGGATTCGCGTCCGGAAACAATACGCCGTTCGGTCGAAGGCTCCCTGAAGAGGTTGCAGACCGACCATATCGACCTCTATTACCAGCATCGCACAGATCCGGAAACAGAACCGGAAACGGTGGCGTCCGTGATGGCCGGCCTGATAAAGGAGGGCAAGATTCTCCACTGGGGACTTTCGGAGGCAAGCGAAGCATACATCCGCAGGGCGCACCGTGTATGTCCCGTGACAGCCATACAAAACCGCTATTCGATGATGGCACGGCGGAATGAATCTCTTTTTCCCGTGCTCGAAGAACTGGGCATCGGCTTCGTGGCCTTCTCTCCGCTTGCCAACGGCCTGCTCACCCGGTATTATACGGAAAACGACCGTTTCGATGCGGCTGATGACTACCGCGCTTCCATGCCCCAATTCCAGAAGGAGAGCTTCGGGCAGAACAAGGCGCTGTTCTCTCTCCTTGACAGGCTGGCAGAACAGAAGCACGCCACGCCTGCACAGATTTCTCTTGCCTGGATGATGTGCAAGAAGCCGTGGATCGTTCCCATTCCCGGCACGCGCAAACGATGCCGGCTGAAGGAGAACATCGGAGCGGCAGACATCTTGCTTTCTGCCGAAGAGATCAAAGACATAGATGCTGCCCTTGACGCGATGCCCATGAGCGACGTGTTCAGCGGTTCACCCGTAAAAGGCAGAGAAAAGCGGAAAGGCTGATTTGTCCGCCGGTATGCCATCCGCTGTTGAGCCTCTGCCGACAGTCTGACGTGAATTTCCATTCCATCGCAAATGAGGCTCATCGACAGCTATGTGGAAAAGCTGAAACAAGGCTGACCGCCAAAGCCGCGCTCCAGGTCCAGGAGATATTTTTTCGCGTCCGTTCCTCCGGCATATCCCGTAAGCGAGCCGTCTGCACCGATCACCCGGTGACAAGGCACAAACAAAGAAAGGGCGTTCGCACCGTTCGCATTCGCCACCGCACGCACAGCCCCAGGCATGCCCAGCCCGGCCGCCAGCTCGGCATAGGTGAGCGTACTGCCGTATGGGATTTCTTGCAGCAGCCTCCACACTTTCTGCTGAAAATCCGTGCCAGCAAAAAGCAAAGGAACGGTGAAGCCCCTCCGCCCGCCACGGAAATATTCGTCCAACTGTTTCGCGGCCTCTCCAACCACTTCCGAAGGAGATTCTTCAAACTCCGCCGCCAGCAGCCTGCGCAGCCTCCGCTCCACCCTGCCCGGATGCTTCTCCTCCGTCCAGTTGCAAAGGCAAAGCTTTCCGCCGAGCGAACCGAGCACCAGCTCTCCGCACGGAGAATGGTAACGCTGCGTCTGTATCACGTTTTCTTCTTTCATAAAACAACTGTTTTCAAACTACAACCATTTTTCCACAATCCCTTCTGTCCTTTCCCACAGCTCGCCCATCTGCACATGGCGCATATACTTGTCCGAAAGCGGCCTGGCGTGACTGTTCGCGTTCAATGTCCCGGTGCGCTTTCCGGCATCCTCGTCCAGCAGGAGGTGAATGGCCGTAGCGGCCCCCTGCAACGGTGTGCGTATGAACGGGCGGAAGAAGACGTCGGTCAGCGGATCAAACCACATGTGCATCGTGATGATGTCGGTCGACACGATGCCGGGATCGGCCGCATTGACAACAATCCCTCTGTCTTTCACGCGCGAAGCGAGATCCAGAGTAAAAAGCGTCAGCGCAAGCTTCGTGTTGCTGTATACCGGGATGCGCCAGAACGAACCTTTCCGTCCGCGGGTAAAGAAGTCGGGAAAGTCCAGCCGCCCCACGGCATAGGTACACGAAACCATATTGACGATGCGGCTTCCCTCGCCCATCAGCGGCAGAAGCTTCCGCGACAGGAGGTAATGTCCCACGTAATTTACGCTCACCGTCCGCTCCAGTCCGTCTTCCGTGACGTGAAGCCCCGTTTCCATCGTGCCGGCGTTGTTCATCAGCAGGCCGATCCTCCTGCCCTCTTCCAGCATCCGTCCGGCAAACTCCGCCACCGACGCAAGCGAAGCGAGATCAAGGCTACGGATCTCGATCTGCAGGCCGGGCCGTTCCTGGAGCAGCCTTGCGCGCACTTCTTCGGCCTTCTGTCTGCGCAGGCAGGCCATGATCACCCGATAGCCCGCTCCGGCAACCGCCCGGGTTATTTCCCTGCCCATGCCTCCGTCCGCCCCCGTTATGACCGCCAGTTTTCCGTTATTCTCCATAGTCCGCAGCCTGCCGTTTTTCGATTTCATCAATTTCTTTTTTCAGGCACGGGGGAAGTTCTTCCTCCAGATGCTGGTGGCACGCCATCTCAAGGGTATACATCCGCGCGATGCAATAGTTGCTGTGGCGGCAGTTGCAGCGAGCCTTCTCGTCCGCACGCATGCGGTTGACGAACCCGGGGTCGTTGAGCAGCGCACGCGCCATCTGCACCGCCTCGAACCCGCAATCAAGCACCTCGTCTATTTTCTCGCGCGACACAAGCCCTCCCACATACACCAGCGGCATCCGTACTGCTTTTCTGAACTTCAGCGCGTCTTCCAGGAAATAAGCCTCCCTGAACGGAACGGAAGGTATCATCCATTTCCCCGCCAGACGGACGCCGCACTTCAGCCACCAGCACGTCATGTAGTGGGTCATGCTCCGGATCGGCATCTCTCCACGCATCACATACATGGGAGCCTTGCTGACAAAGCCTCCGCTGAGGACCAGCGCGTGCGCGCCCGACTGCTCCAGCCGCCTGGCCACCTGAAGCGTTTCGTCAAGCTCCATGCCTCCCTTGAAGCCGTCGCGCATGTTCATTTTCACCAGCACGGCCATATCGTTTCCCGCCGCCTTCATCACTTCGTCCATCACCATATCCATGAAACGCATCCGGTTCTGCAGCGAGCCGCCGTATGCATCCTTGCGGCGGTTCGTGGCGGGCGACAGAAACTGGCTGATCAGGTAACCGTGGCCGGCATGGATTTCCACGGCATCGAAGCCCGACTCGCGGGCAAGGTTCACGGCATTGCCATAAGCCTTTGCCATTTCGGGAAGCTCGCCGGCACGGAGTCCGCGCACAAAGGTAGGCGAATAAAGGTTGAAGCCTCCGCTGGCTCCCACGGGCAGACAGCCGCAGATGCTCTTGTGCGACATGTTGCCGCAATGCCCCAGCTGGATGGCTGCAGCCGCTCCTTCCGCATGGACGGCATCGGTCAGCCGGCGCAGGCCGGGCACTATCTCGGGACGCATCCACAGCTGGCGGTCGAACGACAGGCCGCTTCTCGTAACAGCCGCATAGGCAACCGTGGTCATGCCCACGCCTCCCGCGGCAACCGAGCGATGGTAGTCGAGCAGCATCTGCGAAGGCTTGTTTCCGGGACACATGCTCTCAAAGGCGGCCGACCGGATGGTGCGGTTCCGTAACGTCAACGGTCCCAGTGTAACCGGTGTAAAAAGTTTCGAGTCTTTCATTTTTCTGCAATCAATAAACAAACGGAATGATTCTCTTCCTTCTGCCGACGGCCTCTCTCCCGAACTCCTCGCAATACCTGCGGTGGATGGCATCGGCACGCGGCACCAGATTGGCAGCCGTCCACCACACGAACACCCATGCGGCGGGGGATGCCGTAAGTATGGCAAAGCCTGTCCACTCCAGCAGTTCGCCGAAATAGTTGGCCGAGGTAACATAGCGGTACATGCCTTTCTGCGGCAGATAATGCTTCGTATCTCCCGGCTTGCGGAGGTTGCGGATCACGTGGTCGGAATGGAGGTTGATGCCCATCCCCACGGCAAACAGCGCAAGTCCGGCAATGGCATGGGGCGCAAGCAGGCAGGAGGCTCCTTCCTCCCAGGCCGCACGGCCGAACCAGAACAGCCCGCCGCCCTGCATCAGTCCGTTGAGCACATTGAACACCATCCCCATCACCATGATGGCAACCGGCATCCGGCTCCTGCCCTTCAGCAGAAACGGAAAGACGAACGCACGCTGGAAGTAGTGCAACTGGAAAAGAAGGAAGAAAAGAAACTGGGGCATGGCAAAGCCCACGCCGCTCCTCGCCCACAGAACAAACATCACGGCAAAGACCGGACACTCCATCAGCATCCATGCCCACCGGTTGTCGACGGACACTCCCCACGACGGGGTACGGAAGATTCCGTAGCCGGCCTTCACAAAATACAGGGCGACAAATACGGCCAGAGCGACAGCCGACATCACCCACAGAAACAGATCAAAAGCTGCCATATCCATGTCTGAAAGTTGTTGGCGTAAAAATAAAAAAATAACCCGTCATCTTCAACAAAACAAGCCGTTATTTTAATCAAGATGACCCGTCATTTTTCAGACGCTTCCCGAAGCCCTCAGAACGGGGCCGGAAGCGCTGTGCCCGAAAGAAGCTCCGCCGCAAAAAGAATCCGGCAAAACACGCCCCCTTTACGGGATAAGTGCGTATCTTTGCCCCCAAAAAAGTTATGCCCATAATCGAAATCACCTCGCTGGACGAACCGGGAACGGAAGTGTTCAGCAGCCTCACCGAAGCCCAGCTGCGCCAACGGCTGGAGCCGGAAAAAGGCGTGTTCATCGCCGAAAGCCCCAAAGTGATCCGCGTGGCACTGGATGCCGGATACGAGCCGCTGTCCATCCTCTGCGAGAAGAAGCACATCGAAGGCGACGCGGCAGACATCCTGTCCCGCTGCGAAGGCATTCCGGTCTACACCGGAAGCCGCGAACTGCTCTCCCGGCTCACGGGATATGTGCTGACGCGCGGCGTGCTCTGCGCCATGCGCCGTCCGCTCCGGCTGATGACGGCACAGGTATGCCGGAACGCGCGGCGGGTTGCCGTGATAAAGGGAGTTACAGACACCACCAACATCGGAGCCATATTCCGCTCGGCGGCGGCGCTGGGCATTGACGCCGTGCTGCTGACACCCGACTCATGCGACCCGCTGAACCGCCGGGCCGTGCGCGTGTCGATGGGTTCGGTGTTTCTGATTCCATGGGGATGGACAGATCCCGGCCTGTCCGAGCTCCGGCAGATGGGATTCCGCACGGCAGCCATGGCGCTGACCGACAACTCGATTCCGCTCGACAGTCCGGCCTTGAAGCAGGAGCAGCGGCTGGCTCTCGTGCTGGGAACCGAAGGCGACGGACTGCCTCACGAAACGATAGCGCAGGCCGACTACGTGGTGCGCATCCCCATGGCGCACGGAGTGGACTCGCTCAATGTCGCCGCGGCCTCGGCCGTTGCCTTCTGGGAGCTGCGCAAATGACGTTCATCCCACTATCGCCACCTTTATCACTCCGTCGAGCCTGTTCTCGAATATCCGGTAAGCCTCTTCTATCCGGCTCAGCGGAAAGCGGTGAGTGATGAGCGGCGTGGTGTCAATCCTGCCTTCCTCTATCAGGCGGAGAATCTCGGCGCAGTCGCATCCGTCCACGCCTCCGGTCTTGAATGTCAGGTTCTTTCCGTACATGTCCGGCAAAGGAAGCACCTGAGGCTTGTCGTAAAGCGCCACCACCGTAACCACCGCATTCGGACGGGCGCACTCCCAGGCCAGCCGGAAGGTATCGTCCGCGCCTGCCACCTCGATCACCACATCCGCTCCTCCATGACGGCTTTGGGCACGGACAAAGTCCCTGCATTCTTCCGGCTTCACCGCCAGCACGCCGGGATAATGCGCACGGACAAAGCGTATTCTTTCGTCCGACCGCTCACAGACGATGATTTTTTCGGGACGCTTCAGCATCACACACTGCAAGGTGCAGATGCCCGTAGGCCCGGCCCCGATGATGAGCACCGTATCTTCTTCCGCAATTTCCGATATGCGTGCGGCCCAGAAGCCGGTTGCCAGAATATCCCCCACAAACAACGCCTGCTCGTCGGTCACGGAATCGGGAATGCGGTTCAGCCCGCGGTCGGCATAAGGCACCCGCACGTATTCCGCCTGCCCTCCGTCGATACGGCATCCCAGCGCCCATCCCCCGTTGGGGTCGGTGCAGTTGTTCACATATCCGCGGCGGCAGAAGAAGCACTCTCCGCAAAACGTTTCCACATTCACCGTGACCCGATCGCCGGGCTTTACGTTCGTGACCTCCGTTCCCACAGCCTCAACCACTCCCACCATCTCATGGCCGACAGTAATGCCGGGAACAGCCCGCGGCACACTGCCGTGCTTGATATGCAGGTCGCTCGTACAGACACTTCCGAGCGTGACGCGCACAATCGCGTCGCGCGGATCTTCCAGTACAGGTTTCGGCTTGTCAAGAAGGCCGAACTTTCCGTGTTCAATATAAGTATAGGCTAACATATAAATAGATGTTGAGAATTAGTTTATACAAATATGCCTGTCCAGAAACGCAGACTAACGCGGATTTTCGCAGGTAATTGCGCTGATTGCCTGCTTTTAATCTGCGAAAATCTGTGTTTCTGATGCTATCAATTATTTTATGCACTCACTTATCATTGGTGCGTTTGCAGCAAAAATAACGAATTTCCAGAAATATTCCGCCCGAGCCGGCTTATTTTAGCGTCTGTTCAAGGCCTGCCGCTCCGGATCCGGCTCATTTGCCGGGATTGAACTGCCTGTCGTAATCCAAAAGGAATTTCGCCAGAGCAGGGTCGTTGAAGTCGGCCGCCAGCGGCTTTCCCCCGTCCATGCTGCGGATCATGCCGCGCTCCTCATCCGTCAGCTCGAAATCGCCGATGGCGAGATTGCTTGCCATGCGCTCCTTCCGTGTGGACTGGGGAATGACGGCGATTCCTTCGTCCGTCAGAAACTTCAGGCAGATCTGCGCAATGTCCTTGCCGTGCCGGTCGGCAATGGCCTGCAAGGTTCCGTTGCCGAACAGACCGTTCATGCCGCGTGCCAGCGGACTCCACGCCATGATGCGGGTGCCGTAAGGCTTCACCAGTTCGCGCATCTTCGCCTGCTGGCAGAACACATGCGTTTCAAGCTGCACGATGGCAGGCTTCACCTCCATGTTTTCGGCAAGGTCGACGAAACGGGCGTCATAGAAGTTGCTCAGTCCGATGGCCCTCACCTTTCCCGCTTTGCAGGCTTTTTCCATTGCCCGGTAGGTACCGTAATAGTCGCCGAAAGGCTGATGGACAAGCAGCAGGTCGATATAGTCGGTCTGAAGCCTGCGGAGCGATTCGTCGATGCTGCGCGCCGCCTTTTCGTCGCCGGCATTGCTGATCCACACCTTGGTTGTCACGAACAGCTTTTCGCGGGGAATGCCGCTCTTGCGGAGAGCGTTCCCCACCCCCTCTTCGTTGTAATACGCCTGTGCCGTGTCGATGGAACGGTAGCCCGCAGCAAGCGCTTCCGACACATAGCGTTCGCATGCTTCCGGAGCTATCTGCCATACGCCGTAGCCCACTGCCGGCATTTCCACGCCGTTGTTCAATGTAATGGTCTTCATGGTCATTCGTGTATTTTATAAGTTCCTATTCCTTTCACTGTCTGCAAATCCATATCGTCATAGATTGGGCTGCGTCCGGTGTCCAGTCCGGCGATGGCCAGCATTTCCTCGTCCGTAAGGTCAAAGTCGAAGATGCTGAGATTCTCCACCATGCGTTCGCGGCTCACGGTCTTGGGGATGACGACAATGTTCCGCTGGTTCAGCCAGCGCAGAACAACGTTTCCCACCGTCTTGCCGTGCCGGGCGGCGATGGCCTTCAGCGTGGGGTTGTTCCAGATGCCGCTCTGTCCCTCGGCAAACGGCGCCCACGCCTCGTGCTGGATGCCTTCGTGCCTGAGGAAGGTGTTGGCTGCCTGCTGCTGGAAGAACGGATGCGTTTCCAACTGGTTGACGGCAGGCTTCACCTCGTTGTGAAGAAAAAGATCCTGCAAACGTTCGCTGCTGAAGCTCGTCACGCCGATGGCACGGATGCGTCCCTCCCGGTAGAGCCGTTCCGCCGCACGCCATGCGGCATAATAGTTCCCATAGGGCTTATGCAGCAGGTAGAGGTCGAGATAATCCAGCCCGAGCTTCTTCATCGAAAGGTCGAAAGCGCGCAAGGCATCGTCGTACTCGTAATCCTGCACCCACAGTTTGGTGGTCACAAACACCTCCTCGCGCTTCAGTCCGCTGTGACGCAAGGCGTTTCCCACCTGCTCTTCGTTGAAATAAGAAGCCGCCGTGTCTATCATCCGGTAGCCCACTTCCAGCGCATCGGAAACAATGCGCTCCGTTTCATCCACGGGAATCTGGAAGACGCCGAATCCTATGGACGGCATCATCACTCCGTTGTTCAATCTTACCTGTTTCATTTTTCTCATCGTTTTTTGATTTCCACAACAAAATTAGAGGCTGCACGCAAGAATCTTGATGCAAAATGAGTGGAGAAATATGCACTTTTCGTGGTTTTTGCCTAATTTTGCTTCAACAACCGGCAACGACAGGCAGCGTATGGAAAGGCAGGAATGGAACAAGATATTCTTTATCAGATCAGTCAAGGAGTATGATGTCACGGACAATCCCTGTTGCGTGATTCATATCCTGTGCAGGCGGGGCAGCATGAGCTTCCGCTTCCAGAATGTACACTACAACATTGCGGCCGGCGACTATGTCATCCTGACCAATATGTCGCTGGCTTCCGGATTTTCCGAATCGGATGACTACGAAGGGATAACGATGGGGCTGTCCGAACCGTTTGTCCTGTCGATAGCCATACGCAACAATTACGGCATCATCGGACACCTGAGCCTGCTGCAGAATCCGGTGATGAAGCTCTCTCCGCCCGACTTCCGGAAGTGCAGCAGCGACATGGAACGGCTCCGCGAAAGGCTGGCAGACAAGACGCACCTCTTCCGCGAAGAGATGCTGGGCTATCTGCTGATGGCGCATATCCTGGACTTATACGACATACATGCGCGGGGACAGGCTCCCCGCCCGGTGCCGGAACGCACGGCTAAGCTTTTGCAGCAGTTTGTGGACATGCTGTACGGCGGCGAATACATCACACATCGGGATGTGCCTTATTACGCATCCAGGCTTTGCGTCACGCCGCACTACCTTTCTGAAATATGCAGAAAAGCCAGCGGAAAGCCAGCCACATACTGGATAGACCGCTTCACGCTTCATGAAATCGCCAACCTGTTATGCCAAAAGGAACTTACGCTGACTGACATCGCCGACCGGCTTCATTTCTCGTCCGTATCGTATTTCAGCAGGTATGTGAAGAAGCAGACCGGGCTTTACCCGACAGCATACCGCAACAATCTCTGGAAAAAGAGCGGGGAGTGATTCCGTTAGTGACAGCTTCGCCGGCATATACATTCAGGCTCATCCGGACAGCAGACAATAAAAAAAGGAGCTACGTCTTACCGTAACTCCTCGATTCCTTCGTCGGGGTAGCGGGATTCGAACCCACGACCCCCTGCTCCCAAAGCAGGTGCGCTAACCGGACTGCGCTACACCCCGAAGCTTCATTTCTCAAAAGCGATGCAAAGGTAGAGATTTACTTTCAATTGTGCAAGCTTTTCACGCATTTTTTGCTCACAAAAAACAGAAGCTGTGCCAAACGGAAAATCACTTTCATTGTTTTTTGAAGGTCATTTCCAGTTTTGGCACAGCCTCTAAAATATCCGCATTCTCACAATCAGGCCATCGTACCGCCCACGATATCCAACAGCTCGTTGGTAATCGCCTGCTGACGGCTCTTGTTGTAAAGCAATGTAAGTTCCTGTATCAAATCGTTCGCGTTATCGGTTGCAATCTGCATAGCCATCGTGCGGGCCGCATGTTCGGCAGCCGCACTGTCAAGCAGCACGGTGTAGATCTTCATGCAGAGAACTTTCGGAAGAAGCTTCTCCACAATCTTCTCTGCCGAAGGCTCGATGATGTAGTCAGCATTCATGGCATCCTCATCCGCACCCTCCGCTTTCGCGCCGTTCGCCTCTCCCGACAAGTCGATAGGCAAATAGGTTTCGTGAGTCAGAACCTGTGTAGAAGTCGACTTGAAATGGTTGTAGAGCAGTTCCACACGCTGGATTTCCCCGTTCAGGAAACGCTCCATCAGTTCCTCAGCCAGTCCGGCAGCCTCCTTATAGTTCGGCTTGCCGCTCATGTGCTGGAAATCGCCCATCGGCACAACCCCCTTCATCTTCTTCACGGCATCGGCCACTTTGCGCCCCACCGGATAGATGAGCAGGTTCTCACGCCCCACCTCTTTGCTGTACTTGTCGATCAGATCGTTCAGATGACGGATAACATTTGCGTTAAAGCCGCCGCACAAGCTACTGTTCGAAGCAAACACTACAATGGCAATCTTTTTCACCTCATGATTCACGATGAAAGAAGACTCCACTGTCAGCCCCGCACCCAAAAAATTGGTAAGCATGCGGTGTAGTCTGCGTTCGTAAGGAAGCATGCTTTCAATGGCAGCCTGTGCCTTATGCAGCTTGGCCGACGCCACCATCTTCATGGCCGAAGTGATCTTCAGCGTACTGTTGATGGAGTTGATTCTTCCTTTTACTTCTTTCAGTGATGCCATGGCGCTTACTCTTTAACGATGAACTGTCCGGCTGTATCGGCAGCTACTTTTTCGATAATCGCTGTTACTTCGTCGCTGATCTTTCCTGCGGCAAGCACGTCAATCACGTCTTCCTTGTGGTTTGCCCGCAAGCTGGTCAGGAAAGCGTCCTGGAAAGCGCGCACCTTGTCAATAGGTATATCGCGCATCAGCGCGTGCGTACCGCAATACAGGATAGCCACCTGTTCGCCCACCGGCATCGGCGAGTACTGGGGCTGTATCAGCAGCTGGTTGTTCTTGCGTCCGCGGTCGATAGCCATCGCCGTAACAGGATCCATATCGCTGCTGAACTTAGAGAACGACTCCAGTTCGCGATACTGAGCCTGGTCGATTTTCAGCGTACCGGCCACTTTCTTCATACTCTTGATCTGCGCGCTTCCGCCCACACGGGAAACAGAGATACCCACGTTGATGGCAGGACGGAATCCCTGGTTGAACAGGTCCGTTTCCAGGAAGATCTGACCGTCGGTGATTGAAATCACGTTGGTCGGGATGTAAGCAGAAACGTCGCCTGCCTGCGTTTCGATAATCGGCAGTGCAGTGAGCGAGCCGCCCGCCTTCACCTTGCCTTTCAGGCTTGCAGGCAGGTCGTTCATCTGTTCTGCCACTTCCTGCTGGCTGATGATCTTCGCCGCACGCTCCAGCAGACGGGAGTGCAGGTAGAAGATATCGCCCGGATATGCTTCACGTCCTGACGGACGGCGCAGAATCAGGGACACCTCACGGTAAGCCACAGCCTGCTTCGACAGGTCGTCGTAAACCACAAGCGCATGGCGGCCGGTATCACGGAAATACTCGCCGATGGCGGCACCCGCAAACGGAGCGAAATACTGCAGGGCAGCAGGGTCGGAAGCGGTAGCCGCTACCACAATGGTGTAATCCATCGCACCCTTTTCGCGCAACGCATTCACAAGGCTCGCCACTGTAGAACCTTTCTGTCCTACGGCAACATAAATACAATATACCGGGTCGCCGGCTTCATAGTTGTGGCGCTGGTTGATGATGGTATCAATGGCGATGGCCGTCTTACCCGTCTGACGGTCGCCGATAATCAGCTCACGCTGTCCGCGTCCGATAGGAATCATGGCGTCGATAGCCTTCAGACCTGTCTGGAGCGGTTCGGTTACCGGCTGGCGGAAGATAACTCCCGGTGCCTTGCGTTCAAGCGGCATTTCGCATTTTTCGCCGCCTATCTCGCCGCGCCCGTCCAAAGGCACTCCCAGCGGGTCGATTACACGGCCCAGCATGCCTTCGCCCACATTGATAGAAGCGATACGGTTGGTGCGTTTCACCACCATACCCTCCTTGATCTGGTCGGTAGGTCCCAGAAGCACAGCTCCCACGTTGTCCTCCTCCAGATTCATCACGACACCCATGGTTCCGTTTTCAAATTCGAGCAGCTCGTTGGCCTCCGCATTACGCAGTCCGTACATACGTGCCACACCGTCGCTCACCTGAAGCACGGTACCCACTTCGTCGAATTTCAGCGAAGTGTCAATCCCCTTCAGTTGCTGGAGCAACACTTCCGAAACTTCACTGGGTTTTATGTTATTGTTTTCTGGCATAAACTTTTCTTTTTTAAACTATTCTTCTGTTTTTCGCAATGAACTGCTGTTCCACACGCTTCAGTTGGTTAGACACACTGGCATCCATCCGCCGGCCCGCAAGTTCGAAGATGTATCCGCCCAAGATTGCAGGGTCAACTTTCGTTTCGATGACAACATTCCCTTTGGTCTGCTTGGACGAAGCCTCCTCCAGCTTCTTGACCAGCTTGGGAGCCGGAACCGCAGTAGTCAGTCTGCCGATGATAATGTTTTTGTCCTCGCGATACAGGTCAATGTACGACCACATCATGAACAGCAAGAATTTCTCCCGTCTTTCCTCCAGGACCAGACTGAAGAAACGGTCCAGCTCTTTGCTGAGCCCGTTTCCTCCTGCCCCTTCACGGAGCAGCTTCAGTTTTGTCCGGATATCCAATACAGGATTCTCAATCGCATGACGCAGCCCCGGCACGTCCACAAAGCGCTGTGAAAGCACTTGTGCCTCAGCGTACACTTTGTTGTCCTTGCCCGCCTCTTTGGCGTAAGCGAGCAAAGCCTTCGCGTAACGTCTGGAAATGACTCCCGTATTCATAGCCTGTTATTTTTTAGAAGATTCAATCATTTCATCCAGCATACGGTCAATCAAAGCATTCTGCTCTTTCTCGTCGGCAAGCTTCCCGCGCATGATCTTCTCCGCGATGCCTACAGACAGCACGGCAACCTGGCGGCGGATGTCACGGATTGCACTTTCCTTTTCCGTTTCAATCTGCTTCTTCACTTCCGCCATAAGCCGCTGGCCTTCGACAGTGGCGCGGTCTTGAGCGTCTTTGATGATGCGGTCGCGCGTTACGGCCGCTTCGCTCAAGATGCGGTTCTGCTCCTCACGAGCCTGAGCCAGAATCTTTTCGCTCTCCTGCTTCACGTTGGCCAGCTGTTCGTTGGCCTCGCGCGCTGATTTGAGCGAATTGTCGATATATGCTTTCCGGTCCTCTACTGCCTTGATGATTATCGGGAAGCCGTATTTTGCCAGCAGGAAGAATACGACTCCGAATGTCACAAGCATCCAGAACAGCAGCCCCGGATCCGGAGTTAATAATCCCATAAGCTATTGTTTTTTACAAGAACAAAGTCAACAAACAAACCACGATAGCGATCAGCGCCACACCTTCGACCAAGGCAGCGGCGATAATCATGTTCATTCGCAGATCGCCTGATGCTTCCGGCTGGCGTGCCATGGCTTCCATAGCCGAACCACCGATCTTACCGATACCGATACCTGCACCCAAAACTGCGATACCTGCGCCGATAGCAGCGCCCAATTTACTAATGCCAACACCTGCAGCAGCCTGCAATAAAACTGATAATAACATAATGCTAAAAATTTAATTGGTTATACTTTTTGTTTGCTATTTTATTTTTCGTTGTGTTCTTTCACTCTCGACAGGCCGATAAACACAGCCGAAAGCATGGTGAACACATAAGCCTGGATGAATGCGACAAGAATTTCGAGCGCATTCATGAAAATGCCGAATGCTACTGCGACCACAGTCATCGAACCGTTGATCACCGCTCCCGCCTTCACTGTGATGAAGATGATGGCAATCAGGCTCAGCACAGCGGCATGACCGGCCATGATGTTCGCGAAAAGTCGGATCATCAGGGCAAACGGCTTGGTGAAAATACCGAAGAATTCTATCAACGGCATCATAGGAATCGGGGCTTTCAACCACGTGGGCACCTCCGGCCAGAAGATTTCTTTCCAGTAGGCCTTTGTTCCGAACACGTTGGTCAGCACAAAAGTGCAGAGAGCAAGCACCAGCGTTATGGCGATGTTGCCCGTCACGTTCGCGCCGCCCGGGAAGATCGGAATCAGTCCCATCAGGTTGTTCACCAGCACAAAGAAGAACGCAGTCAGCAGATAAGGCGTGTAACGCTTGTAGTCGGGGCCCACACATCCCTGGATAACATCCTCATAGATCGTCATCACCGTGGCCTCAATCATTCCCACGCCTCCCTTCGGCGCGCCCTGCTCCAGCGAGTGCTTCCTGTACCAGCGGGCACAGCCCAGCATGATGCACACAAGCAGCGTGCTGTTGATGAACAGTCCGAGCACGTCTTTGGTAATGGAAATGTCAAGCGGACGCACCTCTTCTCCGGCAGCATTCCGTTCCACTATCTTGCCGTCGTTGGCTCCTCCTTCGGCGATGTACAGGCCTTCGTATTCCTTGCCTCCCTCCAGATTGGACGAGGAGAACACGTGCCAGCCCGTACTGCTTTTCACGATGACCGGAAGCGGAATGGTGAGATGCACGTCACCGAACGTGGCGATATGCCACTCGTAAGCGTCGCCGATATGCCCGAAGATCAGTTCGTTCACATCCAGTTCAGCCTCTTCACCGCCTGTTTCCGCTTTCAGCGTGAGCGTCGGAACCGCCAGCAACAGCAGCAGTGTCATTGCTATGTACCGTAATTTTTTCATTGTTTGCTTGTTTACTTAGTTTCAGTTTCGCTTCGAAACGAAGGAAAAAACGGGTTTCAAAAAACAGAAACGCGAAATAGAACACGATGAAGGCAGCCACAAAAGACACCACATCCTTTCCTATCACAAATCCGTAGAACAGAAGCACGAAAATGCTCAGAACCAGTTTCAGCACCTTTCCTACCAGGTAGGTCATCGCTATCTTGCCCGGCCCCAGCATACAGCCGAAAGCGAACAGATAGATGTAGAGCAGACCGAAAAGGAAGAAAAACACCGGAATCAGCGGGAACCATGCGAAATACCATCCGGGGATGAGGAAGCGGAACACCGCCGCCGCCACCGCCGACAGAACCACTGTCCCTGCCGTCAACTCGATAATGAATTTCTTCTTCACTGCTTCTATTGTCATTGCGCTACTGGCCTTTTGGTGACTCGCGCGTCCCGGCTCAAAGCTCGGCACACACGGAAATCTGATTGTTTCTCACTTCGACGAATCCCCCCTTTATCTTCAGGGACTGCGTTTCGTTTCCTGCCGCATATTTCACTTCTCCGGCCGCCAGCGACGAAATAAGGGGAGCGTGGTTTACCAGGACCTGGAATTCACCCATTTCTCCCGGCAACACTGCCATGTCTACCTTCCCGTCGAAAACCGTCCGTTCGGGTGAAGCGATAACCAGATGAAGTTCTTTCATAACAGTTCTGTTTTTATGCTTATCCTTTTGCTGCGGCAAGCAGTTTTTCTCCTTTCTTGATCGCATCTTCAATCGTGCCCACATTCAGGAATGCCTGTTCCGGCAGGTAGTCTACCTCTCCGTCCAGAATCATCTTGAATCCCTTGATCGTGTCTTCGATTGAAACCATCACGCCCGGCACGCCGGTAAACTGTTCGGCAACGGCAAACGGCTGCGACAGGAAACGCTGCACACGGCGTGCGCGGTTCACCGTCTGGCGGTCTTCGTCCGAAAGTTCGTCCATACCCAGAATCGAGATGATGTCCTGCAATTCCTTGTTGCGCTGAAGTATCTGCTTTACGCGCTGGGCCGTTTCGTAGTGTTCCTTGCCCACAATCAGCGGATCCAGGATACGCGACGTTGAATCCAGCGGGTCCACTGCCGGATAAATGCCCAGCTCGGTAATCTTACGGCTCAGCACCGTCGTTGCGTCCAGGTGAGTGAAGGTAGTGGCAGGAGCCGGGTCGGTCAAGTCATCGGCCGGCACATACACCGCCTGCACCGAAGTGATGGAGCCGTTCTTGGTTGAAGTGATCCGTTCCTGCATCTGTCCCATTTCAGTGGCCAGCGTCGGCTGATAACCTACGGCCGAAGGCATACGTCCCAACAGAGCCGACACCTCAGAACCAGCCTGGGTGAAACGGAATATGTTGTCGATAAAGAACAGGATATCACGCGGGCTGTTGCCGCCGTTGTCGCGGTCGCGGAACGATTCGGCAAGTGTCAGACCCGACAATGCCACCGACTGACGTGCGCCGGGAGGCTCGTTCATCTGTCCGAACACCATGGCGACCTGCGATTTCTCCACTTCGCTGTAGTCTACTTTCGACAAGTCCCAATTGCCTTCCTCCATGCTCTTGAGGAAGGCGTCGCCATAGCGTATTACGCCCGACTCGATCATCTCTCTCAGCAAGTCGTTGCCTTCACGGGTACGCTCACCCACTCCGGCAAACACGGAGAAACCGTTGTGCTTCTTTGCAATGTTGTTGATCAACTCTTTGATGAGCACGGTCTTGCCTACACCGGCGCCACCAAACAAACCGATTTTACCTCCTTTTAGATAGGGTTCCAGAAGGTCAATCACCTTGATACCCGTAAACAGGACTTCCTGCGATGTGGCGAGGTCTTCAAACTTAGGCGGCTCGCGATGGATAGGGAAACCGTCTTTTCTGTCCAGATCCCTCATTCCGTCGATGGCATCACCGACCACGTTCATCACACGTCCTTTAATCTGGTTTCCTACCGGCATGGATATCGGCCGGCCGGCAGGAACGACTTCCATTCCGCGCTTCAGTCCGTCCGTACTGTCCATGGCTACGCAGCGTACAGTGTCTTCACCGATATGCTGCTGCACTTCAATTACCAGCGTACGGCCGTCGCCACGGGCGATAGTCAGCGCATCGTGGATTTTCGGCAGTGACTGTTCCACGTCCTGCCCTTCATCCAGTTTGAAGTACACATCGACCACCGGACCGATGACCTGCGAAATGTGTCCAACGATTTTTGACATAAGCAATTGTTTATAGATTAAAAAATTTATCACCGCTGGCCTCCGCTTCAAAATGGAAAAAACATTCGCAGAGGAGGCCTCTACGTTTTTCTGTCACGCAAATTTATGCAATAATCCGCAATACTTGTTCTACAGCACAACATTTTTTATCTCCAAGAAGTGTTAATAAATACATTTGCGGACATATATTCTAATTCGATTTACACTTATTTGCAGTGGGGGCATTCCGGTAAACATTTATTTACACAGGAAACGGCTGCAATGCGTGTGGAAACGCACACAGCCGCTTCCAGCTTTCCTTTTACCGGGTTCCGGCACATGCAGCCGGCCCGAAAATGTGAAAAACTTCAGCGACGAATGTTTCGGTCACCATCCGGCCAGACGTATTTTGTGCGTGGGAGCCGGAAACGCCCGGTCGATGTCACACAGGTCTTCTTCCGTCAGAGAAATGCCGAGGCTCCGGGCATTCTCCTCCACATGGGCGATGCTGCCCGCTTTGGGAATGGCGATGACATTCTGTGCCCGCATCACCCACGCCAGCAGGACTTGCGTGGGAGTGGCATCATGCCTGCGGGCAATGTCCGCCAGCGTTTTGTGGCTGCGCAGCCGTCCTTCGCCAAGAGGCGTATAAGCCATGACAGGGATGTCATGCTGTCTGCTCCAAGGGATAAGATCGTACTCGATGCCCCGGTCTTTCACGTTGTAGAGCACCTGATTGGCCGCACAGTCCCTGCCATGCGGCAAGGCAAGGATGCGTTCCATGTCATCCACATCCAGGTTGCTCATGCCCCATTGCCGGATTTTGCCTTCCTGCTGCAATTCCGCCAGGGCGCGTACTGTTTCGGCGAAAGGATAACGTCCGATCCAATGCAGCAGGTAAAGGTCGATGTAATCCGTTCCGAGCCGTTTCAGACTCCGTTCGCAGGCACGCTTTGTCCCCTCATAGCTGGCATTGCCCGGCAACACCTTGCTGACGATGAATGCCTTGTGCCGGCAGCCGCGCACGGCCTCGCCTACAAGATCTTCCGTACCATACATCTCGGCGGTGTCTATCAGTGTCAAGCCCAACTCGATGCCCCGGCGCAGGGCCTGTATCTCCTCGCTGCGCCTGCGTCCCATCTGGTATGTGCCTTGCCCGAGCGGACAGACCTGCTGTCCGTTCCGGAAAGTAATCAATCTGTTTTCCATCCTTATAATTGGTTTTTTATTTATATTGGTCAGCCGTTTATGATTCTGGCTACGGATGCAAAAGTAAAGCAAAAGCCCCACAACGCGATTGCTGTGAGGCTCAAATAGTATTGGTGAAAAGATCAATTCAATTCTTACACAGAAAAATGCAACAAGGCTTCTCCCGTGCAACAAACCCAATCCTCCATCGTGAGCTCATACATACCTTTACACCGCCTGCCACACCAGCCACCCTGCCGCCAGCAACAACAGCAGCGCCAGCAGCCACGTATTGCCCCACCGCACCAGGTAGGCCGGCTTCTGGCTCATAATGCGCCGCATCTTCTCGCTATGGCTGTTTCCGTCATCCATTGCCTAACTCCAATTGATTCTTTACCAACGTATAGTATGCACCCCGGCAGGCCACCAGTTCCTCGTGTGTGCCCGTTTCTTGAATCCGTCCCTGTTCCAGCACGACAATCTGGTCCGCATCCTTCACTGTGCTGAGGCGGTGAGCCACGATGACCGTCGTCTTTCCGCGGTAAAACTCTTGCAGGTTGTTGACGATGAGCCGCTCGTTGCAGGCATCCAGGGAGTTGGTGGCCTCGTCGAAGAACAGGAAGGCCGGATTCTTGTACACCGCACGGGCTATCAGGATGCGCTGCCGCTGTCCCTGGCTGATGCCCTGCCCGTTAGACCCGATGACCGTGTCGTACTTCAAGGGCAGGCGTTCGGCCATCTCGGCGATGTTGGCAGTCCGTGCGGCCTGCTCCATGCGGGCATAGTCTATGTCGTGGTTGTCCAGGGCGATGTTGCGGGCGATGGACTCGGAGAAGATATAGCCGTCCTGCATCACCACTCCGCATAGTCCCCGCCAATACTGGAGGTTGATTTCTTCCAGAGGACGGCCGCCTATCCAAATCCGTCCGGACTGCGGAGCGTAAAAGCCCAGCAACAGCTTCAGCAGCGTTGTCTTGCCGCTGCCGCTGGCGCCCACGATGGCTGTCACCCGCCCGTGGGGAATCCGCAGACTGATGTCCTCCAGAACGGTATGGCGGGTGCCGGGATAGGCGAACGACACGTGCTCCAGCACCACATCTCCCTGCGCGGCCTCCGGAGGGGTTGCCTGCCGGTGCGCGTTCTCGTCCTCCCTGCGATGCACCTCGTTGATGCGCTCGATGCTGAGCTGCACGTCCTGCCAGGCATAGATGAAGCGCATCAGCTGCTCGATGGGCACGTTCAACTGCCCGATGATGTACTGGATGGACAGCATCATGCCCAGCGTCAGCTGCCCGTCGATGACGGCCGCCGCCGTCACGATGGTGATGACGATGTTTTTCACCTCGTTGATGAACAGGCTGCCCGCCTCCTGCGTCTGTTGAAGCTTGATGGAAGCCATCTGCGTGCGGAACACGTCGGCCTGCGTATCCTCCCACTCCCACCGCTTGCGCTGCTCGCAGTTTTGCAGCTTGATGTCCTGCATGCCATCAATGATTTGCATTGTCTTGTTCTGCCGCCGCGCATACAGATCGAAGAACTCATAGTCCATCGCCTTGCGTTTCCGCAGGAAGGCGCATATCCACCCCGCATAGAGCAGGCACCCTACCCCGAAGAGGAAGAACACCCGCGCGTCGTAGTAGAGCAGCACTCCGCCGAACACCAGGAAGCTGAAAGTGGAGAACAGCGTGTTCAGCGTCTGCGTCCCCATGAACTGCTCCACCCGCTGGTGGTCGTTGATGCGCTGCAGCAGGTCCTCCTTCAGCTTCGTGTCGAAGAAGGGCATCGGCAGCCGCATCAGTTTCATGAAGAAGTCGGACAGCAGGGCCAGGTTGATCCGGATGCTGATGTGCAAGAGCAACCAGCGGCGGATGAAGTCCACCGACGTCCGCCCCAGCACCAGCATCAGCTGGCCGAACAGGATGAGGTAAATCAGACGCATGTCCTTGCCTGCAATGCCCTTGTCCACAATAGCCTGCGTCAGGAAGGGGAAAGCCAGCTGCAGCACGCAGCCGATGACCAGCCCGATGAGCAGTTGCCCGAACAGCTGCTTGTAGTTTTTCAGGTAGCCCCACAGGAAGGAGGCCGAATAGCCCATGCCCTCCTCGCCCTGCTGCGCGTAGAATCCGTCCGTGGGCTGCAGAGCCATAAGGATGCCCTTGGCCTGCCGTCCGCCGCCACCGGGCGCCCAGGCGCGGCAAAAAGCCTCCTCGTCCACGTTCAGCAGGTAACGCCCCGGGTCGGCAATGCGGAAGATACGGGTGCCCCGCCGGGACTCCTTCACCCCATAGAGCACCACGAAGTGTTCCTGGTTCCAATGCAGGATGCAGGGGAAAGGATGTCGCTCCACCAGCTTATCCACCGTCATGCGCCCGCACACCGTGCGGAAGCCTATCTTCTGCGCCGCCTCGTTCAGGCTTTGCATGGACACCCCGTTATGGCCCGGCACGCACAGCCGCCGCATGGCCTCCGCCGAGTACAGCTTGCCGTAATAGCGCGCCACCATGCGCAGGCAGGTGGCTCCGCATTCCATGGAATCCGGCTGCTTGAGATAGGGAAAACGACGTTTGAACATTGGTGTGCTCTTCGGGGAAGTTGATGGATTGCAGGAGAAAATTTTCAGGATTTCCGCAGGGAATCCTCGATGCAGGCGTTGTTGAAGCGGTAACGCATGTAGTCGGCCATGCTCAGTTCCATGTGCTGCTTCTGGCAGAAGCGTCCGAACTCTTCCGGCGCGGCTTCCAGCTGCTTCTGGCAGCACGGCCCCCAGCACAGGGGCATCAGCTTGCAGCGGCGGCACATGTCGTTGTCATACGTCACGATGCTCATCCGACGGGCCAGCTTCTCCTCCTCCCAGTGCAGGCAGCCGTCGGCACTGAGCCGGCCTTCCTGGTGTGCGGGAGTGAAGTCGCGTCCTGAACATTTATACACCGCCCCGTCGTACGAGATGACCGCCTGGTTCCGGGCAGAGGCCTTGCACGAGAAGCTCCGCCGTCCCAGGTTCATGTAGGACACCCTGAAGCCGTTCAGCATCCACAGGTTGATGACAGACTTCAGCTCTTCGTTGTCGTAATTGATGAAGTTGCCCGTCTGCCACACGCGCTCCAGGTGTACGCCTATCTTGCGGCGGTCCACCTCCAGCAGGTCCTGGATAAGGTCTTTCATATGGGGCAGCGTTTCGTCGTCATAGTTGATGCGCAGGTTGATGTACGTGTTTTCCAGCTCGCGGGTCAGACGGAGGATGGTAGCTATCATCCCGTCATACGTGCCTTCGTGCGTGTCGGGCAAGTACTTCACCTGGTCGTGCCGGTCTTTGAAGCCGTCAATGGATATCTGGAACGAGGCGTGCAGCTTGTCGAACAGCGGAAGCGTGTCCGGCGTGATGCAGACCCCGTTGGTGACAAAGAAGAACGAAGCTTTCCGTCCGCGTTCTTCCGCTTCCCGCTGGATTTGTTCCAGCAGCGGATAGAGTTCTTCACGGAAATACAGCAGCGGTTCGCCGCCGAACATCTCCACGTTGAGGAAGGTCAGTTCCGGATGCTCGTCCCACAGCCGCCGCACGTAGGTCAGGATGGCCTGCGCGTTTTCCGGTGTCAGGTGGCTGCCCTTCACATGCTTCTCGAAGCAATACCAGCACCGCAGGTTGCAGTCCAGCGAAGGCAGCAGGGTCAGGTAGCAGACAGCCGGGTTGTAGATGGCTGCGCGGTATTCGTCACACAGTTCCTTGTACTCGTCCGCGTCGTCCTCCACCACGAAGCGCAGCTCCTGCAGCTTGGCGTACACGCGGGGCGACTCCTGCACCAGTTGTGCCGGGGCGTTGCGCAGCAGCTCATAGTCTTTCGGAGTAAGCAGGCAGAATACGTCGTTCTTTGTGTTATAGCAGAGGATGTTTTTCTTATTCTTGGTATAAATGTTATAGAAACTTGCTTTCATGATCAGTCAAGTAAGGTTAGGAACTTAGGATAGATAAGGAGGCAAGAAGTCAGGAAGATATATCCCCCTTGACTTCTTGCCTTCAGCGTCAGTCGTTTTTCTTGGTGCAGCCGCATCCGCAGCCGCTGCCGTCTTCGCATCCGCAACCGCAGCCTTTTCCGCCTGAGCAGTCGCAACCACAATCCTTGCCGGCCTCGCACGAACAGCCGCTGTCGCTCTCGCCGTGTCCGGAGGCGCCGCCCAAGACGAACATCAGTTCGTCTTCCATCACTTCCATGCCATCCAATGGCAGGATTCCGTTAGTAGTCAATTGTTGTTTCATATGCCAGATATTTTAGGTGTTATATCACATTCTGCGCCGCAAGATAAAAACCCTGTTTATTGGACTTGAATACCCTCCAAGGCATTGTCTTGTTCAAAGAATCTCTTTTTCACACGTTGCTTCTGTTCCACCTTGTTCTTGAACGAATAGGCCAGCCGCACCAGGAATCTCGGAGAACGGTCTGTCATGCGGGACGATCTGAACGAACGATAACCATCCTGCACCACCCAACTCTTGCTCTTCATCTTCGGGCAAATAAAGCTTTCAGCTATGACTCCGAGCTGCCATCCCTTTGGCAGATTCCAACTGAGAGTGGCATTGCTCCACGGGATGCCCTCCGATTTAGAATTACGGTCGAAAGAGGCAGTCAGATAACCTGCATTCAGGGACAAGGAGAGCTGCTTGTAGTAGAAATATCCCGACAAATACGAGTTCCAGCCTCCACCTTCTGTAAAGACCATGCCGTCCTGAAAGCGTTTGGCAAAGGAGGTGCCCACACTCAAGTTGCCAAAAGGCAGGTTATAATTGGCCGAAAGTCCTGCCGTAAGAATATGAGCCTCCAGAAAGTTCTTGTAGGTATTGGTATAAATATTGTCGGTCACCGAGCCGATGGCGGATATCAGTTTGGACGAATAGGTGTAGTTGACGTAGGGTTCCAAATAGAGTTTCTTGTAATTCAGCCGATAGGACAGCCGCACGCGGTCCTGATAGCTGGGTCTCAGAAACGGATTACCCTGCTGTATATAAAGGCTGTCGGTCGACATGTTGCGGGGATTCAGCATGGAGAGTGAAGGACTGAATCTCAAACGCTTATAGCTGAGGGTCAGCGCATGTACCTGACTGAAGTTATAAGTCAGTGCCACAGCAGGCAACATGTCTATGTAGTGGTTCTTTACGCCGTCAGCCTTGGTGAACATCATGTCCATTCCCAATGAAAAAGTATATTTGAATTTGGAACTCGAACGGTTATTGTCGAACCCCACATACAGATACTCCTGCCAGCGGTCATAAATAAATACCGGCAGTTCGTCCACCCGGTCGTCTATGCGCGTGGAGGAATAGGACGTATTGGAACCGGCCAACAACGTGTATTTCCCTCCGAATACTTTGGTATAGTCCACATCCAGTTTGCCGGAATTACGGCTGTTGTCCGTGTCGATAAGATGGTTGTTCAGGAAAAAATCGTTCACCTCATTCCGTTTTCCCATAGACGTGGAAGCACTGTATGAATAGTTCCCGGCAATCTCCAGCGTATGTTGAGGGGCAAAAGTCTGCCGATAGTACAAGTCAGCACTGGCCAAATGATAGGTTCCATCGGTCTGTGCATTTTCCACCAGATCGGAGCGTCTTCCGTCCGACAGATACTCCGCATAGCCCTGCCCGTTATTCTCCACATCCGACGGATGGGCTACATACCTTGCGGAAAACGCCAGATAACTCTTGTCCGAAAAGGTATGGTCTCCTCCCAATCCGGCAAAATAGCTGTTCGAATTATAAATATGTTTGAAAGTATCTGTCCGCTTAATGTCACCGGAAACGCTTTCTGTATAATTATCGGACACATCATCAGCAAAATAGAAGGTCTGCAAATTCAGGTAGAGGGAAGATTTGGCATTCCCAGTTTCCACGGAAGCGCCTATCACTCCGAATTTGGAAGTAACAGAATGTTGCGCGTAGGCATTCCCATTGACATACGGCGTCACTTTCTTACGGTTCAAATGTATGTTCAGAATGCACGTTACGCTTTCGTCGCCCAAATATCGGGCCGACGGCACTTCCACTATCTCCACAGATTCTATCCATTCCGGATTCAAGACATCAAGGTATTTGGGACGTTTCACGCCATCTATTAGTATCAAAGGGGATTCACCATTATTCAGGCTAATAGTACGTTCTATGGGATTGACTATCAGTTTAGGCACTTCTGCCAAGGCTTCATAGGATGTCCGCGACTGCCTGGCGTGTTCAGAAAGGAAATACGTCGTAGAGCCGGCATTGCTCATCACGATATCCCGCTTGTCTCCCGCCACCGTCACTTCATCCAGCTGCGTCGAGTCTTCTTCCAGCACAAACAGCGGAAGCTTCACGTCGCCGGACAAGCTGAAAGTGCGCTCCGACTTTTTGAAGCCCAGCATCGACACTCTGCAAACGTAATCGCCTCCCGGCAGCCCTTTCAGCTCGAAACGGCCTTTCTTGTCTGTGACACAACCGCCAGCCAAAGTGTCGGCCTGCAAGAACCATACCGAGCAACCCTCCAACGGAGTACCTTTCTTATCAGTCACACACCCGGTCAACCGACTCTGTGCAGCCAGCCAGCTGATGCCTCCCCATAAGGATATTAGCAAACAAATACAACGCAGCATACAAAGCATTCTAAAGGTTAAAAAGTATTCCAATTATCATTCGCTATGCAAAAGCATGACACATTCTCTTAAGATATATTCAATCAAAGAGCTTTGTATCATTAACACGAAAGTGTATTATACATTTGATATTAAATTTGAAGTTAAATTTACAGAAACATCCGAAATAAGCCAAAGCACTGAACAATATTTTGCAAATATTACCCCCCCCCTTCACATTTTATTGCACTGTAATCCCCTGCAGTGTATTGTCGCGACCATAAAACTGCTTCTTCTGCCTCCACTTCTGAGTCACTTTGTTCTTGAAGGAATAACGGATGCCGAGGACAAACATGGGGGTACGGTCCGTCATGCGCGAAGCAGTATATGAATAATAATTTTCCTGCTGTGTCCAGACTTTCTGTTTCATGGCCGGGAACAAGAAATTCTGTCCGTTGAAACTCAGCTGCCAGCCTTTGGGCAGATTCCAGCTGATGGAAAGGTTGCTCCAAGGCCCGCTTTCCGATTTTTCGTTGCGGCCATAAGAGGCGTTGGTATAGCCCAGACTGATATAGCCCGAAAAGTTCTTGTACCAGAAATTTCCGGCAAAAGACGTGTTCCAGGTGCTGCCTTCGAACATCATGCCATTCTGGTATCTTTTTTGGTATGAAGAGTTCAGGCTCAGGTTGCCAAACGGCAAATTGTAATTGACGGAAGCACCCGCTGTAATGATGTTGGCACACAGAAAATTCTTATACGTGTTGGTATAGATATTGTCTTTCACGAAGCCTATGGCAGAAATCAACTTGGAGGAATAGAGATAAGTGAAGTAGGGTTCAAAGAACAGCTTCTTGTAATTCAGGCGGTAGCTCAGTCTCACCTTGTCCTGATAACTGGGAGTCAGGAACGGATTACCCTGCTGTATGTAGAGGCTGTCGGTAGAAAGATTGCGCGGGTTCAACATGCTGAGCGAGGGACTGAAGCGGAGACGGTTATACGAGAGGGTCAGTGCATGGACCTGGCTGAACTGATACGTCAGGGCCACAGACGGCAGCACGTCAATGTAATGATTCTTCACGCCATCGGCCTTGGAAAACATCATATCCAGGCCCAGGGATACCGTATATTTGAACTTGCCGGCAGAACGGTTGTTGTCCACCCCCACATATAAGTATTCTTTCCAACGATTGTAAAGGAAAGAGGGCAGTCCGTCTATCCTGTCGTCAATGTCCGTAGTGGAATAAGACGTGTTGGAGCCGGCGGACAAGGCATGCTTGCTCTGAAACACCTTGGTGTAATCCACATTCAGTTTGCCGGCATGGTAGCTGTTGTCCAGATCAATGACGTGGTGGTTCCGGAAGAAATCGTTTGTTTCATCGCGTTCACCCCATGAGCCTCTGCCGTTGTAAGAATAGTTGCCGGTCAGTTCCAGCGTATGATTTTGGCTGAAACTATGCTTGTAGTACACATCCGCACCCACCATATGGAAGTCGTTGTCACTCTTCTGATAGCCGGACATAGCGGACCTCCTTCCGTCCGACAGGTATTCCGCAGAACCTTGTTCATCATTTCTTGTCTGCGTGGGCTGCGTGATGTAGCTCAATGAGAAGGCGGCATAGTCCTTGTCGGAAAAAATACGGTCCCCGCCCAAGCCGGCATATATCATATTGCAGTTATATTCCGATCGGGCCGTTTGTTTCCTTAACAGGTCGCCGGATTGGCTCTCCGAATAGAAGTCGCTCATGTCATCCTTATAATAAAAGTCCTGCAACAGCAGATATAGCGAAGAAACGGAATCACCGACTTCCAGATTGAATGTCCCTACTCCATATTTAGAAGCCACAGAATGACTCATACTTACACTGCCGTTTACATAAGGAAGCATCTTGTTCCGTTTGAGATGGATATTCAGGACACAAGTGGTACTCTCATCGCCCATATAGCGCGCAGAGGGCACTTCCACCACCTCCACCGATTCCATGATTTCCGGATTCAGCACGTCAATATAGCCTTCACGCCTTACCCCGTCAATCAATACCAGTGGAGATTCGCCGGAGTCCAGCAATATCTCGCGCCGTAAAGGGTCTATTCTCAGCCTCGGCACTTCCATCAGTGCCTCATAAGCCGTGGCCGACTGTTTGGCGTGTTCCGAGAGGGTATAAGTCAATGAGCCGGCACTGCTTTTTACTATGTTGCGCCGATCGGCGGTCACCTTCACCTCACTCAATTGTGTGGGATCTTCTGTCAAGGTAAAGGCAGGAATCTGGATTTTCCCAACCAATTTGAATGCATAATCTGCCTGTTTGAACCCGACCATCGAAACCCTGCATATATATTCACCCTCGGGCAATCCTTGCAGCGCGAAGTTTCCCCGATGATCGGTGATACACCCGCCCGCCAAGGTGTCGGCCTGCAAGAACCATACCGAACACCCTTGCAAAGGAAAGTTATCCGCATTTTTTACACTTCCGCTTATCGTAGTCTGCGCATAAGCAAGCATATTTACTGCCATAACAAGCAGAATGAAAAAGAGTCGTTTCATTAGCATTACTATTTAAGTTTAAGTAAATAAAGGGAATATACCAAAATCATTCTTTAATCCCACAACATCAGATTCTGACATAGTAACATACAGCATCTCTCGTACTTTTAGAGAGATGCCTCATATGTCCTTTGAATATAGAGCGGGCTGATCTTATTTAAACTTCATCTCAACCGCTCTTATTATTCAGCAGGACTTTGTCCAGAATCACTACATCCACAACCACAACCAAATCCACCAACGCATCCACAGCCACAGCCCTGACCACTGGCACAACCACAACCCTTACCACCTCCAGTCGCGCATCCACAGCCACAACCTTCTCCTGGCCCAACATTAGCCATCGCGGCACCACCTAAAACGAACGTCAGTTCATCTTCCATCACTTCGATGTCATCTAATGGCAATCGAGAGTCTTTGTTTGTTTTGACTTCCATAAATTTAATTATTAATATGTGAAACATTTAGTTGCTTGACGCAACCGAAATCTGTCCTCAGTATCTGTTTATAGTAAACTTTCAGTTCCTGTAACAACTCGCCGTTTTCTTCCATCCGTTTCATCATCTGTTGAAACAGGTATTCGTTCTGCTGCCGATAGACAGCATATACCTTTCCTTTTTCTTCTTCCGGCAGCAGCAGGGTGGCAATCCACAGCGGATTGTACATCAATTCATCCGGAGTGACCCGATAGGGCGAACGCTTCCGATAGATATGCCCGGCCAACAGGTCTTTAACCAACTGACACCGTCCGCCCTCCATCCAGACCTTGAGCGATATGTAGGGTTCGTCATATCCATAATAAATAAGTCCTTCCAATCCCCGCAAATAGGTCCAATACCGCTTGCTGGCCGCATAGGCAGCCCCAAACACACAGGGAATATCTATGAGTTCCCGGTCTGGAGCCGGGTCTTCGCCGAATATCCAGCGGGGGCTTAACGGCGTATTGCCTTCAAACGTCAAGAATGTACCGTAAGAAACTTTCCGGTTGGGAATAGGTTCGATATCCCCGCTCTCGTCCTTGGCCAGTGCATAGGTCTGACAGCACAACAACCGCCTGTCATCCTCAGCCAAGTAGCCAACCAAGCGTCTGTCCCAGCCTGCCTCGTAAAACCGCATGTGCGCATCCAAAAACAAGAAATAAGGCGTTTCGATTCGTCGCACCCCCATGTCCCGGCAGGCAGCGACGCCCATCCTCTTTTCGTTGCGGATATAAGTCACCGGATACGGGCGCAACATCTCTTCATAGTCATACAGCGTCTGGGAAGCATCGTTAATCACCAATATATCCACCTTGCCCCCGGCATATCGGCAAACGCTCTCTACGGTATGAGCCACTTCCTCCCCCTCATTCAAGAAAGGAATAATGACCGTCAATTGAGATGTTGAAAGTGTTTTGTACATTTGGTATTAAATTTGAACACAAACTTATAAAGAATTCAGAAATAAAGCAAGGCTGCGGCTGTTTTTTTGAAAAAAATTCCCCCTTCACATTTTATTGCACTGTAATCCCCTGCAGTGTATTGTCGCGACCATAAAACTGCTTCTTCTGCCTCCACTTCTGAGTCACTTTGTTCTTGAAGGAATAACGGATACCGAGGACAAACATGGGGGTACGGTCCGTCATGCGCGAAGCAGTATATGAATAATAATTTTCCTGCTGCGTCCAGACTTTATGTTTCATGGCCGGGAACAAGAAATTCTGTCCGTTGAAACTCAGCTGCCAGCCTTTGGGCAGATTCCAGCTGATGGAAAGGTTGCTCCAAGGCCCGCTTTCCGATTTTTCGTTGCGGCCATAAGAGGCGTTGGTATAGCCCAGACTGAGAGCCTGTTTAAATTTTGCTCTGCCTCGGTTTGGAAATTTTTCGAGGATGTTTTTCTGTTTTTACGAAGATACAGCGGGCTGTCTGACGAGTGAAAGCGGGAAACAGACCGGAAACAAGCTCAAAAAGGGGCGGATAAAAATACTGAATCGGAAAATTTAAACAGGCCCTTATATTTTGATACACCTTTTTTCTCCTTAATCAAAACATCTCGTCTTCAAATTCACGATCCGGTCCATCCATTTCCGGTCTGTGCCCGGGACGACCTTTCGGCCTGTTCTTCTCCCGATATGCCTGAAACTGTTCATACTGCTCATCCGAAAGTATTTTCTTCACAGCCGCATCATATGCTTGCATCATGGAATCCATCTTTTCCCTCATCTTCTCAGGATCCGGGCGTTCGCCGCTATTTCTATCCGGACGCATGGCTTCCATTTTTTCCTGCAAGCCAGATTCTATTTCTTTCCACTTCTCGACCTGTTCGTCAGACAAAGAGAGCGCCTTTATGAGCTCATCCGTCAGCATCGAAGCTCCCGGCCCCTTATGATCCGATTTCCTGTCAGAAACGGCCATACTCCAAACAGATTCATTTTCACAAGCTAAAATGCTACTGAACGGAGATGAGAACAATGCAGAAATCATCCCCATAATCACCAGATTCTTTTTCATGTCTTTTTCCTTTTTATAATTTCAGGATAAAGATATGTCCGATAAATAGCCATTTCAAACAAAATATACGAACAAGACGGTTTACTCTGCCAAAACGGGAAAATAACCGCCAAAAGATTGGCACGATATGGCCCGGCCGGCACCGGCAATCCGCCCGGATTGCTGCTGTCCCGCATATATCCGGTTCATCCCGACTCTTTCACTCGCCGAGAATCGTGGCGACAATCCTTCTGCTTCCCCCGTGGTTGCGGAACTCGCAGAGGTAGATTCCCTGCCAGGTTCCCAGATTCAGCCTTCCGTCCGTAATGGGGATGGTCAGGCTCGGGCCAACCAGCGTCGCCTTTGCGTGCGCAGGCATGTCGTCCCACCCTTCCAGGGTGTGGTCGTACCACGATTCCCGTTCTTTCACCAAGTTGTCGAATATCTTTCCCATGTCGCTCCGCACGTCCGGATCGCAGTTTTCGTTGACGGAGAGCGCCGCACTGGTATGCTGTATGAAGAGATTGAGCAGTCCGGTGCGGGGAAGTTGTCCGAGATGAGCCACCACCTCATCGGTAATGAGATGAAATCCGCGCGCACGGGCTCTCAAAGCAAATTCAATCTGTTTTATCATCTTTTTATAGCGTCAAAAGTCGTCAGTTGCTTATCGAATTAATTTTCTTTCTGACCGCCGCAATGTTTATTGCCGACACAATGAGGAAGAGCACAATCCCCACCGTTACGGCAACCGCCATGCTTCCGCCCTTCATCTGCGGGAACATGCGTCCCAGCACATCCAGATAGGCGGAACGCACCAGCGACACGACCAGCAGCCCCAACGCCAACACAACGGCATTCAGCGCCACTGTAAGCAGCTGGTACGGACGCGCCACACGCGCCGGACTGTAGCCGACGAGCAGCAGCGTTTCCAGCTTCTTCGTGTTTTTCTGCAACAGCAGGTAAATGCTGAGCATCAGAATGTAGAACGACAGCACGCTGATCACGAGCCCTACTGCCATCACGATGCCCACGATCATTTTCAAGAACCAGGTGGTCTTTCCGGCATCCAGCTTGTCGCCCTCGGTTTCATATCCTTTATCCTTCAGGTATTTAGCAATGCGGTCGTCTGCCGGATTCTTCACTTCCACAATGAGCCGCGAAGGTCCGGCCTCTTTCTGGTCGCCGTAAGTCGCATTCGCCCAATTCATGAACGCTTCGGGCACCAGAATCGTGTTCAGCCTGTCGGAGAATCCTACAATGCGCCCTTTCATCTGCCTCACCTGCCCCCTTCCGCTTATGCGGATATCCAGCTTCATCATCCCCAGCACTCCCTCCGACAGCTGCGGAAGGCTTCTGCTTTGGGCGAATCCGAAATTATACAGGTTCAGGTAGTTGCGCGGAAGCACGATGGGAATTTCTTCCTGACCGGGACTGAAAGACCATCCTTCCAGGTCCGTATCCACATAGGCATCGGGAACAGATTCGAAAAACAAAGCGGTGGAAAGCTGCATCCCCTGCATACCCATGCCTGCCGACACCCGGAAACGCGCAGGAGTGAAAGCTCCCACGCTCTTCGTGAACGGCTGCTCCTCCAGTTCCGCCTGTTCGGCGCTGCTGAAAGCACTGCTTCTGCCTACAACCGACCCGAGCGTGCTCACGCGCCTGCTCACAATCAGATAATCCTTTTTCATGAAACTGTCCCCCTGCATAAACACAGGAAGCACATCCTTGTAAAACTGTACACTCACCAGCACAATCACCATTCCGCACAGATTGGCCAGGGCGAACCCCACCAGCTGAGCCACGCTGACATGCTGCCGCAATAATTTCCAAATCACGTTGCTAACATTTAAAAGATTAAGGACTATTCAAAGTTTCATCACCCTGTCGTATGCCAGCGGAAGATTTTTCCCGATGGAAGTCACGATCACGCCGGCGCCGAGCTTCTGCGCCTCCTCGGTCAGTATGCGTGCCATGATCTGCGCATTGCCGTCGTCGAGATGGCTCACCGGCTCGTCCATCAGCACAAAGTCGAGCGGCTGGCAGAGTGCCCTCACGAAAGCCACCCGCTGCTGCTGCCCGAACGACATCCTGCCGACCTTCTGATCCCACTTGTCAGCGATTCCCAGCTCTTCAAACCACCGCTTCACCTGCTTCTTTTCGCGGAAGCCCGTCAGCCTGTTCTTCAGCTGCACATTCTCCCACGCCGTCAGTTCGTCAAAAAGCCGGAGTTCCTGGAAAAGCATTCCGAGCGAACGCCTGCGGATTTCCACCCGCCGCGCCATCGGAAACTTCCTTATGTTTTCTCCGTCGAAGGAGATGATTCCCTGGTAATCGCTGCGGTAACCATAGATATAGCTGCACAGCGAAGACTTGCCTGTGCCCGAAGCCGCCTCGATCAGGTATTTCTGCCCTTTCTGGAAAGCTACCTGCCTGTGCCATACGTCCGAAACGATTCCGTCGCGTCCCGCAAACACTTCGGGCAATGTCTGTTGTAGTTCGATTGTATTCATAATCCGCCTTGCTCGTCCGGCTCAAAAAGCCGCGAACTGTCTAAGTACATTCTTTTTCCGGTCCTTCATGACCCACTCCATCCGGACCTTCTTGCCGTCAGCCGACTCCACCGTCACATAATCCGACAGCTGCAGCACGGGAGCGACACGCGCCATTCCGGAAGCAGAGGCCGTCTTCGCCGCCAGATCCTTCACGCTGACAGCCAGATAAAACATCTTTCCCTTCACCCGGCCGCCCCACTCGCAGTCGCGCAAGGTCAGTCCCGGCACCCTGCGGCCTACAAGCGAACGGTCGTTCGTCAGATAGAAACGCCCGTCCTTCACGCCGAACCAGAATGAAGCGTTTCCGGGGGGCAGATTGATTACGGAACCGTCCGTCATGCGGAACTCATATTCGTCCGTACCGTTGTTCTTCAGCGTCATTGTTCCGCCCGTAAGCGCCAGCAGCGGCTTCAGATCCTCGAATGTCTGCAAGAAATCGCGGTTGGTCACATCCGCATACGCGATGAAGCTCCCGCTTTCTGCCGGATTCGGAACAGCAAGGGCCATATCTCCCTTTATCGAGTTGAAAATCAGCTTGAAGTCGACCGGCATCATCGAGCTTTCAAACTGCTGGCGGACGGTGGGATTCTCGCACAGCAGGTCGAATATCTTTCCTCCGTCCATATTGCCCGTCATCCATACGCCGGTGTTGGCCGGGAACAGATCAAGATAGGTTCCTTCCACACGGCCCGATGCCTTCCGCTGCTTTTCGAGCATCTCTGCCATCAGCTTGTCGGCAATCAGAGGCTCGGCTTCCAGCACCGCCTTCCCTTCCTCAAAGTTCAGCGTAGCCAGACACTTCACATTCGTCAGGTTCAGTTCGGCCGACACGCCCATCGTCAGCGGAGCGACGTATGTTCTCGGAAGCAGGTCGAGCGACAACAGGGCTGCCACATCCTCAGCGGCGTCCTTCAGCCTGCCAAAATCCGCGCCTGCCGCAAAGCCTTCGCCATCTCCCTGCCGCAGCAACATCGACACCCTGTGCTGCAGCGTCCTTGCGTCAGATCTTCCCGGCTCGGCCACAATCAGAAACGCCGCGTCCGTGTAGGCAACCAGCGAAGCCCCTGCCACCGTCCACGTGCATCCGTCACTTTCAACCGGCTCCTCACACACCTGCTGCTGTTTCAGAAGTTCCAGCATGCGTCCGACCTTTCCGCTGTCAGACACCCGTGCAAGCAGTCCCGCCAGACTTCCCGAAGGAGAAGCGAACAGATAAACCTTGTCTTTCAGGTCAAGCCCGCTTTCCGACGGATCCTTCGCAATCCTGTCGACCAGCTCGTCGGCACCCTGAATTTCGCCTTTCAGCGCTTCGGCAAACGAAGCGGCCGTCTTCTCGTCCACCCCGCTCTTCGCTGCCATCTGCTCCAGGTTCACAGCCACTACAGCCGCCGCATCATCAGGCAGCGCGTTTACATATTTGCTGCTGTCCGTACACGACACGAAGCAAAGCGCGCACAGTACGGCTCCAAGTAAAAAACGATATTTTCGCATAATCAAAAAACTTTTGGTTCATCCAATCCGGTCCGGTCAGCTGTTGGCCAAGTTCATCAGATGGACAGCCACCAGCGCCGCCGTTTCCGTGCGCAGCCGCGAGCGTCCCAGGCTCACGGGGCGGAAACCTTTCGATTCGGCCAGCTCCACCTCCTCGCGGCTGAAGTCGCCTTCCGGACCTACCAGCACCACGGCATCCCCGCCGGGCACAAGCACATCTTTCAGCAAAGGCTTCTCTCCGTCATAGCAATGGCAGATGAAACGCTGACTCGGAAATTCCCGCTCCATAAACTGCGTGAAACCAGTCATCTCGTTCACCGCCGGCTTGCGTGCCTTGAGCGACTGTTTCATGGCCGACACGACAATCTTGTCCACCCTTTCCGTCTTGATCACCTTTCTTTCCGAAAAGCGGCAGTTCAGGAAGCTCAGTTCATCAAAGCCGATTTCCGTAGCCTTCTCTGCAAACCACTCCACCCGGTCCATATTCTTGGTCGGAGCCATCGCCAGATGCAGATGCCCTTTCCAGAAGGGCTCCTGCGGCATCTTCTCCAACACTTTCACCTGGCAACGCTTTCCCGTCGCCGCACTGATGACGGCCCGGTAGAAGCAGCCCTTGCCGTCGGTGAGCGTCACTTCATCGCCTGTACCCAGACGGAGCACCCTGAGGCAATGCCCCGCCTCTTCTTCCGGAAGGTCGGGACTGGCGAGTATATCTGGGGTATAAAACAAATGCATCCCTACAAAATATCACGAACTAACAAACATTTCCTTTCTCTCTCCTCCGGATTTCATCCCTGAGTTCCGATGCGCGCTCGTAGTCCTCAACCCTCACGGCATCGTCCATCGCCTTCTTCAGCATGTCCAGACTGACGTTGTTCACCGAAACCGTGTAGCAGCTTCCGTCGTCAGAGATGCCGTGCAGCCGCTCGCGCTCCAGCAGCTCCTCGTCGATGCAGACCGGGAAGTGCATGAGCAGCGACAGGCAGATGGCGTCCGTGGTGCGCGAGTCGACCAGAAAAACGCTTCCGTCCGGACGCTCCACGTGCAGCCACGATGAATAGATCCCTTCCCGGATGTCGTAGATGACAGCTTTCTCAATGTGCAGGCCGCCTCCCGACAAGACATGGGCCATCATTTCGTATGTCAGCGGACGAGGGGTCTGGTAATCCATCCTCGCCAGCTTGATGCACTGCGCCTCATGCGCGCCGATAATCAATGCCAGCTTTCTCTCGCGAGGACCGTCCTCCTTCAGCACCAGCGCATGGGCGTTGGACGGACGGAGTACCGTTGATATGTCCAGCACTTTGAGTATGATCTCACTCATAAAAAACCTCCATTTTATTTTCGTTCGTGTTTATATCTGAATACCGCCGAAAATGCCACGGCCACAACCAGGGCATATGCGGCAAAAATAAACCAGGCCTTGCTCCATCCGTCTACCTGAGGAAGGGACGAAGAGAAGTCGACAAAGCGGTTCACAACCCACTGGGCGCTGAGCGTGCCGACCGTGGCGCCGATTCCGTTCGTCATGATGACAAACAGTCCCTGCGCGCTCGAGCGGACAGAGAGATCGGTTTCCTTGTCCACATAAAGCGAGCCCGAAACATTGAAGAAGTCAAACGCCACACCGTAGACGATCATCGACAAGACGAACATCCAGACCCCGTTTCCCGGATTGCCGAACCCGAAAAGCCCGAAGCGCAGCACCCATGCAACCATCGCTATCAGCATCACACGCTTGATGCCGAAGCGGCTCAGGAAATAAGGTATCAGCAGGATGCAGCACGTTTCGCTGATCTGCGACAGCGAAATCAGCAGGTTGGCGTGCTGCACGCCGAACGTGCCCGCATACTCGGGTATCGAGCTGAAGCTGGTTATGAACGGATTGGCGAATCCGTTGGTGATCTGGAGCGAAACGCCCAGAAGCATCGAGAAGATGAAGAATATCGCCATCTTCCTGTCCTTGAACAGGAGGAAGGCGCGGAGTCCGAGGGCGTCGACCAGCGACTTGCGCTTGTCCGAACCGCGGTTCACCGGACATTCGGGCAGCGTATTCGCATAAACCGCAAGCACAACGCTCCATGCCGCACTGGCGAAAAACTGCATGTAGTTCTGCTGGAAGCCCAGCAGGTCGACAATCCACATGGAACAGATGAAGCCGATCGTCCCGAACGTGCGGATGGGAGGAAACGCCTTGATCGTTTCAAGCCCCGCCTTGTCGAGGGCCGTATAGGCCACCGAATTCGAGAGAGCCAGCGTAGGCATATAGAAAGCCACCGCCACCGAATAAAAGGCAAACAGCGTGGTAAACTCCACATCCTCTCCCATCGTCATGGCGTAGTAGCCAGCCCCGCCCATGAACAGGGCCGAAAGCAGATGGCTCAGCCCCAGCAGCCGCTGGGCAGGCACCCAGCGGTCGGCCACTATGCCCAGAATGGCGGGCATGAACAGCGACACAACACCCTGCATCGCATAAAACAACCCGATGTGAACTCCCAGGCCTACCTTTGCGAGGTAAGTTCCCATCGAAGTGAGATAAGCTCCCCACACAGCGAACTGGAGGAAGTTCATCACGATCAGTCTGACTTTTGTTTTCACGTATCTATTGTTTAATGTTAAACCAAGAGTTGGCGGCACCGGCCGTCATGCGGCCGCGCGGATCAGTTCTTGAACATCACCGCCAGCGAAGCGATCATCGTAGCCAGCGAAGCAAACGAAGTGGCGTTCGACATCATTGTGGCGAGGTTGAAGCTGCGTGTCTTGCCCGGCACCACGATTTCGCATCCCGGCTCGATCTGCTTCTTTCCGCTGCCCTTCACCTTGGCCACCTGGCCGTTCATATAGATAATGAACTTCTGCTTCTTCTTCGCGTTGTTCGAGTATCCGCCCGCCTGGCTCAGATAATAGTTCACGTTCTCGCCGCTGATGAAAGACACCGTGTTCGGCATCATCACCGCGCCGTTCACCTTCACCGTGTTCACGTATTCGGGCACCACAATCATGTCGCCTTCGCGAAGCACGATGTCGGCATCTCCTCCCGGATTGGCGAGAGCCTTTTCAAGGTCGATTCCCACCGAGAAGATGCTGTCCACCTTCAGCCCGAGGATAGAAACCATCCCTGCGCCGATTTCTTTCTTTATCATCTCGATCACGTCCTTCATGCGGTCCAGCTCGTCCTGGTTAGCCACACGCAGCAGCTTCGTTCCGCGCACATAGGCAAACTGGCTCACGCCTCCCGCACGGCTGATGATGCTGCTCAGACGCTGGTCTTTCGAGTCCAGGTTGTATTCGCCGGCATAGAGCACCTCTCCCTTCACCGTCACGATCTGCTGCTCGTTGTAGCTCGGGCTGCGGCGCACAAACACCTGGTCGTAAGGCTGGAGCACAAAGCCTGCCTGCCCGTCGACTACAAAGCCGTCCTTCAGGCGGAAAGTGAAGTTCTGCCCGATCGTTTCCGACTCGGCCGTACTGTGCGGGTCGCGGATTCTGCGCGCCACGTCCACACGCACCAGCGAAGCCGATTCCTTCAGTCCCCCGGCGGTGATCACCAGATCCTCCAGGCTCATGTTGTCGGCATACGTGTATTCTCCCGGCTTGTTCACCTCGCCGAAAATCTTCACCTTGCCCAGATCCTGAAGGTCGTGGATGCTCGGTATATAGAGAATGTCGTTCTTCTGCAAAGGGATGTCGGGCGAACTGCCTTCCAGAATGCCCAGAATGTCAACCGACTTCACTTCCTTCGTCAGGTTCTCGCGTTCGCGGTAGAGGACAGCCCGGCCCACAAAGGCGTCGCCAAGCAGTCCGTCGGCCTTTTCTACCAGCTGGCGCACGGTGTTGAGCGATCCGCTCAGCTCGTAGATTCCCGGATGGTAGACGGCTCCCCGCACTTCCAGGCGGTTGGCATAGCGGTTGAGTATCGAATCAACGGTCACCACGTCGCCGTCCTGAGTTCTGAACACCGAGAAGTCCGTTTCGTCCACCGTAGCCACGGAATATTCGCGCCCGTTCTGCCGCACCACGCTCACCGTTTTCTTGTATGCGTCGGCCGAGAAGCCTCCGGCGTATTTCAGCAGCGTGGCCACCGTTTCGCCCTTCTTCATTTCGTAGAACATCGGCCGTTTCACGCGGCCCTTTATCTTCACCAGCTCGTCGTAGGCAGGCACGATCACCACGTCGCCGTCCTGCAGGCGGATGTCGTCCTCAATGCGCCCCTGCATGATATAGTCGTACACGTCGAGGGTGGCCACCTGCTTTCCGGCGCGCGACACCTTCACGTTGCGCAGGCTGCCGATGTCGCTCACTCCGCCCGACACATAAAGGGCATGGAAGACGGTGGAGAACGACGAGAGCACATACGATCCCGGAGCCACCACTTCGCCCATCACGTTCACCTGAATCGTGCGGATGTTTCCCAACGTTACCTGGATGTTGTTCGCCGAGTCGGCATAGATTTTCTTCAGCTCTTCCTTGAGCACGCGGCGCGCTTCGTCAACCGTCATGTTGTTCAGGTAGACAGGGCCAAGGTTGGGTATGTTGATGTAGCCGTCGGGCGAAATTTCCTTCTTGATTGTAGTCTGGCTCGCCCCCCAGATGTCGATGATCACCTCGTCGCCCGGTCCCAGGCAGTAGTTGGCAGGAGTAGCCATGTTGTTGTTCGGCTCGAAAGTCAACTTGTCGATGTTGAAGATATTCCGTCCGAACACGTCATCTTCCGACACCGTTGCCTTTTTCAACGCCGCGCGCCTCTCCATCGTCCCCTTCATCTCGTCAGAGAGCAGAAAGTCGTTCGGATTCTTGTCCGATGCGTTCGAGCCGGTCAGTGCGGCGGTTTTCCCTTCGTTGATTTTCCGCGTGCGTTCGGTATCGAGTTCGGATTCGGACGCTCCCTCGTCCGACGAAGAGCTGCTTTCCGCAGCAGAAGTTGAAGAAGAATACTGTGACTTCAGGCGCAGCAGCTGTTCCTGCGTAGCTCCCTGGCTGAGCAGTTCCAGAGCGATTGTCTGCTGATCTTTCCCCTGCTGCAGTCCCTGCTTCACATATTCAATCACCTGAGAGTCTGTCATGCTGCTGGTTTGGGCGGTCACTCCGACGATTCCGCATGACAACAGAAAAAAAGTAATTCCGATGAGCTGTTTCCTCATAATTATTCTGAATCGTTATACATTTTACGGGAGAAATTCCGCCGCAGACCGGGCAGCTTTTCTCTTTTTGTTATGCTAAAATTAGTGCAAAGATAATCTTTTTCGATGAACAAAGACTGCAAGTTGACAAGTTTTTAGGATTTTATGCTGAAAGAAAAAAAACTTGTCCCGTCATCCGAAGCAAAATGTCCCGTCATCCGAAGTAAAATGTCCCGTCAAGTAAAAGAAAGTTTCCCGCCATCCTGAACGAAAAAGGCGGAGGCGGCACGGAAAAGTCCCGATTTTCCACTATTTTTGCGCAACGAAAAGAGTTTATCAATTTAAATGACACATTCTATGGAATTCAAACTTTTGGCACTCGACCTCGACGGCACGCTCACCAACTCGAAGAAGGAAATCACTCCCCATACGCGCGAAACGCTCATCAGGGCGCAGCAGGAAAAGGGAGTGAAAATCATCCTGGCATCCGGACGGCCGACATACGGGGTGGCTCCTCTCGCCAACGCGCTCGGGCTGGACAAGTTCGGGGGGTATATCCTCGCCTATAACGGAGGGGAGATTATCGACTGGCGCACACGCGAAATCATGTACAAGAACCTGCTCGACCACGATGTCCTTCCGTATCTCTACGAATGCGCGAAAAAGAACGGCTTCGCCATCGTAACCTACGAAAACGAATACGTGCTGACCGAAAAGCCCGACGATGAGTACGTGCTCAAGGAAGCCCTTCTCAACGTAATGAAAATCAAGAAGGTAGACAACTTCCTTGAGGCCGTGAAACACCCCATCGCCAAATGCCTCATCGTGGGAGAGCCGGCACGGCTGGCCCGGCTGGAGGCCGAGATGCGCGAGCACCTGAAAGACCGCATGGGAGTGTTCCGCTCGGAGCCTTACTTCCTGGAGCTTGTGCCGAAGGGAATCGACAAGGCACGCTCGCTCTCGGTCCTGCTGGACGAGCTCGGCCTGAAGCGCGAAGAGCTGATGGCGGCAGGCGACGGATTCAACGACCTGTCGATGGTGAAATTCGCCGGAATGGGCGTGGCAATGGCCAACGCGCAGGACGTGGTGAAGGAAAACGCCGACTTCATCACCCTCTCCAACGAAGAAGACGGAGTGGCGCATGCGGTAGAGAAGTTCATCCTGTCATAACCGCCCTCCGCTCCTACTGCGGAGCCTTGCGGTCGAAGAAGGGATTTTTCGACGATGCGCTCACCGGTATGGCATACACCTGCGAACAGCCGTCCAGCCAGTCGAGCTGCTGGGCGGCAAGTCCCGCCGAAAACATCACGCGCGTGTCAACGCGGTGGTCGGCAGCCACAGAGCAGGCCGAGCCGACGGCGATTCCCACATCCACCGAATTGATCGCGCAGGGAACGCCTTCGCTGCGCTCGCCGCAGGTTGCAAACCCGCAGTGCCCGCAGTTCATTCCGTGCGGATGCTCATGCGTGCCGATCAGCACGATGCACTCTGCCTTCAGGATATTCTCCGCATCGCGCAGAAAGAACTTGAATCCGTTTTCTTCATACATCTGCTTCATCGTATCCGACAGGATACGGATGTTGCTCTCGGTCACCATGGCCACTTCGATTATGTCCATCCCCTTCGCCTTCGGAGCCGTGCGCGCCGCAAGCATCATCTCCTGCGCCACCAGAAGCACCTGCTCGTGGCGGCTGTCTTTTTCATTGAGTATCATAGTACAAATACAGAAAATATAGGATATAAACAAAAAAGGCACAAAGACACAGCCTCATCCACGTTTGTCTGCTCTGTATCTTTGCGCCTCCCGTATGCGGTTTCTTCCGCTTATTTCAACAGGTCAAGCTGCCTGAAACACTTTATCAGCTTTTCGATGGCGAAGTCGATCTGCTCTTTCGTATGCGTAGCCATCAGGGCGAAACGGACCAGCGTGTCCTGCGGAGCACATGCGGGCGGAATCACCGGATTGATGAACACGCCTTCGTCGAAGGCCAGCTTCGTCACCTCGAAGGTCTTGTCCGTATCACGCACATAGAGCGGAATGATCGGGCTTTCGGTATCGCCGATTTCAAATCCCGCCTCGCGGAAACACTTCAGCGCATAGTTCGTGATCTTCCACAGGTTCTCCTGGCGTTCAGGCTCTGTGCGGATGATGTGCAGCGCTTCTCTTGCCGCAGCCGTAGCCGCCGGCGTGTTGCTCGCCTGGAAGATGTAGGAACGCGCATTGTGGCGCAGCCAGTTGATGGTGTCCTTGTCGGCGGCCACAAAGCCTCCGATCGAAGCGAGCGACTTGCTGAACGTGCCCATAATCACGTCGATCTCGTCCGTCAGGCCGAAATGATCGCAGACTCCCCGTCCGTTGCGTCCGAACACGCCCAGGCCATGAGCCTCGTCCACGTATACCGAAGCGTTGTACTTCTTCTTCAGGCGGACGATCTCCGGCAGATTGGCCAGGTCGCCCTCCATGGAGAATACGCTGTCAACGACAATCAGCTTGACGGCATCGGGGTCGCACTTCTGCAGCTCCTTCTCCAGGGCATCCATGTCATTATGCTTGTACTTCAACTGTGTGGCAAACGACAGACGGCGTCCGTCGACGATGGAAGCGTGGTCACGGTCGTCGCAGATGATGTAGTCGCCCCGTCCCACCAGTTGCGGAATCACGCCTTCGTTCACCGTGAAACCGGTAGAAAAACACAACGCCTCGTCTTTCCCCACAAATTCCGCGAGTTCCTTTTCAAGCTCCACATGGATGTCGAGCGTTCCGTTCAGCAGGCGCGAACCGGCACATCCCGTACCGTACTTGCGGGTAGCGGCAATGGCCGCCTCAATGATCCGCTTGTCGTATGTCAACCCCATATACGAGTTGGAACCGAACATCAGCACCTTCTTCCCGTCCATCATCACTTCCGTGTCCTGTGCGCTGTCTATTTCACGGAAATAAGGGTAAACGCCTCTTTCCATATACATCTGAGGCACTCTGAATTTACTTAGCTTTTCTTGTAATAATCCCATATTCCAATCATGAATAAGCGGCATTCTGGTCCGCTTACATTATATAATTAAATAATCTCTTCTCTTCCTGCGGGCACCGCAACGGCAAGGCCCGAACGCAAATGAATGTGCAAAGATAATAAATTCTCGTTTCAGCAAAGCAAGCCCCACAAAAAAATTCAATTCCGGCACAAATAAACCACAATTCCGAACAATTTTATCCGATATTGCATTAATTTTGTATACTTAAACCAAGAGCCTGTTTAAATTTCTGCTCTGCCTCGGCTTGAGAATTGCTTTCGGGGATGTTTTTTCAGCTTTTACGGGGATGACGGCGGGCTGTCTGACGGGTAAAAGCGGAGAACAGACCGGAAACAAGCTCAAAAAGGGCGGATAAAAAGACGCAACCGGAAAATTCAGACAGGCTCTAAGCCGAAGATTGGATTATGGATAAGAAAAAACGAATGACATTCATCGTCAACCCCATATCAGGGACACACAACAAGGAGGCCATCCTCCGGCTGATCGATGAATTGCTGGACCACAACAAGTTCGACTATGAAGTGAGGAAGACGGAATATGCAGGACATGCGTCCGAAATAGCAGCCCGGGCAGCGGAGGAAGGTGTTGACACGGTAGTGGCCATCGGAGGCGACGGAACCATCAACGAAATCGGCCGCTCGCTTATCCATACGTCTTCGTGCCTGGGAATCATCCCCTGCGGCTCGGGAAACGGGCTTGCAAGGCACCTCCACATCCCGATGGACCCGAAAGGGGCCATCCATGTGCTCAACGACGATCTCCGGAAGACGATCGACTACGGAATAATCGACGGACACCCGTTTTTCTGCACGTGCGGCGTGGGGTTTGATGCGTTCGTCAGCCTGAAGTTCGCCGACTCGGGACGGAGGGGACTGCTTACGTACCTCGAAAATACGCTCCACGAATCGCTGAACTACCGGCCCGAAACGTACGAAATCGAAAACTCGGCCGGCACCGTCCATTACAAGGCCTTCCTCATCGCCTGCGCAAACGCGTCGCAGTATGGCAACAACGCCTACATCGCGCCGCACGCTTCGCTTACCGACGGGATGATGGACATCACCGTCCTCGAACCGTTCACCGTGCTCGACGTGCCGACGCTGGCTTTCCAGCTCTTCAACAGGATGCTCGACCAAAACAGCCGGATCAAGACCATGAAGGACAAGTGCATCATCATCCACCGCACGAAGGAGGGGGTATTCCATTTCGACGGAGATCCGCAGATGGGCGGGAAAGACCTGAAGGTGGAAATCGTACACCAGGGGCTGAACGTGATAGCGCCGGTACGCCCGAAACGCATCGCTCCGCCGCCCCTGAACGTCCTGCAGCACTTCACCGACTTCATCGAGCGGCGCCCCATCACCGCAACCATCGCCGACAAGCACAAGCAGCTGCTCATGCTCAACCAGCAGATCCTGAGAAGGCTTTCCAAGAAATGATCCGCAGGCGGAAGATGCAGAACAAGAGCTGCGGCTAAACATCCGTCAAGCTACAAAGCCAGGTAGAACGGGGACAGCAGCCGCACAAACTCCGGACTATACACCCTCGGAGCCGTTTCGATCACCAGCTCGTCTGTCAGCGTGGCGGCGGGCTGGGTATGGGTGAAGGCCAGCAGCACCCGCTTGGGCGATGTGCCGGGCTTCGGCAGCACCCATGTCTGGCGCGACAGGTACAGCCGCTCACGAAGCGCAAGCGCCGTGAAATCCGGCCCCGCACTTGCAGGAAGAACCACCGAAAACACGCCGTCGCCGGCAAGCACCCTGCCCGCCTCCCGCAGCAGCGTGCCGAACTCCAGCGAACCGGAATGCCGCGCCAGGCTACGCGCCGAAGACGGCGATTTCACGTCTTCCACGAAATAAGGCGGATTCGACACCACCGCGTCAAACCTCTTTTCCCACGAAGCGGGAAGCTGCCTCGCGTCCATCCGCTCCACGGCGATCCGTTCTTTCCAGGGCGAACGGGCGGCATTCTCGCGCGCCTGCTCCGCCGCGTCCGCGTCAATGTCGACGGCCGTCACCTGCGCTCGGCTGCGCTGCGCCGCCATCAGTGCGATCAGCCCCGTGCCCGTACCTATGTCGAGCACCTGCCGTGCGTGTTCCACCTCCGCCCAGGCTCCGAGAAGCGAGCCGTCGGTACCTACCTTCATGGCGCATCTGTCATGAAACACCGTAAACTGCTTGAATTTGAAATAAGGGTTCGGCATAACGTATCATTTTGCGGCAAAGTTACGGAAAATAAATTTCACAGCCGCAAACAGCCCGCCGTCATTCGCGCGGAAGCCGGCGGAAGCACACGCATTTGCCCGCCGGAAGAGGCGAATAACCGCACATTTCATTTTTATTATATGTATTTGAAGCCGCAGTTCTTCTTAATTCAAAGCGGAATGATTAACTTTGTGCCGTTTTTGAACAAATATAAAGTTTACGGAAACCAAAATATGGCAAGAAGAACAAGAAAAGAAGCATTTCTCCCGGAAAAAGAAGGAGAAGACATTTCAATGCTGACCGAAATAGAAACTCTCCCGGTCGAAAACAACCTGGAAGAACTGAATGATGAACTGCCGGTGATGACCTTGCGAAACATGATTATACTGCCGTCTGTGGTCATGCCGGTCACGGTGGGCAGGCGGCCTACGCTCAAGCTGGTCAACATGGCACTGAAAAACAAGTGCTCCATCGTCATCGCCACGCAGAAAGTCAGCGAAGTAGACAATCCGGAATTCAAGGACCTCTACCCGGTTGCCGTAATCGGAAAAGTGCTCCGTATTTTTGAAATGCCTACGGGAAACACAACCGTCATCCTGCAGGCGACAGGACCGAAGGTCAGGCTCGAAGAAGTAACGGCCATGAGGCCCTACATGAAAGGGAAAGTCAGCGTCATCGAGGAAAACATGACAGAGGAGGACACCGACGAGTTCAAGGCACTGCTCGACACGTGCAAGGAACTCAGCGCCAAGCTCATCGAGCTGTCCGAACACATGGCGCCCGACACTTCGTTCGCCATCAAGAACATCGACAACAGCGAGATGCTGATCAACTTCATCAGCGCCAACTTCCCGTTCTCCATCGCAGACAAATACGAACTGCTCCAGATAAACAGCCTCAAGGAAAGGCTTTACCGCCTGATCCAGGTGCTCAACAGGGAAGTGCAGCTCGCCACCCTCAAGCAGAACATCCAGATGCGCACGCGCGAGGACCTCGACCGCCAGCAGAGGGAATATTTCCTCCAGCAGCAGATCAAGAACATACAGGACGAACTGGGCACGGGACAGGACGACGAAATCGACGAGCTCCGCGCAAAGGCCGAGAAGAAGAAATGGAAGAAGGAGGTGGCAGACGTCTTCGAAAGAGAGGTGACGAAACTGGAAAGGGTGAACCCGCAGTCGCCCGACTACAACGTGCAGTATACCTACCTCCAGACCATTCTCTCGCTGCCGTGGGATGTCTACTCAACCGACTATATCGACATACCGAACGCCAAGAAGGTGCTCGACAAGGACCACTACGGACTGGAAAAGGTGAAGGAGCGAATCCTTGAACACCTCGCCGTGCTGAAGCTGAAAGGCGACCTCAAATCGCCCATCATCTGCCTCTACGGCCCTCCGGGCGTGGGAAAAACCTCGCTCGGACGATCCATCGCGGCCGCGCTGAAACGCAAGTATGTGCGCATGTCGCTCGGAGGCGTACACGACGAGGCGGAGATACGCGGACACCGCAAGACGTATATCGGAGCCATGCCGGGACGCATCATCAAAAGCCTGATCAAGGCGGAAACGTCGAACCCGGTCATCATCCTCGACGAAATCGACAAGCTGAGCAGCGACAGCCACGGCGACCCGTCGTCGGCCATGCTCGAAGTGCTCGACCCGGAACAGAACAGCTCGTTCCACGACAACTACATCGACATCGACTATGACCTGTCGAAAGTGATGTTCATCGCCACGGCAAACAACCTGGCCACCATCCCGGGACCGCTGCTCGACCGCATGGAGCTGATCGAGGTGAGCGGATACATCACGGAAGAGAAGATCGAGATAGCGCGCCGCCACCTCATCCCGAAGGAAATGGACGCCACGGGACTGAAGAAGGAGCACGTGAAATTCTCGAAAGGGGCCATCGAGTACATCATCGAAAACTATACCCGCGAGAGCGGCGTGCGCGAACTGGAGAAGAAAATCAGCAAGGTGATGCGGAAAATCGCGCTCGAAATCGCCAGCGGAAACTTTACGGAAACCCATGAGCTGAAGGCCAAGGACATCCCGCAATACCTCGGGCCCGCCGAGTACTCGCGCGACAAGTATCAGGGCAACGAATACGCCGGAGTGGTGACGGGACTGGCATGGACGGCCGTAGGGGGCGAGATCCTCTTCGTCGAAACCAGCCTGAGCCGGGGAAAGGGACAGCTCACGCTCACCGGAAACCTGGGGGACGTGATGAAGGAGTCGGCCATGCTGGCGCTCGAATACCTCAAGGCGCACAGCGGATACCTCAACCTGCCGGAAGGAATCTTCGACAACTGGAACATCCATATCCATGTGCCCGAAGGGGCTATCCCCAAAGACGGGCCGTCGGCGGGCATCACCATGGTCACCTCGCTGGCTTCTGCCCTCACCCAGCGCAAGGTGAAGGCGAACCTGGCAATGACGGGCGAAATCACGCTCCGCGGAAAGGTGCTGCCGGTGGGGGGTATCAAGGAAAAGATCCTGGCGGCCAAACGAGCCGGAATCAAGGACATCATCCTCTGCGAAGACAACCGCAAGGATATCGAGGAAATACAGCCGATGTATCTCGAGGGGGTTGCCTTCCATTATGTGAAGGATATACGCGAGGTGCTCAAGCTGGCCCTGACAAACGAAAAGGTGGCAGACCCGATCGACTTTACCGCCGAACACAAGGAAAACGGGAAAGCCGGCAATTAATCATTTTCAACCGAATGCAATGAAATTTGAACTGCAATATACTGATCCGAAATCAAACGCGCGTGCAGGACTGATCACAACCGACCACGGACAGATCGAAACGCCGATCTTCATGCCCGTGGGAACGGCAGGAACCGTGAAAGGAGTGCATCTGCACGAACTCAAGGAAGACATCAAGGCGCAAATCATCCTGGGAAATACATACCACCTCTACCTGCGCCCGGGACTGGACATCATCGAGGGGGCCGGCGGACTGCACAGGTTCAACGGCTTCGACCGACCCATGCTCACCGACAGCGGGGGGTTCCAGGTGTTCTCGCTTGCCGGAATACGCAAGATGAGGGAGGAAGGCGTGGAGTTCCGCTCGCACATCGACGGATCGAAGCATCTCTTCACGCCGGAACGGGTGATGGATATCGAACGGACCATCGGAGCGGACATCATGATGGCTTTCGACGAATGCGCGCCGGGCACGTCCGACTACGAGTACGCAAAAAAGTCGATGGAACTTACGCACCGGTGGCTCGACCGCTGCATCGCGCGCTTCAACGAAACGGAACCGAAGTACGGCTACAGCCAGTCGCTCTTCCCCATCGTGCAGGGATGCGTCTATCCCGACCTGCGCCGCCGCTCGGCTGAATACATCGCCTCGAAAAATGCCGACGGAAACGCTATCGGCGGACTCGCTGTGGGCGAACCTACCGAAAAGATGTACGAGATGATCGAAGTGGTCAACGAAATACTTCCCGCCGACAAACCGCGATACCTGATGGGCGTGGGCACGCCGGCAAACATCCTCGAAGGCATCGAACGCGGAGTGGACATGTTCGACTGCGTAATGCCTACACGAAACGGACGGAACGGCATGCTCTTCACCAAGCAGGGAATCATGAACATGCGCAACAAGAAGTGGGAAAACGACTACTCGCCCATCGAGGCCGACGGAGCGTCGTATGTCGACACCATGTACAGCAAGGCTTACCTGCGCCACCTCTTCCACGCCCAGGAGCTGCTGGCGCTGCAGATTGCCTCAATACACAACCTTGCCTTCTACCTCTGGCTGGCTGGCGAAGCGCGCAGGCATATCATCGCCGGCGACTTCTCGACCTGGAAGCCCAAGATGGTGGAACAGGTAACGACCCGACTTTAAACTGCCCTGGCTCATGAAGAAGATAAACGCGATACAGAACATAAAGGAAAAAATGAAGGCCGGAATGCCCCGGCTGAAAGAAGAACTGAAGAAGCTCAAGGGGAATCCTTTCAAGAAAAAATGGCTGAAAAGGCTCGACAGGTACATCATCGTGAAGTTCCTGGGGACTTACTTCTTTGCCATCGCCCTGATCATCTCGATTGCCGTGGTGTTCGACATCAACGAGAACATCGACGACTTCATCAACAACAAGGCGCCGCTGAAAGCGATCATGTTCGACTATTACCTGAACTTCATCCCCTACTACACCAACCTGTTCAGTCCGCTGTTCGTGTTCATCGCCGTCATCTTCTTCACCTCCAAGCTGGCGGAGAACTCCGAAATAATCGCCATGTTCTCCACCGGAATGAGTTTCAAGCGGCTCATGGTCCCCTACATGATCTCAGCGGCCATCATCGCCCTCGTGACGTATGTGCTCAGCACCGAAGTGATCCCCACGGGAAGCGTGACGCGCCTGAAATTCGAGGAGGTATACAAGAACAAGCGGCAGGCAGACTATGCCCGCAACATCCAGCTGGAGGTGGACACCGGGGTGGTGGCCTATATGGAACGGTATGAGAACTTCAACAAGACGGGCTACCGCTTCTCGCTCGACAAGTTCGAAAACCACAAGCTGGTGTCGCATCTCACCGCACGGCGCATCACCTACGACACGACGGGCGTACACCGCTGGATCATCAAGGATTACATGATACGTGAAATGAGGGGCATGCGCGAAACCATCACCCGCGGCGAACGCCTGGACTCTACCATCAATATGGAGCCGCAGGACTTCCTCATCACGCGGGGACAGCAGGAAACGATGACCAGCCGCCAGCTCCGGCAATACATCGACAACCAGAAGCAGCGCGGATTCGCCAACATCAAGGTGTTCGAGGTGGAATACTACCGCCGCATCGCCACATCCTTCGCCGCGTTTATCCTGACGGTAATCGGACTGTCGCTCTCGTCGCAGAAGCGCAAGGGGGGAATGGGGCTTCACCTCGGCATCGGAATCGCCCTGAGCTTCTCGTACATCCTGTTCCAGACGATTTCGTCTACGTTTGCCATCAACGGCAATACGCCTCCGAACCTTGCCGTATGGATCCCGAATATCCTGTACCTCTTCATCGCGATCTATCTGTACCGCAAGGCTCCCAAATAACCGCCTGAAAAGGAGGCGAAGCTCAAAGCCCGTTGCATTCCGGCTCTACGGAAAACTTCGGGGACTGCCATTTCCTAAATTTCTTTAGGAAAAACAGCCCGATACCCTATTTTTCGTGTCTGCCGTATTGTCTGATTAGGGGAATAAAGTTAATTTTGCAGCTAAAAACTTTGCACGGGAAAGGAAACGGAAATCCGGATGCCTGACTGAGGCAAAGCCAAAACCAAACATACAGAAATGGAAAACTTATATATCATTATCGGAGCATTCATATGCGCAGTGCTGATGGGGCAGGCCATCATCCCCAACATTCTCGTCATCTCTTTGCGGAAAAGGCTGTTCGACGAACCCGATTCAAGAAAGGTCCACAAGCGGCCGGTGCCACGGCTGGGCGGCGTCACATTCTTTCCGGTCATCCTCTTCACCCTCTCCGTGTTCACGGCCATACGCATCATGATCGGGCTTAACCCCGACGCAAGAGAGGTCGGGAGAATCGCCTGCGAGTTCCTCTTCATGATAGGGGGGCTTACACTGCTCTACATCGTGGGCATAGGCGACGACCTGGTGGGCGTGCGCTACCGCAAGAAATTCCTCGTGCAGATTCTCGCTGCTGCCATGTTCCCGCTGTCCGGACTGTATATCAACAGCTTCTACGGCCTTTTCGGCATCTATCAGATAGATCCTTCCATCGGCATCCCGCTCACCATCCTGCTGGTGGTGTTCATCACCAACGCCATCAACCTGATCGATGGAATCGACGGACTGGCGTCGGGACTGAGCATGGTCGCGCTGATCGTGTTCGGCATCCTGTTCATCCACTTCCGCTACTGGTCGTTCGCCCTGCTTGCCTTCGTAAGCGTGGGTGTCATCATCCCTTTCTTCTCCTACAACGTGTTCGGAAGCATCGACAGGGGGCGGAAAATCTTCATGGGAGATACGGGCAGCCTGACGCTGGGCTTCATCCTGAGCTTCTTCGTAATCAAATACAGCATGTACGACCCCGCCGTGCGCATCATGCCCATGAGCAGCCCGGTGCTTGTGTCGTTCAGCGTATTGATGGTGCCCTGCCTGGACGTTGTCCGTGTGGTGCTCCGGCGCGCCCGCAACCACAAGCCGCTGTTCATGCCCGACAAATCACACATCCACCACAAGTTCCTGGCCATGGGATTCTCTCCGCGGAGCGCGATGATAAGCATCCAGGTTATGTCGGCATGCTTCTGCGCCTTCACGATGGCGGCCATCCATTTCCTCAACAACACGGTGGTTTTCATTATCGACGTGCTTGCATGGACGCTGCTTAACGTCTGGTTCGACAAGATAATCACAAAGAAAAGCAAACTGCAGTAAAACATTTGAGGGCTTCAGATGCCTGTGGCGGTTTTCCGCGGAATACAGAAGGGCGGAAACGGGCGGGCATAAAAAAAGGGAATCTTCCCAGATTCCCAATCTTCATTAACCTTAAATCTAATACCATGAAAAACACAGTGCAAATATACGGCTTTTATGTTATGCAACATATAAAAACCAAGAAAAATGCACTCCGTTTTGCATTATTTAACCTTTAAGGCCTGCATTGCCATTATGTTCCTTAAGACGCCCGATCCATTCCTGAAGACAATCTCCTACCTCAAAACACGGACACTGCTTGATCCACTCTTCCGGCTCAACCGTTCCGTCGCCGTCCAGATCCGGACTTAGGTCGCGGTGCCCTACAATCCGCCTGATCGGAAATTCCTTCACCAGCACCCTCACCAGCACTGTCATCGCGTGTTTCTGCCTGTCGGTACGCGTGTCGGCCGGTTTTCCGTTTTCATCCAGCCCGCCTTCATAGGCAATGCCGATGCTGCAAGCGTTATGTCCCTTGGCATGCGCTCCCACACATTCCACCGGACGCATGGTGCAAATGCTCCCGTCGGTGCGGATATAATAATGGTAGCCGCAGCCCTTGAACCCTCTTTGCCGGTGCATCTTCGTCAGCAGAGCCGGCGAGAGCGGGCTGTCCGCTCTCGTGGCTGTGCAATGAATCACAATCGTGTCAATCTTTCTCATCCGCAATCCTTTTTCTGCCCGTCAGGATGCAGAGCAAACAGTTCAGTATCCTGACAATAATACATTTTACCCTGGTTTTCATAGAATGATCCTACAGTGCTGATTCTTACACTGTTTCTTCTTCGTCACTATCGGCCTCTCCTCCCGCTTCGTCGGCAGCCGACTTCACCGGCACTTGCTCGTAGGTGAGGTTGTTGATGGCCTCCCGCAGCGTCTGTCCGGAACGGAAAAGTATACGGACGCGGTTGATGAGCGAATCGTCATACTCTTCCTTCGACACGGCCCCTTCACCGCTTAAGCTGATCTGGAGAGATCCCAGATCGCCCAAACGGACGATTTCGCCGCTTGCCAGCCCTTCTGCCACCACATCCTCCAGCGACACCAGAACGGCCATCACATCGGCACGGGTCACCGTACAGGCCTGCTGGATGCGCTCCGCCATCTCGCGGATGCCCATCACGCCGCGCGCCTGGGCACGTGCATAATACTTCACTTCACCTTCCGCCATCGGATTCGGATTCTTTCTCGCTACCACTGAATAAGTCACTGATCTTTTCATACTTTCTTTTTTTAGTTTACCTGAAAAACAATTGTTGCTCTCATGCATCAGTCGGCGCCATTGTTCCTGATTGCTCTGCAAATATACGGCAGCCGTCTGCGGCAGGCGTGCCATAAGATGCCGGATACAGACATAAAGTTCTCTTTTTTCGCAAAAATTCAAACGGGACCTTAGCCTTGAAGAAAGAATACGCTATCTTTGCATAAATAAAGCGCGAAATACAACCGATGGCAACAAAAGAAAAAACCGTATATGTATGCACCAGCTGCGGACACGAATCGCCCAAATGGGCAGGGAAATGCCCGGCGTGCGGACAATGGAACACGTTTGTGGAAGAAGTGGTGCGGAAAGAGCCTGCCGTGGCAAAACATGTGGCTCACGGAATCGAGGGAACACGCTCGAAGCCGCAATACCTGAAAGAAATCGTGGCGGGCGACGAACAGCGCATCGACATGCACGATGAAGAGCTGAACCGGGTGCTCGGAGGAGGGCTGGTGGAAGGATCGCTTACGCTGATCGGAGGCGAACCGGGAATCGGAAAGTCTACCCTCGTGCTGCAGACTGTCCTGCGCCTTGCCGACAAGAAGGTGCTCTACATCTCGGGCGAGGAAAGCAGCCGCCAGCTGAAGATGCGGGCCGACCGTATCCCCCACTCCGAAAGCAACAGCCTGCTCATCGCCTGCGAAACGTCGCTGGAACAGATCTTCACGCATATCCGGAACGTTGCGCCTGATCTGGTGGTCGTCGACTCCATACAAACCATATCTACCGAAAGCATCGACTCCTCTCCGGGCAGCATCGTGCAGGTCAGAGAGTGCTCGGCTGCCATCCTGAAGTTCGCGAAGGAAACCGGCACGCCGGTCATCCTCATCGGACATATAAATAAGGAAGGAAGCCTGGCGGGACCGAAGGTGCTGGAGCATATCGTCGACACGGTGCTTCAGTTCGAAGGCGACCAGCACTACATGTACCGCATCCTGAGGAGCATCAAGAACCGCTTCGGAAGCACCGCCGAACTGGGCATCTACGAGATGCGGCAGGACGGGCTAAGACAGGTGAGCAACCCTTCGGAGCTGCTGCTCTCGCAGGACCACGAAGGCATGAGCGGCGTGGCCATAGCCGGAGCCGTGGAAGGCATCCGCCCGTTTCTGATCGAAGTGCAGGCACTGGTAAGCACGGCTGCCTACGGAATGCCGCAACGTTCCGCCACGGGATTCGACCTGCGGCGCATGAACATGCTGCTGGCGGTGCTCGAAAAGCGCGTGGGCTTCAAGCTGGCGCAGAAGGACGTGTTTCTGAACATCGCCGGCGGACTGAAGGTGAACGACCCGGCAATCGACCTGGCTGTCATCAGCGCGATCCTCTCGAGCAACATGGACACGGAAATAGAAACCGGCGTGTGCATGGCAGGCGAGGTCGGGCTGAGCGGCGAAATCCGTCCGGTAAACCGCATCGAGCAGCGGATAAGCGAGGCGGAGAAGCTGGGATTCAGCAGAATGCTGATTCCGAAACAAAACATGCAGGGACTGGACAGAAAGAAGATCAAAATCAGACTGGCGCCGGTAAGAAAAGTGGAAGAAGCATTCCGCGAACTCTTCGGATAAGATTTACGAACCGCAGATTTTCACAGATTCTTCACTTTAATTTACGATTATTCTCATGACATTCATAGATAAAGGAACAAACGAACTGGCGTATAAAATTATCGGATGTGCCTATAACGTACATCGTGCATTGGGTCCGGGATTATTGGAGAACACATGCGAAGCTTGCCTCTGCTATGAGCTTAACAGGCTCAACATCAAGTATGAAAGGCAAAAAGAACTGCCCGTACTATATGAATTATCATCGAACTTAAAAACGGTAGAACAATTCCACCCTATCCACACAGCCCAGATCATAACTTATATGAAACTGAGCAAAATCCATTTAGGACTGTTGATTAATTTCTTCAGTACAAACCTGCAACATGGAATCAAAAGAATTATCTTATAACGGATAAAATAAAAAACATACAAATCCGCGGAAATCTGAGGAAATCTGCGGTAAAAAAACAAAAGAAAACAACATGACAGAAGAATATCAATTGCGGGTTCTGCCCGAACAGGCAGCAAGCGAACAGTCGCTGAAACAATACATCAGCAGAGAAAAAGGAATGGATATCCGGACAATCCGGGCGGTACGGACACTCAAGCGGAGCATTGACGCACGCCAACGGACCATCTTCATCAACCTCAAGGTAAGGGTATTCGTCAACGAAGAACCGGACAACGACGACTTCATCCGCACGGAATACCCGAACGTGGAGGGAAAGCGGCCGGTTATCGTGGTCGGCGCAGGTCCCGGAGGACTCTTTGCAGCTCTGAAACTCATCGAGCTGGGCGCAAGGCCGGTCGTGGTGGAGCGCGGAAAAGACGTGCGCAAGCGCAAGGAAGACCTGGCACGCATCAGCCGGGAGCACAAAGTGGATCCGGAATCGAACTACAGCTTCGGCGAAGGGGGAGCAGGAGCATACTCCGACGGAAAGCTCTATACGCGGAGCAAGAAGCGCGGAAGCGTAGACAAAATCCTCAACGTGTTCTGCCAGCACGGAGCAAGCACGTCGATCCTGGCGGACGCGCATCCGCATATCGGCACTGACAAGCTCCCGAGGGTTATCGAGAACATGAGAGAAACCATCCTTGCCTGCGGCGGTGAAGTGCATTTCGAAACGCGGATGGACGAGCTGCTGATCGAGAACGGCAAAGTGGCAGGCATCCGGACCAACCGGGGAACCGAGTTCCACGGACCGGTGATTCTCGCCACGGGACATTCGGCACGCGACGTATACCGCTGGCTCTTCGCCAACGGAGTGCCCGTAGAGGCGAAAGGCCTTGCTGTGGGCGTGCGCCTCGAACACCCGTCGCTGCTGATCGACCAGATACAATACCATAATAAGAATGGACGGGGAAAATACCTCCCCGCAGCCGAATACAGCTTCGTGCAGCAGGTTGACGGACGGGGAGTCTACAGCTTCTGCATGTGCCCGGGAGGATTCGTCGTCCCGGCAGCCAGCGGCCCGCACCAGCTTGTGGTGAACGGCATGAGCCCGAGCAACCGCGGAACGAAGTGGAGCAACTCGGGAATGGTGGTGGAGATTCATCCCGAAGACCTGGAAGACCCCGCGCTGCAGGTGCAGTCGGAGGCCCTGAAGGATTCTGCCGAAGAACTGACGGAGCAGCTGATCCTGTCGAATCCGGTGCAGGACGGCGTACATCCGCTGGCAGTGATGCGCTTTCAGGAAAAGCTCGAACAAGTGTGCTGGCAGCAGGGAAACATGCGGCAGACGGCACCGGCACAGCGGATGGCGGACTTCACGCGCAGAAAGCTGAGCTACGACCTGCCCGACAGCTCTTACAGCCCGGGACTGGTGTCGTCGCCCCTGCACTTCTGGCTCCCTCCGTTCATCAGCGAACGGCTGGGCGAGGGCTTCCAGCTCTTCGGAAAAAGCTCGCGCGGCTTCCTGACAAACGAAGCGGTAATGATAGCGGCGGAAACACGGACCTCATCGCCCGTAAGGATCGTGCGCGACCGTGAAACGCTCCAGCACGTCACGATAGAGGGTCTCTTCCCCTGCGGAGAGGGAGCAGGATACGCCGGCGGAATCGTGTCGGCAGGAATCGACGGCGAACGGTGTGCCGAAGCGGCCTTCGCCTACCTGGAGGCTGTCACAAAATAAACTGTTCCAAGATGAAAGCATCCTCACCCGAAATCGCTATCCTCGAACCAAACACGCTGACGGCACTCGGCTTGCAGACCATACTGGAAGAAATGATTCCGAATGCCGTCATCCGGACTTTTTCCTCGTTCGGACAGCTCATCGACGATACGCCCGACATGTACGCGCATTATTTCGTGTCGGCCAATATTTATTTCGCGCACACGGCTTTCTTTCTTGAAAGAAGGCCGAAGTGCATCGTGCTCACCGCAGGCGAACAGCCGCTGCTGAACGGAATCCCCACGCTCAACATCTGCATGCCGCAGGAAAGGCTGGTCAAAGCCATCATGATGCTGCGGAAAACAGGACACGAAAACATGCACCGCCCCCTACCGGAAGCGGCAGACGAACTGACCCCGAGGGAGATCGAAGTGCTGGTGCTGCTCACAAAGGGACTCATCAACAAGGAAATCGCCGAAAAGCTGCACATCAGCCTGACCACAGTCATATCGCACCGCAAGAACATCACCGAAAAGCTGGGGATCAAGTCTGCGTCGGGGCTTGCCATCTATGCGGTCATGCACGGATACATCGACGCCGACAGCATCTGACAGAATCCGCGGTTCAAAAAAAATCGCCATGCGCTGTCGGAAAAGGCACAGACAATGGATTTGAATCTGCAGAACGCATTATCGCAAAAAAAATATATATTTGCATTTAACTTTAAGAGCCGTTTAAATTTTGTGCAGGTTTATTTTGCGAATTGTTTTCAAGGATGTTTTTCTGATTTCATGAGGATGATAGCAGGCTGTCTGACGAGTAAAAGTGGGGAAACAGACCGGAAACAAGCTCAAAAAGGGGCGGATAAAATACTTAATCGGAAAATTTAAACGCTCTAATTTGAATAAATTAAAAATCGTATTTGTGAGACGAAGAAGAGCAGTGAAATATTTATCAATCAGTAACAATAAATTAAAATAATGATGGATTGGAGTTCATTTAGTTTTATTGATTTGTTTGCAGGAATCGGAGGAATAAGGTTAGGTTTTGAATCCGCAGGAGGACATTGTGTCTTTTCCTCAGAGTTTGATAAAGATGCGTGCAAAACTTATCAAGCTAATTTTGGAGAGTATCCATCTGGTGACATTACCAAGATCGAAGCAAAAGACATTCCTGATTTTGACATCTTGCTTGGAGGCTTTCCTTGTCAAGCATTTTCTATTATAGGGAAAAAAGAAGGATTTGAGAATGAAACTTGTGGTACTTTGTTTTTTGAAATAGAAAGAATTTTAAGGGAAAAAAGGCCAAAAGCTTTTATGCTCGAAAATGTGAAAAACCTAACGGCTCATGACAAGGGAAAAACATTTAAAATTATTCGGAAACATTTGGAAGCATTAGGATACAATGTATATGCCAAGGTTTTAAATGCTTTGGATTATGGAGTGCCTCAAAAACGTGAACGAATCATTATTGTTGGTTTCCTAGACGATGTAATGTTCACTTTTCCTGATCCGATACCTGTTTCCCAGCGTAAAAAACTTGCTGATATATTAGAAGAAAAAGTTGATGATAAATATTATGTAAAGGAGCGTATTAAAGAATCTCGGTTAATGCGGCTTAAAGACCCTAATTATCCTAAGCCTTATATTTCACATGAAAATATGGCCGGAAGCATAACGCCTCACCCATATTCGTCTTGTTTACGCGCAGGAGCTTCTGCCAATTATATTCTCATAAATGATGAGAGAAGACCAACGGAACGGGAAATGTTAAGGCTACAAGGATTCCCTGAAAACTTTAAAATTGTTGTTTCTTATGGACAAATGAAACATCAAACAGGCAATTCTGTTGCTGTGCCAGTAATTTCGGCTGTAGCCAAGCAGATGATATTTTCTTTAAAACAACATGAATTGAACAAACAGTTATGATTACAGTAGAAGAAGCAAAAAGAGCATTGGATAGTGTCATAGAGAAGGGGCGGGTGCATTTGTACAAGCCAATTCAAGTGGCAGAGATCTTATACCGGGATAGAGTTTGCAAAGACATAGACCTTTCTAACCTGGAAGACTATAGAACGCAAAGCAAAAAGTGGCGTGACGCAGTAACTATTTCTCTTGTTGGACGCAAATGCACAAGCAGCGCTCGATTCCAGGATGATTTGTTTAATGCAAATGCAACACCACCATCAGTACTTGTTGTATTAGGCAGAGAAAACAGAAGAACAAATGGAGCTGTTGAAGCATATATATACAATCAATTTACTCATAAGCATATTCAGCTCAGCAACGCATTGGATTATTGTCTTAATGCTTCGGCAAAAGACTTCTACGTAAAGAAATTTATCGATTCTTTTTGGAACGAAGCTGGCTTAAGACGAAGCCTTGATAAAGTTTATGAAATTATTGTATATGCATTGTTCTCCACTTTGGTTGAAGCATTAAATTTGGAAGTGGAAATAACCGTTAAGGAAGAAGCATATCCTTTACTCAAAGAGTTTGAAGATTTTTCACAGAAAGTAATGTGTCTGGACAGTTCTTCTCCTCAATACATTCAAGAAGCCAAAATCTATAGGGTTGGAGTTACAAATGCGGCAGACCGTGGATTGGATATGTATTCTAATTGGGGACCTGCGATTCAAATCAAGCATTTAAGTTTAGATATCACTTTGGCTGAAAATATTGTCAATGGCGTTTCCAGCGATAAAATTGTAATAGTCTGTAAAGATGCAGAAAAAGATATTATAGTTTCTCTGCTATCACAAATAGGATGGCGAAGCCATATTCAAAGTATCGTTACTGAAAATGATTTGATAAATTGGTATGAAAAGGCATTACGGGGAAAATATTCTGCTGTATTAGGAGAGAAATTATTGCATTGTTTAGCTCAAGAAATCGCAGAAGAATTTCCATCAGTTGATACAACTCCTGAAATAATCAGATCAAGGCACTATGAGAACATAAAAGACAGTGCGTGGTACAAGTAATCCAGTGCCTTTAGTTTTCACTTACTATTGATATGGAAGAAAACTATTCGGTAAAATTGCGTTATGCTACTCGCAGCTGTTATAATGCGGTATGTTACCCTGCAAGCCCGGAACGTCCTGCAAAAACAAAACCCAAACAACAATCCGCGTAAATCTGCGTAAATCAGCGGTTCAAAAAACACCCACAGCACAAGAAAATTATCCTCATAAATTAGGATTGCAGGACACAAAAAGAACCCGTTACTTTGCAAGCGGAAAAAATAACCGCAACATGAAAAAGCATAAAATACTAACTGGACTGATGCTGGCTTCCGCATCCGCGGCTGCAGCCACAAACAACAACGCCAACGGCACACTGCCGGGCGACACAACCAAAGTAATCGACATCGAAGAAGTGGTGGTCATCGCCACCCCGAAAGAAAACAGCCGCCTGAGGCAGCAGCCGGTGTCGGCAACCTCGCTCTCGCAGGAAGACATGCGCAACAACGCCGTCACTTCGGTCAAGTCGCTCTCGGCGCTCGTGCCCAACCTCTTCATCCCCGACTACGGCTCGAAGCTGACCACCTCTGTGTATATCCGGGGCATCGGCTCGCGCATCAACACGCCGGCAATCGGACTGTATGTCGACAACATCCCCTTCATCGACAAGTCGGCCTTCGACTTCAACTATGCCGATGTGGAACGCATCGACGTGATGCGCGGCCCGCAGGGAACCCTCTACGGACGCAACACGATGGGAGGACTGATCCGCGTCTTCACCAAGTCGCCCTTCACCTACCAAGGAACGGATCTCCGGCTGAGCGCAGCCACCTACAACAACTACCAGGCTTCGCTCACCCACTACCACCGCATCAGCACGCAATTCGCCTTTTCGGCAGGTGCCTTCTACAGCCATAAGGGAGGATTCTTCAAGAACGACTTCAACGGAAAACGCATCGACACGGACAACGAGTTCGGCGGACGCATCCGCGCGATCTGGCTGCCCACGGAGAACCTGAAGTTGGACTTCACCGTGAACTACGAATACACGAACCAGGGAGGATACCCCTACGAATATACAGGACGCACGGACGGAGAAACCGAAGACCGCGCCGGATACATCGGAAGCATATCATACAACAACGACTGCGGATACAGGCGGAATCTGGTCAACTCGGGAGTGAACCTGGAATACCAAGGCAGAAACTTCACGCTGAGCAGCGCCACGGGATTCCAGTATCTCTACGACCGGATGGATCTCGACCAGGATTTCACGGAACAGGATATCTATACGATCATGCAGAAGCAGAATTCGAAAACGCTGAGCGAGGAAATCGTCATGAAGTCGAAGCCGGGAAGCAGATGGCAGTGGACTACCGGAGTGAGCGGATTCTACCAGTGGCTGGACACGGACGCGCCGGTGACTTTCCGCCCGGACGGGGTGAAGACGATGATCGAAGACAATGCCAACTCCATGTTCCCCAGCGGAAACCCTGCCGCACCGACCATGCACCTCACCGTAAACAACAGCACGCTGCCGGTGCCCGGACGGTTCGAAACACCGGTGCTGAACGGAGCCGTCTACCACCAGTCGACGCTGAACGACCTCTTCGTCGACGGTCTGTCGCTCACCGTGGGACTGCGTCTGGACTATGAGAAGATCAAGATGCACTACGATTCGGGAACCGACATGGACTTCGACTTCCTCTTCGGCATGGGTCCGATGCACATCACCAGCGAGAACCTGCACGCCATCAGCTCCTTCATCGGAGAGGAATCGGCCGACTACACGCAGCTCCTGCCGAAATTCGCCCTCGAATACGCATGGAATCCGCAGAACAATGTCTATGCAAGCGTAACCAAAGGATACCGCTCGGGAGGCTACAACATCCAGATGTTTTCCGACCTGATCCAGGGATCGCTGCGGAACGCGATGATCGACGCGCTCGCCGCCGACCCGAACTTCAAACGCTTCGCCTCGATGCTGGAGAATTTCAAGACAGGCTCCGCTTCCATCCGCGAAGCTACGCTCTACAAGCCGGAATATTCGTGGAACTATGAAATCGGCACGCACCTGACCTTGTTCGGCGGAAAGCTCCAGGCTGATCTGGCCGCTTTCTACATGGACACGCGCGACCAGCAGATTTCCCGCTTCGCCGACAGCGGACTGGGACGCATCACGGTCAACGCCGGAAAGAGCCGAAGCATCGGCGCGGAAGCGAGCCTGCGCTCACAGATCACGGACGCGCTCAGTCTGTACGGCAGCTACGGATACACATACGCCACCTTCACTGACTATACGCTGAGCGACACGGAAGACTACAACGGAAACTACGTGCCTTTCGTCCCGAAGCACACGTTCACCGCAGGCGGACAGTACGTGTTCAGACTGCGCAAAGGTGCATGGCTGGACAACATTACGGTCAACGCCAACTATCGTGCGGCGGGACGTATCTACTGGACAGAGCAGAACAACGCCAGCCAGCCGCTCTACGGCATACTCAACGGCCGCGTCAGCCTGAACAAGGGCAACGGCCAGGTCGGCTTCTGGATAAACAACGCGCTGAACAAAGACTACCAGGCCTTCTACTTTGAAACGATGAACAGAGGATTCGCGCAGCAAGGCCGTCCCCTCCAGTTCGGGATCGACCTCAAATGCAGATTCTGAGGAAGAGGAGTTAGAGAAGTTAGAGGAGTTAAAGAATAAAAGGAAATAATCCGCGTAAATCTGCGGTAAAAAAACAGGAGGGGAACCTTTCGGAAACATACCCTCCTGTTTTTAGTTCAAACATACGACATACTTTATTGCTTCAGGAATTTTTCCGCCCTGCCTGGCGTATATAATTCCCACAACGAAGCTACAGTCCAGCCCGGCGCAAAAATATCGTTATAAAATCCTTTGCCATTATGTCCGTAATCCCAAGACGTATGCTGTACGACTTCAGGATAATACCCAGGCCTAGCAACACCGCATAAATGCCCTTCAAAAGGAAGCAGCTGCCTCATTGAGGTAAATATAACATCAGCCATCTCCGCAAAACGAGAGTCTGAATACTGCTCGGACAACCAGCGCAACACATCAGCAAACTCAAAGACAAAAACGTCAATATGGTTGTTTTCTACCGACACATTACCCCAACCGCGCGTTTTCAATCCTATATCTCCCAACATTTGACCTTTCGCAAACGGCACGTCCCATAAATAATACCATGACAAGGCAAAATAAGCCGCCGTACGACATAGCTTGGCATAATGCAACCTCTCGTTGCCGGAAGTAACCAAAGCCAAATAATAAGTAGCTGTTGCAGCATAAAGCGATGCTTCTTTGTCCTCACAATTTGCATCAAGAGTAGACGAAAAGTAATCCGACTTCGCTATGATTTCATGCTCCAAATAATCAGCCGTACGCTTGGCCGCTGCCAGATAACGCTTATCCTTAAAATATTTATAGCCCATGACTAATGGCAGTGTTGCCGAAGGAGTACTGCCTCCGCTTGCATCCACAACGGAAAAATCTTCATAAAATTTGCGTGGAAAACTGCCATCTTCTTTTTGCAAATGAAGAAACGCATCCAACAAATGCCTTATTTTATCCTCCCATTCTGCATGACGCCGACCATGTTGTTTCTCAAAAGATAGATAATGCAACATTGCATATACGCCTTCTGACTGACGACGAATACTAAGTTCCTTCTTTTCCGTTCCTTCTTCCAAATCAACATACTCACGGAAAAAACCAGCGGAAGTAAAACCATTCTTCAAGTACGAACCAAAAATCCGGGCACTATTGTTTATCAGCTCATGGCGATTCATTTGCCAGCCATATTCCCATGCATTGAAAGCATTCAAAAGCGTGCGCCCAATAAATCCAACCTCAGCTATACCGTTGGGGCGACAATCATCTACCCGTATATGCGCCCCCGAATTATATACCAACGGATATTTATCAACCAGGCTTGTGACAAAATAACGGCTCAAAACATTTTTCACTTCCTCGACAGAGCAAAGAGTATCCACAGGCATCGGACGGTAAGTGTCATAACTATCCTCCCATGTCTGACAAATAAAATCAGAGAAATCAAGCGCCTTGCCCGATTTGACTTTCCATGTCAACGAAAGTGTTTTCCCTTTTTCCAGAAAGCGATAGGCTTCAATTTCAGGAGCAAGGGTCAGTTTGCGCAAATAACTCTTGGGAGCCTCCTTATATGGATATCCAAAAGCCAGAGCACTTTGTCCGTCCAAATTCTCAAAGCCAATAAAGCCCAACGAAGTTTCTCCAGAAAGAATAACTTCGCCTTCCTTATGCGTGGTCAGTGCATCTACACTTAATTCTCCGGTTCGGCTCACGACCAACGATGCCCCCGTTTTACTGTCAAAAACACCGGTCAGAGGCGCACTTAAGCGATCTTCTCGAACCACCCAACTGTCTGAAGTCTGAAATGACGGAGCGCTTTTGGGCGAACGCTGATTGCGACGATACCAAAAGCCGGGCATATAAAACTGGCTGTTCGCATGGAGAATGCCTGTCAGCAAACGATAATTGAAATTAAAATAGACATCTTCCAAAGCCATCAGCCGCAAAGTCAGATAAGCCTCATCATCATGCTTGTCTATTTTCTGAAACATTAATACAGGCAGACTTGTATCAGCTTTCCATTCATAATTAAAATAGCCGTCCGCTGCCTCTTCCATATGGAGCGGATAATGAACAGCCTTATTGCCAGGAACTTTCACAGACAAAACAGCGCTCAAAGCATCGGAAAAGAATACAGGTTTTTCGGATTCCGCTGAAGCAGACTTCTTGTCTACCTCCGGCCAGCCATCTTTCCAGTCCACCCTATCCAGCAGCAGAACGCGTCCGCCCGGATTCTTAACATTGACTCCATGATAAAGAATCCAGTCCTGCCCAACATCATCCGTTACCAGTTCAGAATTATGTCCGGTTCCTACAAAGCGGTCATTGCGGCCTATCAGAAGTTCATGATGGTTTTCCAGCATACGCCGGCCTTGTTTGTCCACATAAGGACCCCACAACGATTTAGACCGTCCTACAACTGTCTGGTATGTACTCTTTACTCCTTCACAGCAAGTGCCCGTAGAAGCAAACAAATAATAATATCCATCCCGTTTATAGATGTAAGTTCCCTCATAAGCAGACCCCGCAACCTTCTTAAACTCTGTTCCCTGCTTTAAAGACAAGCCATCATCCGACAACTCCGCCCCATAAATGCCTCGGAAACTGCCCCAAAATAAAAATTTCTTTCCATTATCCTCAATATAAAAAGGATCTATGCAGTTCTGAATCCCAATCTCGTTACTTCGAAACATCATTCCCTTGTCTTGAAAAGGTCCGGCCGGACTGTCAGACGTAGCCACTCCAACACCGCACGTCCATTCACCGCCCCAACGTGACATAGAATAATACAGTACATATTTGTCGCCTATCTTATTAATATCAGGAGCCCACAATCCCCCACCGGGTTCAAAAGCAGGCCGAGTATCATCTGTAAATGCAGTTCCCACAAATTTCCAGTCCACTAAATTCGAAGACCGGCAAATCGGCATATTACGTATATCTTCTGTTGCAAACAGATAGTAATATCCGTCCTCCGCTTTAACGACCGAAGGATCCGGCAAGCTATAATCCACAACAGGGTTGCGATATATATCCACAAATTCCCTTGCCACAAGCATTTGGCTTATGGCAAGGGTTACTCCCAAAAACAATCTTCTCAACATATCTCCTCATCATTTACATACAGGAGCTTCGGCTTCACTGGAAGGGCTATCTCCCTTTATCAATGGCCATCCGTCCTCGCTCCAAAAAATCCTATCAAGCATAAGGAAACGCCCTTTTGACGGAGTCATTCGATTATAACTATGATACAATATAAACTCATTACCCTCACTGTCTGTCACAATTTCCGAATTGTGTCCAGGGCCAACAAAATGATCATTTGCCCGAATAACCACGTCGTAACCGTTATCCAGCATAGACACGCCCGACTTAGACACATACGGTCCCAGCAGAGATGTCGAACGGCCAACCACTGTTGTATAGGTGCTCAACATAGCATTGCAGCAAGCGCCGACAGAGGCAAACATATAATAATAGTCACCTCGCTTACAAATATACGGAGCCTCAAAAGCCGTTCCGGCTATTTTCACCTTGTTCTTCTTAGCGGCCTCCAGATCACCGTTCAATACATTCATTCCGTCATCTGAAAGCTGCACAGCATAAATTCCATTAAAGCTCCCCCAGAACAACCATTTCTTGCCATCTTCCTCAAAGAAACAGGGATCAATGGAATTACGCACATCAATCTCTTTAGAAGTAAAGAGCAAGCCTTTTCCGTCACGTGATTTGTCCAGTTTGAAGGGTCCCTGAGGAGAGTCGGAATAAGCCGTTCCGATAGCTGCATTCTCCGGTTTCCCCATAGCCGACATCGCATAGTAAAGAACATATTTATCCCCTATTTTTTCTATGTCGGGCGCCCAGACAGAAACCCCTGAGCCTGTTACAAACGAAGGCCGCTTTTCAAACAGATTCTGATCACATTTAGTCCAGTTCACCAAATCTGCAGAATGCAAAGCCTGCCATGTATTTGTACAATACACATAAAAAGAATGATCATTTTCCTTCAAGACCGTCGGGTCTGCCGCACTATAATCGGTCAATGGATTTGAATAAGGATGCTGATAAGTCACATAAGTGGTTGATTCATCATCCGAACATGCAACAGATGCCCCTCCCATTATCAGAGCCAGGGCTGAGATATAAAAATGTTTCTTAGTCATAAAATCTAATATAAATTTGTCACATTGAATTTTTAGGCGCAAGCCATTGAACCAGGAAGTGTTCCATAGACACAACAAACAGATTTCCAGCAAACTCATTATGCCTAAAAATTAAAATTCATTCTATTGCCTTTCCGTTATTTCCCAATCTTCGCATCAAGTTCCTCAACAGGAATATTGTCTTCATAACCGTCATAACCGTAATTCTGATTGATACGGCCTTGAGTATTCGACTCTATCGCATTTTGAGGTATCGGCCACAATACATGATAGGGCTCCATAACAAACGCATTCGTGTCATAAAAATATTGTTCCTTAAAGAAGTTGTTTTTTTCCATTATGCGGTCGTAATACCAATTCTTTTCAGAGAAATTTTCCAAAGAATAGCCATCTGCACCCAATTTGGCCTTCAAATAAGCGATGCGTGTCAGCTCAGTCTTACGATGATCTTCAAGAAAGAGTTCACGCGCCCTTTCGTCCAGAATCTGTTCCAGTGTAACCGATCCTTCCGGAAGTTCAGGGGCTTTGGCACGACGGCGGATAATGTTCACATCTTCCGTTGCACCTTTCAAGTCACCTTGCCACCAGCGCGCTTCCGCCCGATTCAGGTAAGTCTCTGCCAAACGGAAAATATATTGGTCAGTATAACCGCCTACAGGCACTTTTCCTCCGGCATTAGGATCGTCTTTGCTTATCAGAACCTTAACAATAGGGAATGAAAAGTAGCAGCGCATCGTGTCGGTACAATAAGCCGGATCCACGGGTTTTCCAAACCATTTATCACTTCCTCCCTTGTTAGCCGGGCGGTTATAAACAATACGCGATTTATCAAACCAGTTGTTTTCATTATGCCGCAAGTCACTTCCGCAATTGCTCCAAAGCTCATACTGAGCATAATTTGTCGGACGGATCTTAGCTAGGCCACGCCCCAATTCCTCCAATTGTTCATATCCATCATAAACGCCTGAAGCATCCGTCGTTCCCTGCTTCCCATCGGGTGTCTTGACCTTGCTTCCCGCATGCCACTGAGGAACGAAATTACGTTTGCGCTTTGAACCGCTAGGCGAAGAACAGCCTTCAAGTCCATAACGTTCCTGTCCCACCATAATCCATTCCTTATTGTCTGTGCGACTGATATTATCCGGATCAAACAAATCATTGAACACATCTAACGACGAATCGTCCAGATTTACGCCAAAGCGCTCCGTCATCAGATGCAAGCCATAATCGTCTATAACTCTTGTCGCAGCATCCTCCGCATTCTTGAACTCGCCCAAAGCCAAATATATTTTAGAAAGCAGGTGTTCGCCCGCGGCACGGCCAACAGAACCTGGAGTTACGGATTCCGGCAGCCACTTGACGGCATATTCCATGTCCTTCTTTATATTTTCCAGGATGGTCCAGCGTGAAGTTGTATTGAAATCCAGCTTCGGTCCTGTTATTTCAGAATCAATCCAAGGAATATCACCGAATTGATGAGTCAGCAAATAATACCAGTACGCGCGATGAAAGTATCCTTCCGCCAAAACAGCGTTACGGTCTTCTTCAGAAGCCATATCCGAAGCTTCAGGCGCACGTGTTATAACAGTGTTAGCATATTTAATGCCATTCCATCCGAATACCCAATAGCGCAGATGCAAATACATGTTTGTAGTAGGCGTCAACTGTGTCACCATATTATGAATCTCCTTGGTTTCAGGGCCTCCCATCACCGCCAAGTCAGACCAGGCATATTCGTAAACGGCAAAAGTTTCACAATTTCCAGAATTAAAAGCATCTCCAAACCATTCAAAACTAATTTGTTTGCGACAAAGGCGCAACATGGTTTCCAACCCGTCACGGTCTACAAATGTATTTTCTGGAGTCAAGAAAGACATTGGTTCAGGCGTCAGATCGACACAACCGGACAAACCAGCAGCCATAAAACAAGCCATAATGCCTTTTGCAACATATCTTTTCGTTTTCATTTTGATTTCAATTGATATAATAAAATTACAGTTACAAAGTCATGTTTACTCCAAACGTAAAGATGCGTGGAGAAATAGCATTTACCATCGGATCAGACGTACGCCATCCAGATATAGTGAACGCATTGTCTACATTCAAGCTAACACGCAAGTTCTCAATCTGCAACTTTTGTATCAGATGCTTCGGGAATGTATAAGACAACGACATGTTCTGCATCTTCATATAACTACGGTTCTTGTAAATATTTACCGTAGGGTTATTGCAGTCAGAACCTAAACGAGCATATCCCGCACTTGGATTCCAGGGAGTCCAGTATTCTGTCCATACAGAATTTGCCTGATTGAAGTAACGGTTATCCTCATTGCGCGCTAAATTATCCACAGCCTTCCAGCCAAATTCGCCGCGCAAAGTGAAAGAGAAATTAACGCAGTTCCACAAATCCAGGCTGCTGGAAATATTCAGCCGGTGAGTAGGTATCTTAGAGCCTAGCCATTGTTTGTCATCCTCATTGATCACTCCGTCATTATTAACGTCTTCCAGTTTCGGATCTCCCGGCTGCTTGCCGTATTTATCGGCTTCAAGCTCCTCGCCCATCTGCCAGATACCAACAAATTTATAGTCATAGATATCATCGATACCGTGGCCGATATACCAACCGTTCTGAACGTCATCATCTTCACGCTGCCCCACTACGTTTCCATCGGCATCCAATACATCGATCATATTGCCATACAAGTGCTTAATCTCATTTTTATTGGTAGAATATATGAATGATGTAGTCCAATGCACTTTTCCCGGAACATTTATATTCGTTGTGGTAACAGTGACTTCTACACCTTTATTGTCAATTTGTCCCAGATTTGAAGCAATGCTTCCATATCCCGATATTTCAGGCATCGCCCGGTCCATCAGCAAGTCTGTTGTTTTATTCCAATAAGCATCAACAGTACCTGTAATACGATTGTTCAGCACGCCAAAATCCAGACCAATATTGCGTCCTGTAGTAGTTTCCCACTTCAAATTACGGTTGGCCAAGCTGGACGGATAAACCGCTTTATAGTTAACGCCATTCATAATGGCATTGGTTACCGTCAAGCGGGAAAAAGCTGCATAACGGCCGATGTCACGGTTACCAGTCTGTCCCCAAGAAAAACGAAGCTTCAGATTATCCAGCCAATCAACATTCTTCAAGAATTTTTCTTCATTCATGCGCCAAGCCACGGCAGCAGAGGGAAACACTCCATAAGGGTCATTCTGGCCAAAAGCAGAGAACCCGTCGCGACGCACAGCCGCCGTCAAAAGGTAACGGTCCAGCAACGAATAGTTCAAGCGCCACAGCAAGCCATTGCCGGTCTGCATCTCATCCGTAGAGGTTACCGTAGGAGCGATACCAGACTGGATAGCATGAAAAATAAGATTCCCGTTGGGTTGGAAAGCTTTATTCTCGCCCGTAGAGTCCCACGACTGATATTTTTCGACTGTATACACAAAAGTAAAATCGAAATTATGAATGCCTCCAAATGTCTGATTCCATTTCAACATGTTATCCACGCTCCATTCATAATCAGAGAAATCACGGCGTTTGGCCTTACCTCCAGCGTCTACCCCTGGCTTGATGTCCGAATCGAAATAATAATCTTTTATCCAGCCAAAACGCGCATTGAACGTAGTCTGCCAGGAAAATCCCCAAGGCAGTTTCAGTTTTCCATATACACTGGAAACCAGCGTCTGTCTTTTATTCAACTTACTGTCTACCGTATGGGCCAGCAACGGATTTGAAGTGCGGTTATCGTTTGCCGGCCTCACTTTGATCGTTCCGTCTTCCTCCCACATATTGCCAAAAGGGCTCATGGATTTAGCTCCTGAGATGTCAGCGCCAATGCCGCTTTGGTCTTTGGTGGCAAACTGGGCATTCAAACCGACATTCAGCCATTTTGTAATCTGTGTATCCAGATTAATACGGGCACGTACAGCCTGAAAATAATCGCCGACCTTGAAGCCGTCATTATTCGTATAGCCTAACGAGAAATAATAATTGGTACGTTCATTCTTACCGGAAACCGACGCATTATAATCCTGGCGGAAACCGTTCTGCAACACCAGATCCATCCAGTCTGTAACACGGCCAGCCTTATAATTCTCTATTTCCAACGGGTCGAAACCCAGGCGTGTCAGCCATGTCCCTATATAGTCACCAGAAAATGAAGCATCGTAACCTGCCCATTGTTCCTGTGTCACACCCTCAGGCAAGTTATAGGGATTATCATAATAACCGTTCTTCATCTGCGAGTCGCTGGGCTTAAAATAGTCCTGGGTTTTCCAATAATCCATACGGCGCTGTATAAACTGCTCAGGTGTTGGCATTACCGGAGTGAAAGTAGCCTGCACCGTACCTACCTTAGCGCTTATATTTATCACCGGCTTGCTTGATTTTCCCCGTTTGGTGTTGATCATAATTACACCGGCAGAACCTTTAGCACCATAAATGGCTGTAGAGCTAGCATCCTTCAGCACATCCATGCTTTCAATATCGTTGGGGTTGATATCATCAATGTTACCATAAAAAATGACACCGTCCAATACAATCAGCGGAGAAGAACTGGCCTTCAAAGACTGTTTGCCACGAATCAACAAAGACCCGCCGCCAGCAGCATCAGTAGAAGGAGTCAGGTTAACACCGGCAATGCTGGCAGAAAGAAAATCCAAAGCATTCGTCGCCACCCTGCTCTGCATCACCTCTTCGCCGATATGGGATACAGAACCGGTCAAATCCTTCTTCTTCATCGTACCATAACCGACAACAACAACCTCATCCAGCATTTTATTGTCCTCTTCCATCTCTACGTTTAGTATTCTTGCATTGGCGTCCAACGTCTTCACCACAGTCTTATATCCAATAAAAGAGAAGACCAAAGTAACTTTCTTCTGAGGAAGCTGCAGGCTATAACGCCCGTCAATATCAGAAATCGTCCCGGCAGACGAGATTCCTTCAACTGTCACACTTACACCAATAATCGGTTCACCTTTATCATCGGTAATAGCACCTGACACTTCCCGAAATGACTGAGCCCGTACAAATGCTACTGACAACAGGAAAAGCAGCAGCAAGCAGCACCTCCCTGTCAAAGAACCATTCAGAATCTTTCGTTTTTTCATGACATTAAATTTAAAAACTTAGTTTACATTAAAATTAAAAACTCGTCCATTATAGATCTATAAGATTTGCTTTCAGTTTTTCAACATTGCTAAATTATGGCAAAAACAAGAATCAGGATAGCACAAAAATCCTAAAAAAAAGGAGTAATGTCCCAAACAACAGGTTTTGAACGGGATTTTCATACTGTTAGAAAATAGCAATGAATCTTTTCATCCTGCCGCACAGAAACCAGTCAGAACCTATTGTCGAGCGAATGGCAGACGGTCTGATTGATTTCCCGAAGTTTCGCCTCGTCCAACTTGACAATCTTGCGGTCATAAGTTATCAGACCATTGACTTCCACCTCCACATCAGTTATTTGCGTATAAACTGCTGCAGAAAATCCGGTTTTCGCCAACTCCAACAGCATACGGGCATACCTTATGTATTCCTCGGTAGCTTCATCCGCATTTTTAAACTGAACATAACCCCAGTTGCGTCTGTCCTCCCAGGTATGTCCTTCCAAAGCCAGACCAATGCCGCCGTATTCACCCAAAACCGTCGGGCGAGCGCCGTCATAAAGATAAAGTTCTGGAGCGGGATATTTATGAAGGTCCAACATATCTCCACAGGCATAATGATTGCCTCCGCTTGCGGGGTTCACCAAACGTGAAGGATCATAACTTTTTGTCCATGCAACAATCTCAGGAGTCTTAAACTGCCCCCAAGCCTCATTGAAAGGAACCCAAACAGCAATTGAAGGATAAGAATAAAGGCAGTCGATAATCTCCTTCCATTCCTTCCGGAAATTATTTTCCGACTCGGAGGAGCGAGTGACATCCCTTCCGTTAAAATAACATCCGGGTTGCCATTCCGGACTGCGGTCGCCATTAGGCATATCCTGCCATACAATAATTCCCATACGGTCGCAATAACTGTACCAGCGGGCCGGCTCAACCTTGACGTGCTTGCGTATCATATTAAATCCCAAATCTTTTGCTTTCAGAATATCATAAGCTAAAGCCTCGTCGCTTGGAGCCGTATACAGACCGTCTGGCCACCAACCCTGATCCAAGGGGCCAAATTGAAAGATGTCACAGTTGTTAAGCTGCAGGCGCATAATGCCGTTTTTGTCCCGGCGTGTAGAATACTTACGCATTCCTGCATAGCTTTTCACCTTGTCCACCAGTTTTCCATGAGCATACAAGCATATTTCCAAATCATATAAGAAAGGGTGGTCGGGCGACCAAAGCTTCGCATCAGCGGGCATGGCTACATCAATGCCAACATTGTTCAGAGCCGCACCGGAAGCAACCTTCTTCCCGCCATCAAAAACAGCGACTTCCACCTTGTCCACTTCATCCTGCATATTAGCAGCAACATTCACCGCAAGCAGATTCCGGTCTACATCAGGCGTAATCCTGACCTTTTCAATGTATTGCTCGGGCACAGGCTCCAACCAGACAGTCTGCCAGATTCCGCTGACCGAAGTATACCAGATGCCATGAGGGTTGTCCACCTGCTTGCCACGAGGCTGGAAACCTTTGTCAACAGGATCCCATACTTTTACGCACACTACATTTTTACCTTTGCTAATAGATGAGGTGATATCAAAACAGAACGGGGCAAATCCGCCTGTATGGGATCCAACCTTAATGTCATTAACCCACACGTCAGCCTTCCAGTCCACAGCCCCAAAGTGCAGCAGCACCCGCCTGTTTTTCCAAGACGAAGGAATTTCAAACTCGCGCATGTACCAAAGTTCATTTTCCTCTCCTAACTTTCGGCCTACGCCAGACAAACTTGACTCAATGGCATAAGGCACTAAAATCTGACCTTCATACGATGCCGGAGCTGAAGATCCGGCAGGAAGAACGGAATAATGCCACAATCCGTTCAGATTCAGCCACTCTTCACGCTCCATTATCGGACGGGGATATTCCGGCAAGACATTATTGACATCCATATGCTCCGCCCATGTAGTACGAATACGATTTCCTGCAGGCCTCCATTGCGCCTCAGCACAAAAGACATTCACCAATAAAACGAAAAAAAACAGTCTAAATTTATCCATTCTTGAAATAAATTAAATGAAAAACAAGAGAATATTCCTATCAAAACGCACGCTCCCAGCCAACGTTTCTTAAAAACCAGCTGACATCTTCTTTTTTCAGTCCCTGGCGCTCCAATACGGCGGGCAGTTCTGACCAACTTTTCCAGAATTCGGCCACACGGTTTTCCATCTCATCAGGATAATATAAGACCGTTTCATTCAGGCTGCCCATCTTTCCCAGTTCCTCTTTAAAGCAGATATAAGAGTTTCGGTACTTCAACGCTTCCATTGACTTTGACATTCTGCGCGTTATTCCCGGCAGGCCATTCAATTCAGAATTTCCTCTGCCATATACAATTTCCACTCTTTTCTCTTGTTCGCAGGATACGACAGGCAGCTCGACCAAAAGTGCGAACTCTTCGGCCTGATAAGTATACTTTGCCGGCTGCCCGTTAACGGAAACAGATTCCGGCATATGCGACAGCAGCACCTTCACCTTAAACGGACGCGACACGGGCATATCTTTATACATACCCTTACGCCCGCCTACCACTATTGTCTGTTTGTTTCCCTTACGGCAAGATTCCAAGTGCGTGACAGCATATTGCGAGTCATAGTTTTTATCATTTCCATTATCTTCATAAAGATCGAAACACGAAAAACCTTCTCCTCCCGGGAATACGGTGACCACGATCTCCTCATCGTTGCCATTCAGATTTTTGACCTTGTCTGTATAAAAAGGAAGAATCGCTCCTCCCTTTACATAAACGGGATACTCATCTAGAGCAAAATTCCGTTCCACGACCTGTCCGCCCGACAACAATGTGCCAGAACTCCATTCAAACCAGTCACCTTCAGGCAGCCAGGTACGAACCTTTAAATATCCGCTGTCCGAAGGAGCCGTTGCCGGCGACACCAGCATGGCATCTCCAAACATATATTCGTTGCGGAACCGGTAAGCTTGAGATTGTTCCGGCCAGTCATAATACAACGGACGGCAAAGTGACAACCCTTCATCATATCCCTTACGGGCCATTGTATAAATATATGGAGCCATCGTATATCTCCGGCAAATCGTTTCACGGACAATGTCGCTGTATCCGCGGGAAAAAGCCCAAGGCTCTTTATTCAGCTCTGCACTTTTTTGCGAATGTGTACGCATAATCGGACTAAAAGCGCCGAACTGCAACCATCGGACATACATTTCCGGATCAATGCGACTGCCTATATGGCCGCCTAAATCATGACTCCAATAGCCATAAAGCACATTGGAAGCCGTAGAATTAAAATAAGGCTGGTATTCGAGAGATTTCCAGGAGATAACGGCATCCCCGGAAAATCCCACCTGATAACGGTGGTTCCCCAGTCCGCCCCAACGATGATAAAGCAACGGACGCGTGTTGCGGTTGCGCTCCATTCTGCTAAAAAAGGCATAATTGATCCACCATGTATTATTCAGCCCTTTTACCTTCGGATCATACAAATCTTGCTGCCAGTCCAGCCACCAGAAGTCAACTCCGGACTTCTCCATCGGTGTCAATATCTGGTCGAACATGCTGTTCATAAAACATTTATCCGAATTAATCCAGTGGATTGTCTTCCCCTCAGCCGGATTCAATCCCATACTTTTGGCCATCTCCGCATATTGTTCTTCATAAGATGCCACACCGCCCGCCGGATGCAGATTAAGCGTGACTTTCAGGTTTTGTGCTTTGACATAACGCAAAAAGCCTTCAGGAGATGGAAACAGTTCACGGTTCCATGTCCATCCGGTCCAGCCCCCTTTGCCTTTTTCCGTATAATGCCAGTCCATGTCGACCACCAGTACATCCAGCGGAATGTCATACCGATGAAAATTATCTATCAGCCTGCGGAACTCTTTATCAGAATACAGCCAGTAACGCGACCACCAATAGCCGAAGGCGTAGCGCGGCGGCAAAGGCATCCGGCCGGCAAACAGGATGTAATCTTTCAGTGCCGACTTATAATCATGACCATAAGCCATAAAAATCCAGTCCTGATTCCCGTCGGCCGGACGCTCCTTCACCCACTCCCACTTCTTGTCACCATCAAACAAGTGGCTTTGCGAATCATCGATCAATGTCCACCCGTCAGTCGAGAGCAACCCGTCTTCCAATGCCAACGTATCTCCTTTCTGCGTATCGCGCACCCATTTCTGCGTCTGTACATTCCCGTCCATACCGTCAAGCGTACGATACGTCCCTTTCAGATTGCCCGACTGGCGCATTCCGGGATGCCAGACAAAAGGGACAAGATTCCCTCTGGAACTGACAGTCAGATTCTTTTCCGTGAAACAACCGCTATCCTTCAGATAACGCAGTTTCATTTTCGATGTAATGATCTCAACCCATCTCCCTTTCGTCTTCAACTGATAATCAACCTGAGGATACGCACGGTTGACAACAACAAAAGACTTGTCGTCAACAAAACAGCCTGCCGGAGAATATTCCATCCGGACAACTCCATCAGACACTACAGTGAAACGAACATGCGCGTCCTTATACACAACATTACGCTGCATCGTTTTTGCCTCCATCACAGACAAACCCGCCAGCAACATACCGACCAATAATATGAATTTCCTTTTCATGGAACTATACTATAAATTAAAGATAACTGTTCACGAAGTGCAAAAGTAGGAATCCCATACACCCACAGAAACAGAAACATGCCAATTAATAGCACGAATGTATCAAACTCCCGAAAACAGTCTTTCCTGCAAAGCAAAACGGCCTTATCTCCCCCAAAAAAGTCGGAGCATCCCGCAGAAAAGTTCATCTTCAGATTAAAGATCTGCATCTTCAGGCTGAAGACTTGCATG
>NZ_JAUDEN010000039.1:0-18594 GCF_030373775.1 Bacteroides gallinaceum | reverse complement strand
TGTTTGTTAATGAATGAAAAAATAAAGGGGTAGGGGTTTCTTTCTTTATTTTTTATATATAATAAGGTGTAAAACGACTTTCGTGGTTCCGTTCGTGGTCTACCTGTCGCTGTAATTTGTTGACTGATAATTTGTTATGCGTGACTTTCGTGGTTCCCTTTTGATTCTTAACTTAAAAATAATATTGGTTTGGTTAAAAGATGTTTGATAATCTCTGAAAAATGAGCCGTTATCTGAATGCATTTGACGGCTCATTTCATTCAGGATGACGGCTCACATTAAAAAAATGTCCCGTTATCTTTTTGACATTCTGACGTTTCCTATTTTCCGCGGAGATAAAGATTTCAAGATTTTTTTGAGGATGTCGTTTTTGATTCTGAAATATATTTATTATATTCGCAACTATTGGAAAAACACTTTATAAGACTCGTAAGATTTAATGCCGATGTAATATTTTTGAAAATTGGATATTTTTGTCCCATCAAGTGAATGATTTTATACCGTTCTCTTGATACAATGCTGTAAATTTGTGCTTATGACGTTTTAAAACCTTTATTTAATGTAAATTGTAGAGATATGCAAACCGAATTCCGAATTGATTTGAGGAAGAGGGTTCTCAGTTTGTTGCTGTTGACCTTATTCTCTTTTACCGCGGCTTTCGCTCAGGTTCTCGTGAGGGGAACTGTTATTGACGAAACCGGAGAAACAGTGATCGGGGCGAGTGTCATGATCAAAGGCACCACCCAGGGGACAATTACGGACATGGACGGCAAGTTCTCGTTGAACGTACCCGACAAGAAAGCCGTACTTGTTATTTCATTTATCGGTTATCAGAACCAGGAAGTGAAAGTGGATCCTTCCAAACCGATGTCTATTCTGCTGAAAAGCGATTCCGAGCTTCTTGATGAGGTGGTGGTAGTCGGCTATCAGGAAGTGAAGAAGCGTGACCTGACCGGTTCGGTGGCGAAAGCCAACATGGACCAGCTGCTCAACACACCGGTGGCTTCGTTTGACCAGACTTTGGGAGGACGTATCGCCGGTGTGAACGTGTCTTCCAGTGAAGGTATGCCGGGCGGAACGATGAACATCGTTATCCGCGGTAACAACTCGTTGACGCAGGACAACTCGCCGCTTTACGTAATCGACGGATTTCCCGTGGAGGATGCGGCGATGGCTTCTACCATCAACCCTGCCGATATCGAGAGCCTTGATATCCTGAAAGACGCTTCCGCTACCGCTATTTATGGTGCGCGCGGTGCGAACGGTGTCGTAATTATTACTACCAAGAAGGGTAAGATCGGAAAAGCCCAGCTTACTTACGACGGCAGCGTAACGATGTCGAATGTGACGCGCAAGATTCCGATGATGGACGCTTACGAGTTTGTGAAGCTGCAGGCAGAGATGTATCCGGAACAGGCTACATCTTCCTCCGGTGGTTACCTGATGAACTGGGAAGGCAAGCAGTGGACGCTGGACGATTACCGCAACATCGACCAGTATGACTGGCAGGACGAAATCTTCCGCACTGCATGGCAGCACAGCCACAACCTCCGCCTGACCGGTGGTACGGAAGGTGTCCGCTACAACGCTTCACTTTCTTATTATGACCAGCAGGGTATCCTGCTCGAAACGGGCTACAAGCGTATGCAGGGCCGTATCAACACGGTTGTGCGCCGCAACAAGCTGAACATGAGCATTACTGCCAACTACTCACGTGCTATTCAGACAGGTTCTACTCCTTCTGAAAACTCTTACAGCGGTATGAACAACCTGTTCTACAGCGTATGGGGATATCGTCCGGTCACTTATCCTAACAAACCGTTGAGTTCGTTGATGGATAACGCGATTGATGATGCGCTGAATACCACGAATGACTATCGTTTCAACCCGATTCTGTCGTTGAAGAATGAATACCGCAAGAACTATACGAACAACTTGCAGTTGAACGGATTTGCAGAATATGAAATTATCAAGGGACTGAAGGTAAAGGTGTCTGCCGGTTATACTTATGATGCCCGCAAACAGGATCAGTTCAACAACTCCAAGACGCGTTACGGAGGTCCTACTTCAACGGACAAGGTAAATGCGCAGGTTGTACGCAATGAGCGTCTGACGTGGTTGAATGAAAATACGGTTACTTACCAGGCTAACATTGCCAAAAAGCATTTCTTCAACGCACTGGCTGGTGTAACTTTCCAGAACTCTGACTATGAATACTATTCGTTCCGCACCATCCATATTCCGAACGAGTCTTTGGGAATGGCAGGTATGGCGGAAGGACAGGGAAGCACCATCAGTTCGTCGAAGAGTTCGTGGTCGATGCTCTCTTATCTGGCCCGCCTGAACTACAATTTCAAGTCGAAATACTATGCTACGGCATCTTTCCGTGCCGACGGTTCTTCCAAGTTCAGCAAAAACAACCGCTGGGGTTACTTCCCTTCAGGTTCTGTTGCATGGACGTTTACGGAAGAAAAGTTCATGAAGCCTTTAAAGAAGGTGCTTTCCAACGGTAAGCTCCGTCTGAGCTGGGGTCTCACGGGTAACAACCGTATCGATGAATATGAATACTATACCCTCTTGCAGGTGCTGAAAGATAATATAGGCGACTATATTTCAAACGGAAGCATTCCGAGCGGTGTCTATCCTTTCAATAATGACAATACGAATGTGGGATCAGTTCCTACCTCTATCGTTAACAACAACCTGAAATGGGAAACCACCGAGCAGTGGAACCTTGGTTTGGATTTGAGCTTCTTTGATGACCGTATCAACTTTACCGGAGATATTTACCGCAAGACCACGCGCGACCTGCTGCTGGAAGCTTCACTCCCGTTGAGTTCAGGATTTTATAGTGCAACCCGCAATATCGGTAAGGTACGTAACGATGGTATCGAACTGAGCCTGAGTACGGTGAACATCAAAAATAAGGACTTTAGCTGGACAACAGACTTCAATATTGCGTTCAACAAGAATGAGGTGCTTGAACTTTCGGAAGGACAGAGCACATTGCTGAGCGCCGTCAACTTCGACCAGAACTATAACTCTCAGTCGAGCTACATTGCACAGGTTGGTCTGCCGATGGGCATGATGTATGGTTATTTGTACGAAGGTACATACAAGTACGACGATTTCAACAAATCGGGCGATACCTATACGCTGAAGTCGGGCGTACCTTACTTCTCTACCGAAACCAATACGCAGCCGGGTATGCCTAAATACAAGGACTTGAACGGTGACGGAATCATCAATTCAGATGACCGTACGATTATCGGCCGTGGCTTGCCTATCCATACCGGAGGTTTCACCAACACCTTTACTTATAAGGGCTTCGACCTGAGCGTGTTCTTCCAGTGGTCATACGGCAACGACATCATGAATGCCAACCGCCTGTTCTTTGAAAGTTCCAATAACAGATCGCGCGAGCTGAACCAGTTTGCGAGCTATGCTGACCGCTGGACTCCGGAAAATCCGGACAGCGATATTCCGGCAGCCACCAACTCTTCTTCCAACCGTGTGATTTCTTCACGCATCATCGAAGACGGTTCGTTCCTGCGTCTGAAGACGGTGACTTTGGGCTATACGTTCCCGACCAAACTGATACAGAAGGCAAAACTGAGTTCGCTCCGTGTCTATCTGGCAGGACAGAATCTGTGGACATGGACAAGCTATTCGGGATACGATCCTGAAGTGTCTATCCGTAACAGTGCGCTGACTCCGGGACTTGATTTCTCGTCGTATCCGAGGGCATATACTATAAGTTTTGGAGTAAGTGCGGGATTCTAATTGCATCTGTCTAATCATTCATCAGAATATATCATATGAAAAAGTTTAAATATACTCTATTGCTCATGATGTTCGGCGGGATGTTTGCTTCGTGCAACTTCCTTGACAAGGAGCCGACCAAACTGACATTGGAAAATTATTTCAATACGGCGGAGGAGGCAAACTCCTTCCTTACGGGTATCTATGCCATACTCAGCCAGTCATCCTTCTATGGAGCTGACTACATTTATCTGGTGGGAGGAGATGACCTCTCTCATTATGGCGGTTCCGGGCGTGCGCCTGCCACAAGAGGACTGATTTGTCACAACGCTACAGTCAGCGACCCGGCAGTAACGGGTTTCTGGTATACCCTTTATTCGGGTATCAACCGCGCGAACATATTTTTGGAAAATATCGACCGTGTGACTGACATTGACGATGCGACAAAGTCGCAGTACATAGCAGAAGCCCGTTTCCTCCGCGCGTTCTATTATTTCAATTTGGTGCAGTGCTGGGGCGACGTGCCTTTTAAGACTTCGTCCACTCAAGACGTTTCCGGCCTGGACTCTCCGCGCACCGACAAGCAGCAGATTTATGACTTTATCGTGACGGAAATGAGCGAGGCTGCGGAGAACGGTTTGCCGGAGTTCGACTCCAGCGACCCGGGACATATTTCAAAGTCGGCTGCATATGGGATTCTGGCACGTGTCTGCCTGTTCCGTGCCGGTGAGCATTATCGGGACAGCAATGCGCCGAGCGATGAAACGACGCTCCGTTCATATTTCCAGCAGGCGAAAGACTTTGCCTTGCAGGTTTACGGAAAACACCAGTTGGCAAGCGACTATTGGCAGGTGTTCATCGACATGTGCTCAAACCAGTATAACACAGACGGCAGTGAAAGCATCTGGGAAATTGAGTTTGCCGGAAACAACACTTCGGATGTAGTGGCTGAAGGACGTATCGGAAACATCATCGGTTTGGCGGGTCCTGACCTGTCGAACAGTTCAGACGTGACTGGCTCTGCCGATCCGGGGTACGCGTATGAGTTTATCTTCTCTACGCCGAAACTTTACCGCCTGTATTGCATGGATGTGAATCATAGTTTCTCCAACCCGTCCAATAATATCCCGACAAGCTATACGATTGACGATTTGATGGGGCTGCAGGTGAATTATGCTTCAGGCACAGCGGATGAAAAAGCTGCAGCGTGGGATCTGGCGAAGTTCAAGGTAAAAGACCGCCGCTTCTTGTGGAACATTGCGCCGTTCGTTTATGTTGAAGGCGGCGGAAAGAATACGGGAGTGACAGGACGCAGATTCTATGAAGGAAATTATTTTGTCAATGCGTCGACTGATGAAGACGATGAAGCTAATCTGCTGAATGTCTGGAACAGCTATGATAACGGACGTTCTTATTCGTATACTTGTTCGTCTGCGCAAGAGGCTGAACTGGAAGAGCAGTATCCGGGATTTGAGTACCGTGAGGGTGACTACATGTATAATTCGACGAGCAGCTCATGGCAGGAATCCAGCGTAGGAGATTACACTTACAGAAGCGGAAATAATCATTTCACCGCGAATATTGCCCGTGCGTGTGCGAAGTTCCGCCGGGAATACGAGGCTGACAAGAAAGACAAGAACTTTACTTCCATCAACTTCCCGGTATTGCGCTACTCGGATGTGCTGCTGATGCTGGCTGAAGCGGAGAACGAACTGAACGGTCCTGCAAATGCCATCGGTTATCTGAACGAGGTAAGACAGCGTGCTTTCGGCGGTGATGCAAGCTACAATCTGCAGGAAGGGCTGACCAAGGACGAGTTCCGTCAGGTGCTGAAGGACGAACGCGGACGTGAGCTTTGCTTTGAAATGTTGCGTCACTTCGACCTGATCCGTTGGGGAGAACTTTCTGAGCGTATGAGTGAGCTGGTAGAGTTCGCGCAGATTGGAGGTGAATGGAATCAGGGAACGAGCAATGTGTACACTTACTTCCAGCTGGACGATACGTACAATTATTTCCCGATTCCGGATGCCGAGTTGTCTGTGAACAAGGCCATCACTTCAAACAATCCGGGATGGTAATCTATCTGAGTTAAAACACTAATAAAGGATTGAATCAATGAAAAGATATACCTTATATATGTATGCCTTCGCTCTGTCGGCTTTCGCACTTGCTTCTTGCAGCAAAGAATTGACAGAGGGGCTTGACGATGTGAACATTGGCGTTGTAACCGATGATAACGTGATGTACGACGGCATGATTGTGACGGCGAAGAAAGGACAGCCCGTAGAGTTCACCATTAACGGTGAACCGGACTTCGTGACTTTCTATAGCGGCGAACTGGGACATCAGTATATTTACAAAGACCGCACTTCTGTTTCGGCGGATGATGTCGTTTCTTCTGTCTTGTCGTTTACTGTTTATACGAGCACCACTATCTATGCGGATGACAATAATCGCCGCAACAATTGTATGGATATATTCTATACGATGGATGATGCGGAAAACGGATTCGAGGCTTTCCCGGGATTGGTAAAGAATGACATTGTGGCCGATTCGACTACTGTTGTCCAGTTCTGGAAAGACGGGAAATGGCATGAACTGGTTGACCGGGATGAGTTTGTCGGTATGGGACAGAATGTTGTAGCCGGAAACTCATACGAACGGGATGTAGTCAATTACATTGACAAGAATCTGGTGCTTGCTTTTGCGTACAATAAGGATGAGTGGGAAAATCCCCATTTCAATGAAACGGATGCTGTGAATGTCGCACAGCCGCGCTATAATTTCGCTTCGATGAAGATCACGAATACGCTTCGCAATGGACAGACTACGGAACAGTTTGCTTCTGATTTTGTGCTTACCGCAGTCAATATGCATCATGAACGTGACACTGCATATTATCAGGACTGGAAAAGCACGGTGAGCTATTTGCCTGAGGACAGCGGTTACGGAACAGTGACGGCCAATGTGGCAGGACGCTGGAATCTGTCGAGTGCAAGCTCCGGAAGTTTCTATATCCACGGAACGGCAAACGATTCGCATTGGAAATCTTCGTGGCTTGTTTCTGATCCGATCAACATCCTTGCATGTGAACCCGATCAGGGCGTGAGCGTCAAGAACATTTCGCAGGACATGCCGACTTATTCGCACACATACGAAAATGTAGGAACCTATACGGCAACTTTCGTAGTGACCAACGGCAACTATAAGCATGAGGATCGGGGAGTATACCAGATTGTAGTCAATGTAACCGAATAATCTTTTAAAACGAATAATTTATGAAATACATAAAATCATACTTGTTTTTAGTCCTCACCGCTGCGCTTGCGCTCACGGGGTGCAAGCAGGATGACTTGCAGGACGATGTGGACGCGCTGGCTAACCGCGTGGCCATTCTGGAGGAACAGGTGAAGCTGCTGAATGAGAATCTGGAAACGATTTCCTTCGTGCTCAATTCAGAGAATAAGACCATTCAGAGCGTGACGCAGAGCGGAAACGCCTATACCCTTACGCTCAGCAACGGGGAAACGCTTACTTTGAACATCGGTGTGCAGGGATCTGCAGAAGTGCCTGAAATAACAATCGGTTCAGACGGCTGTTGGGCGGTTCGAGGTGAGTCGACTGGCGTGCCGGCTATCGGAAATGCAGGAGCGGACGGACAAGGTTATCCGGAATTCCGTGTGAATGAAGGAAGCTGGGAAGTGCGTTATGTAACTGGTGACGGTGAAGTGAGTGCTTGGGAAAAGGTTGGTGGCGATGCCAACTCAGACATGGGTGTTGTAGGTGACCAGCTGATTGCTTCGGCAGAAGTGGTGGGCAATGAGTTTGTCATCACTTATTATACCGATTATGCAACGGGTGAAACGGCTACGGCAAGTGTTGCCATTGTGCCGGGACTGGTTTGTGCGATAGACGATTCGGGCTTGACCTTGTCAGATCCTGACGGCTATCTGGAGGTGGCTGAAGATTCCCGTACCGAGATTCCGGTGCAGATCTCCGGAGGAACTCCTTCCGTAACTTACCCTGCAGGCTGGAGAGCGACGATCGAGCAGGCAGATTCTTCTGAGGGAGAAAACAATTATGTGCTGGCTATCTATTCTCCTGCAAGCGGAGAAGCAACGGGGGCTTCATCGAGAGTGACTGCCGACAACACTTCTGAAGTTACAGTGCGTGTGAATAGCGGCATGTATTGGGCTGTAGACAAGATTAAGGTGAGAATAGAAGGTGGAGGAACCGAAGAACCGACTTATACTTCTGTCTATGATAAATATGAGAAAGGTGGAGATATAACTGTCGGGAACTATACCTTCAATAATCAATCGGGACTGACTGTTACTCATGTGACTTCAACTGATGACATAACTATTGAGAACAATGTTGACGGAGTCTATATTATTGATACGGATGCTACATTGAATTTCCCGAATGCCCTTTTAAGTGGTGTTTCTAATTTGATTCTGCTTTCTAATGATTTGGAGGGAAATAAAAAAGCTAAGGTAAATATTTCGTTGACAAATGCTGTAAGTTTGCGAGTTGCAGGCAGTGGAACAACTTCGAATATTGTTGCTCAAAATATTGAATTTACTAGCGGATGTTTGGTTATTGATATGGCGGACGATGCCACTTCTACTATTGACAATTTAATATTTGACGGTTGTAAGTTTACGCTTCCGAATAACAGACATTTGTTTAATGGAGATAAAGGACAAGACAATTCTATTAAAAATATCCAGCTCCTTAACAATGATATTTGCATATCAGAAAATAGCGGCGGCGTTTCTACAAGCCGTCTTCTGAATTTTGCAGTTACAGGCAAATGTATTGATGTAAATGCGTCCATTGATGTAGAAAACAATGTCATTTATACCCGTTCTACAAATAACCGTAACAACGGTGCTATATTGAGTGTCGCTGTAAGTAATGACTTGTATGGTGATTTCCAAGGTTCTATTACAATTAAGGACAATACGTTTATTAACATGTCTTCATCAGGGCAAGGGGGATTGTTGCGTGCTCATTTTAATAATGCTCAAGTGACAATTAGTAATTGCTTGTTCTGGGATAATGTGGAGAATACCACTCAAAATGCTTGTCGTTTGTTGAATACGGTGAATAAAGTAAATCCGACAACAACAATTGAAAATATAAAGGCATATAGTAAAATGAATGGTAGTGAACATTATGTGACTTATCAATATTACTATCAAAGTAATAAACCGGATGAAGCTGTCAATCTGACCATATCTCAGGAAGAGGAAGATCCGCTTCAAACCGCAGACTTTGAAAATGGAATCTTTATTGTTAAAGCAGGGGTAAATTGCGGTGCAACCCGCTAAAAAACAATTGAATTATGAAACGAATAGCAATAATATTACTCAGCATGATTCCCTTGTTCACGTTCAATGCGTGTGATGAAAGGGACGATATACAAGCAGATGTAGACGGACTTAACTCCCGTCTGGACGAACTGGCCAGTGGGTTGGAGGCGTTGAATACAAGCATCAACTCGTTTTATGATGTGGCTGTGCTTCAAGGCTCAATCTTTATTACAGACTATACCATGGACGAGAAAGGCGACTATACCCTCACTTTGAGTGAGGGTGACCCTCTCGTAATCTATGGAGGAATGCCCGCTGAAGATATTCCGGTGTTGGCCATCGATGCGGACGGCTATTGGACTTATACGCTGGATGGTGTGACGAGCTATCTGACCGTGAACGGCGAGCAGGTTTCTGCACGTCCTACCGACGGACGTGATGGCGTAGTGCCTGAAATAAGCGTCGTTGATGGACGCTGGTGCTATACAATCGGTGACGGTGAGCCCATAATGATCGAGGGTAATTATGGTATCGCTTCTGTAGATGATATACCGGCTGGCGTTTTTGCAGATGTGACTCCTTCTGATGACGGGAAATCGCTTACATTTAAACTTGCGGGTGAGAACGGTGCAGAGTATACTGTGGCTTTGTTGGGCGGATTGGACATGACCTTCGCCACTACAGATGCTCCGGCAGAAGAGGTTACGGAAACAACAGTACCGGCAGGCGGAAGCGTCACGCTGAATGCGACTTTGACCAGTGTGGAGGAAGTTGTCATCGATCCTACGCCGCTGGAAGTGAAACTGGACGAAACGGACTCCTCTGCAACCGACGGAAAGCATACCCTTACCGTTGCAGCTCCTTCCGGGCTGGCGGCTGGCAGCTATACAGTCTATTTCCAGATTTTCTCTGCAAAATCGGAGGGCTACCGGATGATTGTTCCGCTTAAAGTGACGGTTTCTGAATAATTGATTGAATTCTTAAAAAGAAAAGATTATGAAATACTATAAATCATTCATCCTTCTCGGAATGTTCGCATTGTCGTTCGCGTCATGTAATACGGACGATCTGGAGCGGAACATCGATGAGCTTACCACGCGTGTGGAAGACATGGAGAAGCAGGTGCAGGCTTTAAATGACAACATGAACGTGATCCGCGTATTGCTGGACGGAAACAAAACCATCCAGAGTTACACATATGATGAGGCTACGGGTACTTATACGCTTGTTCTCAGTGACGGACAGACCATGACGCTGACACAGGGAAACGACGATAACATCACATATCCGCAGGTTACTGTCGGTGATAACGGAAATTGGTTCGTTGATGGCGTAGACACAGGGCAGTGTGCGAAGGCTCAGGACGGTACACCTGTAACAGTGACTCCCCAGTTCCAGATAGTAACGGAGGGAACAGACAAGGTTTGGCAGGTATCATATGACGAAGGCGCAACTTGGGATTATGTAACGGATGAAACCGGGGCTCATGTAAAAGCTACCGGTACAGTATCTGGAACTAACCCGATTGAAGCGGTGAAAGTGGAGAACGGCTGTCTGTCTGTAACAGTGGATGGAACAGAATACACTATTCCTATTGTTGAAGGGCTGGTATGCCAGATTGTAGAGCCTGAGAATGTGGAAAACGATACTTGGTATGTGGCTAAAGGCGGTGATGGAACAGACCTGACTGTCAATGTGAACTTAGAGTCGGGGGATATTGTGCGTGCCGTTGCTCCTGCTGACTGGACGGTTACAGTGCCTGACTATTCGGCTCTTACAGGAGAGCAGGCGTTGACCTTGAGTGTAAGAGCTCCTGAAACTCCTTCCGAATGCGTGCTTTCGGTAGAAGTTACCCGTGGCGTGCATACTGCGGCATCAGAAATAAAGGTTCACACTACGACAGACAGCTATTACGCTGATTTTATGGCCGGACTGGATGTTCAGGCAGGAAATGTGAAGATAAACAAGTACATGTTTGATGGTGAAGAAATACATGTTCTTTCTTCCGATCAGTCTATAACTGAGCCGGGCGGCATTTATTTCATCCGATCAGGTGTAAATGTCAGCTATGATAATACGGGTGACAATGCTGCAACATTGGTACTTATCGGTGATAATCCGACGGATAAGCCGGAACTGAAAGTCAACAGGCAGTTGAGAGTGGCTGAAACCTCCGGAAACGAGGGTAAAGGACTGTTCTTCTGCTACAATCTCAAGATAGATGCTACGGAAGTTTATAATACAGGAACCTCGCCGTCTTTGTCTTATCTGCTGGCGCAAAATGGTAATACGGCATTCAAGAATGCTGTATTTGGAAACTGTGAAATTGAATTGTCTACCACTCAGCAGCCGCTTACGTATATCAGTTCAAGCAACAGAAGTTATGAAAACTTTGTCCTTGAGAACTGCAAGATAAAATATCCGGAAGGGAAGACTGACCAGCGTTTTATTATTAGCGTTGGTTCCAGTACGGCGACTTATGGAACGCTGACTTTCAGAAACAATGTATTCTATTGTGCGACAGACGGCAATTTGATTTCAAATTTCAAATTGTTTAACGGCTCTTCAGCAACAATCAATAAACTTGTTTTGCAGAATAATACATTCGTCAATACGGGGTCTGCAACGACAAGTTATGTATATGCTTCTACCGTTCAAGATGCACAGGTTTCCAATAACTTGTTCTTTGCAGACAACGGCAGCATAAATAATTATTATATTGTATTCCGTACTACAAATGCCATACTGGGAAGTTTGTGTCAGGATAATGTGGGTTACCGCTCGGATGCTACGAGCCAGGGATGGAGAATGTTCTATCAGAGTGGCGGTGTAAGCTGCGGCTGGGATGGAGCGGAAGATATCGAACAGATTAGCGCTAATCCGTTCGACGGTGGAACCTTCGATCCGGCGAATGGAGTATTCATTCCTGGTGACGCTTATGCAGATTATGGTTCGACTATGAGATAATCTGTTCCTGCAAGGTGCAATCCTATAAGAGGAATATTTAGCCTTAAGAATATAGCCGTCCCGGTGTCCTGCATGTGGACATCGGGACGGCTTGCGTTATGGACTGTTGCTTGCTTTCATGCAATTTTTAAATGCGGTCTGCTTTGGGACCTCCAGATAATAATCCATGTTTTGCACCAAATGCTCAACCTTAACTGACTGATACGATGGAGAAAAAAGTAAAGAGCGCCAATGGTGCGCATTGGGATATCTGCCTAAGTCAGATTTTATCCATAGATAGTTCTTTATCTGATGAAAGAGGGGTGTCAAGACGCTCCGTATGCTATAATTGTACAAAAATAGGTATCTTATTTTTCATTAATTCATATCCGCTTCCTGTTGTGTTTCTTAGTGTCGGAAAAAGTATTAAATTTGTTATGTTACGGACTATGCTTGAATATAGTCTGAGCGGATTTGAAAAACTTCATAAAAACTAGATACTATGAGTGTAAGACTTTTAAAAAATTGGATGTGGTGTTTGGGCTTGCTGGTTATGGCGGCATGCTCGGACGAAGAAGTGGTTCAGGACGATGCTCCTGTAATACCGGAACAGCCGGCGGAAATAGCTTCCGTTATTGACCAGTATAATGCGGATATTGCGGCGATGCAGGCGCTTTTTGAGGGTGATGCAGAGGTGGTGAATTATACGCAGGAAGAGTCTGGAGCCTATCGCTTGGAATTGAGTGACGGGAAAATCGCGACTGCCGTTTCCCGGGCGGAGGACGATGCAGACATTCCGTTGTTTGGCGTGAACGAAGAAGGCTATTGGACGGTACAGTTGAACGGAGAAAGCGGTTTGCTGACTGATATGGCCGGGAATTCAGTTCCGGCTTTGAGAAAAACAGGCAAAGGTGTATATACTCCCCAGGTTGTCTTGGGCGAGGACGGCTATTGGCAGGTTTCTTTGAACGGCAATCAGTGGAAGCGGCTTTCTGATACTCCGGCTGCTGACATGACGGGAAAGACCTCTGCCAACTTTTCTCTGTACAAATCGGTTGAAATGGATGGCAGCGGTCAGCTTACATTGTCGTTGCGCAACGGTGAAGCGTCTGTGACGGTTGATGCGAGTGCGTCATCTTCTGCTGAGGCATGGAAGAAGTTTGTGATGGGCAGCGAGGACAATGTATTGCTTGACTATTCGTATGCCGGATACAAGCATGGCGAAGAAGCTCCTGCCGACGGATTTGCATGGGGGTACGAGGTTATAAATGTAAAAGATTACATGAATGCCCATTCGATGACCGCACACGATGCTTTTGAGGCTATTCTGGATGAAAACAGTTTGATCCGGAAATCAAATTCGAGCGCAACAAACGCTAATGCAAGAATTGTGATTTATTTTCCTGAAGGGGACTATGTCTTGCAGGAGAAGGGCAACACCGAAAGGCCGTATTTGATTTACGGAGGCAATTTCATCATAAAAGGTGACGGGCCGGACAAGACTCGTTTGATAATGGACAATCATATCGGAACGAATGAGGCTTCAACCGGAGCCTTGATAAGCATTGGGCACTCCAACAGTCCGCGCAATACGGCTAATTCACCAAGCCGTGCCACGGTGACCGCCAATGCGTCGAAAGGTGATTTTTCCGTGAAGGTTTCCTCTACAACGGATATAAAGCCTGAAGAGTGGGTGCAATTGCGCTTGCGCAGCAATGATGATGGCCTGCTGCAGAAGGAACTTGGCCCGCTTTACGACTACCGGAGCGGATGGAGCATAACGAATGTGCCCGGCTATGACAGCAATGGCAAATCGGAAGACAGAAACGGTGTCCAGATTATAGAGTTTCATCAGGTGAAGTCGGTCGGCAACGGAACCGTTACGTTCTATGAACCGATCATGAGCGACATTGATGTTTCGATAAAGGATTTCAACAACGGCTGGGAAATCCGCCAGTTTAAATATTATGAGAATGTAGGGGTGGAAGATCTAGCCTTTGTGGGCGGCGAGTCTATGCTTACGCCATATTATCATCACGGTGAAGATGTGGATACAAGCCTGGCATGGATGTATGACTATGCTTACAAGCCTTTGCTGCTCAACCGCATGGTCAATTCGTGGGTGCGTAATGTGACGTTTGACAGTGTCAGCGAGGCTGTAACCTTTGATCAGTCGGCCAATTGTTCGGCATACAACATACGTATCGAAGGCAAACGCGGTCATTCAGCCGTGCGCGCTCAGGAGTCGAGCCGTGTGTTTATAGGCAAAGTGCGTGACGAAAGTTCGGACGATGTTGCGCACGGACAATACCATGGCTGCGGCGTATCGAAGCCGAGTATCGGCACTGTTGTATGGAACTGCACGTGGGGAACGGAAGCATGTTTTGAGTCGCATGCCACACAACCCAGAGCCACTTTGTTTGATAAGTGCAGCGGAGGTTTGGTGTACTACCATGCGGGAGGAGCGGCAACCGAGGCTCCCAATCATTTGCGCGACCTGACCATCTGGAACCTGAATGTGACGGGTACAACGGACGAGAAAGGACGGTCTTTCTCGAATGATTTCCATTGGTGGCTGCCCAATGACACGTGGTGGAAGATTTATCCTCCGATTGTGGTCGGTGTACACGGCGCTTCTGTTGATTTTACGGATGAGCCTGATCAGCTGACTTATGAAGAAAGTACAGGCGCGATGGTTACTCCGGAGTCGTTGTACGAAGCCCAACTGGAAAGACGTCTGGGATATGTCCCGGCATGGTTGAATGCGATAAAATAGTCTGACATGTATGGAAGGGAAGTGGATGAAAAGAGGATTCCTGTATGCCTTTTGTGCGGCTGCGCTGTTGCTTGTCGCGCCAGGATGCAAGGATGATGCGGTGGAAGATTCCGGTACGCCTGATACTCCGCAGGCGGAAGACGTGTTTTCTCAGCTGAACCGTGATATCGCGGATATGCAGTCGCTGGCTGAAGGCCATGTGAAAGTGCTGACTTGCTTTACGGAAGCGGACGGCAGCGCGGTGATGGAACTGGACAACAACCATGTTCTGAATATATATGCCGAACAGGAGAAGGTCAATTCTGTTCCTCTTGTCGGCATAGACGGGAATGGCTATTGGACGTATGAGCTGGACGGAAGCTCCGGAACGTTGGAAGGGAATGACGGACAGCCGGCACCTGCATTGAGCTCGACGGGCAAGTCTGCGGTGACTCCCCAGTTCCGTTTAAGCGACAAAAGATACTGGGAGGTTTCATTTGACGGAGGAGAATGGAAGCAGTTGAGCACACGTCAGGTGTGGGATGTGGACAAGGCGGGCAAATCCGCTTTCTCTCCGTTTGCTTCCTGTTCTGTTGACGGGGATAAAGTGACAATATATCTGCGCTGCGGAGCGTATGAAATAAACGTGCCGGTTGAAGGCAAGGCGACTACAGACGCGTGGAACAAGTTTGTGGCCGGTGCGGACGGCAATGTGCTGCTTGACTTTTCGTATGCCGGATACAGGCACGGTGAAGAGGCTCCTCCGGAAGCTGCGTGGGAGCGTGTAAACGTCAGACAATGGATGGATGACTATAAAGTGGGCGCGCGTCAGGCTTTGCTGGATATTATGGCAAAGTATGGGCTGGACAAATCTTCGGGCAATGGAAACGCCAATGTGGTAATCTATTTCCCCGCGGGCGATTATGTGCTGCATAACGAAGATGACAATACGAAGGATGACAATAAAACCTCTGGTGACACGGACAGCCGGGGAAATAATACGAGTCATGCGATTACGATGTTCGGCGGGAACTTTGTAATTAAGGGAGATGGACCCGACAAAACCCGGCTTATCATGGAAACCCCTATGCTGCCGAATAACAACAGCATGTATTCGTCGCCGACTCTGATTACCATCAAGCACAATTCGTTTCTGACGAGTGATGTCTATGACGTGACGGGAAGCGCGGCAAAAGGAACCTTCAGTGTGGAAGTGGCCAATGCAAACGCTTTCAGCGAGGGTGAATGGGTTTGTCTGTATTTGCACGACAACAGCCCGGAGCTGGTGGCACAGGAACTTCAGCCGTATGAATGGGAGTCTACCATGACGAACATTTCGGAAGAGGGCGTGCAGGTGGAAGATATTCACCAGATTGAAAAGATTGAAGGCAACACGGTGACTTTCAAAGAACCGATTATGCATGAGGTGGACCCGCAATGGGACTGGCAGTTGCGCAAGTACAGGCATTACGAGAACGTGGGTGTGGAGGACTTGTGTTTTGTCGGCCATTCGGTGTCCGACTTTAAGCATCACCGCAGCTGGGAAGACGACGGCGCCTACAAGCCGATCAATTTCATGCGGCTTGTAAACTCGTGGATGCGCAGAGTCCGGTTCACGAGCGTAAGCGAGGCGGCTTCCATCATATCGTGCGCCAACTGTTCAGCATATGACATTGATATTGACGGAAATGGAGGCCATGCAGCGATCCGCTCGCAAGGTTCGAGCCGTGTGTTTATCGGTGCGGTCCGCGACCGCTCCAATCGTCCGCCTGCCGACCAGTGGTCTTCGTCGAATATTGTGGAAGGAGCAGGGCAATACCATGCCTGCGGCGTTTCCAAGCCGAGCATGGGTGCCGTAATCTGGCGTGTTTCATGGGGAAGCGACGCTTGCTTTGAGGCGCATGCAACCCAGCCGCGAGCTACGCTGATTGACTGCTGTACGGGAGGTTTCATGCAGACGCGCCAGGGTGGAGATGCGGAGCAGGTGCCTAATCATCTGGCCGACTTGACCATCTGGAACATGAATTCCATCAATTCGCCGGCTCCGAAGGGCAACGGAAATGTAGGAACGGAATTCGACTGGTGGCGTTCGGGATGGAAGTATTGGAAGATTCTGCCTCCGGTAATTGTAGGCTTCCATGGAGAACCGGTAACCTTTGTGCAGGATCAGGTGAAGCTGGATGAGAGCAACGGTACGCCTGTGGAGCCGCAGTCGCTCTACGAAGCGCAGCTTGAACGTCGCTTGGGATATGTTCCAGCCTGGTTGAATGCATTGAAATAAAGTCATGGAAGTATGGAGGATGCATACCTGGGAGGCTTCCTTCATGCTTTGGAAAAAGCAATCTTTTTAGTCCTTGCAGCGGCTAAGAGAGTTTTTGTATTTGTTATTGTACGAACCGTCGGTGACGCACAGACCGTTGCCGACGGTTTTTTGGGTTATTGTCTGTCGATGGGCAGGATGGGAAAAATCCTGCAATTGCCGGAATTTGAGCCTTACGGAATGAAATTCATCGTTCCTTTTTGTTATATCTGCCGGATTCTGTATATTTGCGTTATAACGGCAATTTTCAGGACATTACTGCTATGGCAAAATTCATCAACCCTTTTACAGACGTGGGCTTCAAGCGCATTTTCGGTCAGGAGATCAACAAGGACCTTCTGATTGATTTTCTCAACGCATTGCTGGAAGGCGAGCGTCATGTGGAGGATATCCATTTTCTGGACAAGGAACTTCTTCCGGAATTCGAAAACGACCGTGGTCTTATTTATGACGTTTACTGTACAGACTCGAACGGCGAGCAGTTTATCGTAGAAATGCAGAACCGTGAGCACGTCAATTTCCGGGAGCGTACGCTTTACTACCTCTCTCAGGCGATAGCCCGTCAGGGCGAAAGGGGATCGGACTGGAAATTTAGCCTGAAGGCTGTCTATGGAATATTCTTCGTGAACTTCCGTTTGACAGACCTTCCGAGCAAGCTGCGCACAGACATCGCTCTTGCCGACCGTGAAACTCATGAGCAGTTCAGCGACAAGATGCGCTACATTTTTCTGGAGCTTCCTTCGTTTGACAAGGAGGAGTCTGAATGCGCGACAGATTTTGAACGTTGGATTTATGTATTGAAGAATATGGAAACATTGAACAGGTTGCCTTTTAAGGCGCGCAATGCCGTTTTTAAGAAACTGGAGGAGATTGTTGACATTGCTGCCCTGAGCAAGGAGGAGCGGATGAAATACGACGAGAGCATCAAGGTCTACCGCGACCAGCTTGCGGTGATGGAGTTCGAGCGTCAGAAGGGCCTTGCGGAAGGTCTGGAGAAGGGCCTTGCGGAAGGGATAGAAAAAGGTATGGAGAAAGGGAAAGAAGACGTGGCGCGGAATCTCAAGGAGATGGGGCTTGACGTTTCTTCCATATCCCGTGCTACCGGACTTTCACCTGATGTCATTGAAGGATTGTAGTATGCTGGAGAAGAGGCATTGAACGGGCTGCCTCCAAGGCTGCAATGCTGTGTTTAAGAAGCCTGAAAGGAGAATGTCGGTGCTTGCCGGTGCGCGTTTCTGCCTGGCTGAAAGCGTTGTAAAGTCATAAAAACAGAGGCTGTGTCAGAATGAAAATCAGTTGTCATTTGCTTTTTGACAGTCATTTCCTGTTGGGATATTCAAGAAATAGTATAAAATTAGCCAACTAATTCATTGCGAGTTAGTTGGCTTTTTTGTATCTTTAGGTATTCCCCCATAAATAAGGTTTGACGGCCAAAACGGGGGAAATACTCCGACTAAGATATGGCTAAGATACAAAATATTTTAAAGATTCAG
>NZ_JAUDEN010000038.1:0-19190 GCF_030373775.1 Bacteroides gallinaceum | reverse complement strand
CAACAAAAAAGATAATACGGCATCTTTCCATACCACCTATGACATGCTCCACTTTAATCCTGGTTCCGGAAATCCGCCTGTTCCCTTGTTTTTCAACAGTAGCAAGCTCTTTTCCTTTAGATTTCTTCTTGGGCATGCATGTTTCAACCCCATCCGGTCTGTGTCCGATGGAACCTGTATCTTGCCAGAGTCTGATGCCTTTGGGGAGTAGAAGAGGCTCTTCATCACAAATCTTTTTGTCATGGACGTGGCCTTCGTATGTGGAGCTCAGCCATACAATCCTAAGATTGTTGGTACATAGCAGGTTATTCTTTATGCTATGAGTTTTTTTGCCACTATAGCACAGACTGCCTGTCTTCATCCAAAGGGCGTTAAACAGGCCGCTCGGTTCCGTCCAACAAGACTTCTTCGCATCCCTGAAGAATGTGTATCAGACGTTTGGAGTTATGGTCCGGCAGTTCACCGAGCGTTTTCAATGTACGCCGGAGAATCTCCGAAAGAAGGTGAATCCACCTGTTGGCCTGGGGCTGGGTCATCTCAAACTGAATGGCATGGAGTTCCTGAAGGGGATTGGCCTTCAGATATACCAGTATGAAGAACATTTTGTCCTGAATCAGAGGCAACACACTGGTCTTCCTGTTGTAAGATATACGCTGGCGCACTTTGCCTTCCAAGGTAAAATGGCTGTAATATTCATCCCAATGGTACTTGAAAGTTATTAGCAAGGCATCAAACTCAACAGGAGTTAATCCTGTCGCAGCAAGCACCTGGCTATGACAGTGGCAAATCTTGTCGTAATACATCAATTGAACTTTTTAGACCACAAAGATAAGTCAAAGATTATTCGATATAAACTCTATTTTACTCTTTGCTGACACATCCTTTTTATGTTGCGTGTATATATTTTGTGCCCTCTGTCATGTAAAATGAAGGGTCATTTCTCCGACTGTATCTTGCGGAACTCTTGTGGAATTATGTGGTATTTCTCTTTGAAACATTTGCTGAAGTATCGGGGGGTACTGAATCCCAACCGGTCGGCAACCTCGGATATGGTCAGTTGCGGTTGTGAAACCAGCATATCCGCTGCTTTCTTCAGGCGCAGGGACATGATGAACTCGGAGGGGGTTTCTCCTGTTATCAATTTGAGTCTGGTATATAGCTTTGTTCTCGCCATGTTCATTTTTTCGGTCAGTGCATTCACTTTAAAGTCAGGATCATCGATGTGCTGTTCGATCATTTCTGTCAGTTGTTTCAGGAATAAGTCTTCCGATTCGCTGGTTCCTAAGATTCTAGGAGCTGTATACGGTTCTTTGCTGAAATGCTCCCTTGTCATGATACGGTTATTGACAAGGCTGTTGCAGCGCGATAACAATACATTCACGTTGAACGGTTTGGTTATATAATCGTCTGCTCCGTATCTGAATCCGGCAATCGTGTGCTCAGGAGAAGTTTGAGCCGTGAGCAAGACGACGGGAATATGGCAGGTTTCTATGTCCCGCTTTATGGCTTGGCAAAGCTGGGTGCCTGACATCATAGGCATGAGAACATCGCTGATTACGATGTCGGGGTGGTCAGACTTTACCATTTCAAGTGCTTCTTTCCCGTTTTTTGCCGTTATGATTTCGTAAAAAGGATTGAATACATTATCCAGCATCTGTCGCAGGGAATCATTGTCTTCTACCACCAGCATTTTGTATGGTTTCGCATTCGGATAATCTGTCGCTTTTTCCTTAGCAGGCAATACAGCGAGCGGTTTCTGCTCCGGATCAGTAGTCGCTGTTTGTTCCACTGCATAGTTTTCCGGTGTTCCGTTGTCCAATTCTTCTGGAGTGAAATGTGCATTTCCGTTTTTCAGGTGTATGCAGAAAGTGCTTCCTTCTTCCGGTTCACTGAATACTTCAATGTGTCCGTGGTGAAGTTCGATGATTCCCTTCGTGAGGGCCAGCCCGATGCCCGTTCCCGATGAAAAAGGAGATAAATGTTCTGTTTGATAAAATCTGTCGAAAATCTTCTCTATGTCTTCAGGACGTATTCCGTCCCCATTGTCTGTTACCTCAATGAGTATTTCTTGATTCCTTTTCTTTATTGAAACTGTAATGCGTCCGCCTTCCGGTGTGTGTTTAAAGGCGTTTGACAAAAGATTGTTGAAAACTTTCCGCATTTGTTTCTCGTCATACCAGCAAAGAATACTGTCGCATATTTTCTGGAAATCGAATGTAATCTTTTTCTGGGAAGCATATTCTTGAAATGCAAGAAAGGTCGTATATAAGAATTTGACAATATTGTGTTCTTTTACTTTGATGTACATGTGTCCTTGTTCTTGTTTGCGGAAATCCAGCAGTTCGTCAATAAGTTCTTTGAGCTGAAGGCTGTTTTTGTATACACTTTTCAGCTTGTTGTGCAGATTCGGGCTGAAGGACTGCATGTGCAGGATGATTTCCATTTGACTGATTATAAGTGTCAGCGGAGTTCGGAATTCGTGCGATATGTTGGTAAAGAAGCGCAGTTTGCTTTGCGTCAGTTTTTCGACATCATCCGTATGCTGTTGTTCGTATTTGAGCATCTCTTGCAGTTTGATCCGGTGCTTGTAGACCCTGAGCAACCAGAATACGGTAGCCGTAATGCAGAATGTATAGATCAGGTATGCCCAGAAGCTCCGGTAGAAAGGGGGAAGCACTTGTATTTTGAGCTGGCTTTCTGCGGTGGTCTTCCCCGATTTATCCTGTGCTTTGGCTATTAGTGTATATGTTCCTGGGCTGAGATTGCTATATGTTACGATGCGCTGTTCGTTCATGAGATTCCATTGGTTGGAAAATCCTTCTAGCCGATAGTAGATTACGTCTTCGTTGAACGGAAGGTAATTGGTTATCGCATAGCCTATTTGGAAAAGGTTCTGTTTTGCATTGAGAGTTATTTTGTCTGTATTTGAGAGGTTGGCCGACAGGATGCCGCTTGGGTCGTCCACTGCTATTTCTTGGTCATTGACAATCAGACGGTCCGGAAACAAATTATATGTTCCGGACGGTTCTTCGAGGCTGTTCGGTCGGAATGAAATCATGCCGGATACACCCCCGATGAAGATTTCTCCGTCTTTGCTTCGGTAAAGTGCGTTGCTTTTCAGAAAGTCCAGCGGAATATTGGCATAGTTGGTGCATGTCTGAGACCGGCAGTCAAAGATTGAAATGCCTTTGTCGGTAGTCATGAGCAGGCTGTCTGGAGCTAGCTCGCAAATATTATATACGACATCACTGAGCAAGCCGTTTTTTGCGGAATTGAAATTTTCAAAAGAATTGTTTGAGCGGTGGTACATGTCAATGCCGTTGTCGTTGGTGCATAGCCATATTCTTTGCCTGCTGTCTTCAAAGATGGAATTGATGAGGTTGCTGCTGATGCTTTGAGCTGTTTTGTCATCGTGCTTGTAATGGAGCAATTTTTTACTTTCGGTATTGTATGTGCATACTCCGTCGCGTATATTTACAATCCATAAAAGACCGGTCTTATCTAAAAGCAGTTGAGATGGTGACATCGTTACCATTCTGTCTTGTTTGTTGCTGATCAGCGGTCTGCATTGGCCGCTTCCCGGATGAAAGATGTTTATCCCGTTGTGTGTGGCAAGCAGCAGATGATTCTTGTACGGAATGATGTCAAGCACAATGTCGGAAGATATAGATCTGGGATTGTTTGCGTTATGGCGGAAATGTGTAAACTTCCCGTTTCGTAGATTGAGCTTGTTCAGGCCACCCAGATGCGTTCCGAGGTACAATTCTTGGCGCAAGGAGTCATAGTAGATAGCTTTTATGTTGTTGCTTGAAACGCTAAGAAAATTGTCTTCCTTCCGGAACCATTTGAACGTGTGCGACTTGCGGTTATATTTGTTGAGTCCTCCTCCTTCTGTGCATATCCATAGATTGTTTTCGTTGTCCTCAGTCATCCGGCAGATAACCCCTGAGCTAAGTCCGTTCTTTTCTTGGATGCTTATGTGGTATTCGTGGTAGGGTTGTTGTTCTTGCGGGTTGAAGTAATTTATACCCCCATAAAATGTGCCGGCCCAGATTGTACCTTGAACATCACAATAAAGGCTCCATATGGACGGATAACTGAGTCCTTTTCCGGATGTTGCCGGAGTGTAGCATACGAATTTGTTTTTCTCTCTGTCGTAAAGAGTCAGGCCGTTGATGGTTCCTATCCATATGTTGCCTTGTTTATCCTCACAGCAGCAATGGGTAAAGTTAGAACTCAGGATATTGGGCTTGCCTTTATAGTTCTTTATATTGCGGATTTTTCCATTTTGTATAATATAGATTCCTGAACCGTCCCTGCTGTTGGTTATCCAACAAGTTCCATAGCTGTCGCAGAAAATGCTTGTCACATTTCCTTGGGGGATGAGGTGGATGAGCTTCTCATGATGGAAAAGATAGAGTCCGTTCTGCTTCGTTCCGACGAGCATGGAGTCTTCTTTTATGGATAAGGAACTGATGTGACATTCCTGCGGAAGTTCGCGGAATGGTTTGAATTCATGTCCGTCGTATCTGAATATCCGGTTTTTGTGAGCTAGGTATAGAAATTTATTAAAGATCAGGCAGTCGGCTCCTTCTCCGAAGATGGTAGAGAACTTTTCCTTATTTAAGTCGTAAGCGGAAACCCCGGTCATCGTTCCGAAGAATATGCAGTCTTTTTTGTTCCCGACAATATATTTGACATGGTTGTCGCAAGGACCGTTGGAAATGCTCCTGCTTTTTTGGTATGTCTTGATGCTGTTTCCGTTGTAAAGATTGATTCCATTGGCTGTGCCGAACCACATAAGTCCTCTTTTGTCCTGATAAATGGAAGTAACGGAATAGTTGGATAAGCCGTCGCTTTTGTCTATATGTCCAAATGAGAGATGCTGTGCCTGGCTTCTCGTCAGTCCGGCTGTAAAAAGGGTGAAGCACAGAATTATATGGATAAAAAAGTTGTATTTCATAGTTTTCAGAAAAAGTTGTGCTTATTTAGGTTACAAATATAATAAAAAATTCTATAATAAATAAGGCGGACAATCTTCTTTAGTCCCGTACTCAATTTGCCGGTATGCTTTTATATTCTATATTCCTGCACTTGGACTTTACGGTCCGGGTACGTGAACCGTAACGTGTGCCGTGGAACTCAAAAAATCCTCGCGGGCAATTGATGAATGAGTGGGATTAGAATATTCCGCCCGGTTTGTACCTGATAATTGCCGTTCTGAAGCAGTTGCCGAAGGTGTATTATTTGTGTGCGGAGGTGCATTATTCGTACATGCAGGAGTCTGTTTGCCGGTGATGTCTGTTTATGCACCTCTTTTTGTATGTATCGCTCGGTCCCTTTTGTTTTTCTCCTTTTATATTTGTTTACAAATAATAAGAAAAGCACTCACCTTAAGTGTATGGAGAACAGTTTCAGGATAACCTTAAAATTAATCACTTTTAAAATCAAAATGTTATGAATGAACCAAAAGAAAAATGCAGGTACAAGCTTCGTCTGTGTGTCTTGCTGCTGATGCTGTGCTCAGCTGTTTATTCATTCGGGCAGGCTACAGTCAGCGGGAAGGTGCTGGATGGAGCGGGCGAGCCGGTCATTGGAGCCTCGGTAAAAGTAAAGGGCACTTCTTTGGGAGCAATTACAGACTTGGACGGTATGTTTCAGGTTACGGTAAACGATTTGAAAAAGGACGTGCTCGTTGTGTCTTATTTGGGGTATGAAACACAGGAGATAGCTTTGCGGGGCCGGAAGACGGTGAGCGTAACAATGTCCGAATCTTCTGTTGCCTTGGATGAGGTGGCGGTAGTGGCCTATGGCGTACAGAAGAAAGAAACGCTTACGGGAGCCATTGCTTCTGTCAGTACGGACGATCTGATTCAGTCGCCGAATGCCAGTGTGGCCAATGCGTTGGCCGGAAAGATTACAGGACTTTCTTCCGTGCAGACCAGCGGTCAGCCCGGTGCGGAAGATCCTAAACTGTTCGTCCGCGGTATCGGATCGCTGACTGAGAGCGGAGCTTCACCTTTGGTGCTGGTGGACGGTGTGGAACGCAGTTTCTTCCAAATGGATCCGAATGAAATCGAAACCCTTACCGTTCTGAAGGATGCTTCGGCTACCGCTGTATTCGGAGTGAGAGGTGCAAACGGTGTGATTCTGGTCACCACCCGTCGCGGTAAGGAAGGTAAGGCCAAAATATCGGTAAACTCTTCGGTCGGTGTGCAGATGGTTACACGTACATTGGAGATGGCAGACAGCTATACTTATGCGACCATGTACAATGAATTGCAGAAGAATGACGGACGAACGGAGAACTTTGAGTTTAACGACTATGCATTGGAACGTTTCCGTTTGGGGGACGAGCCTCTGATTTATCCGAATATCAATTGGCGCGAGTATATGACGAACAACGCGGCCATACAGACCCAGCACAATCTGAACATTTCGGGAGGTACGGACCGGGCGCGCTACTTCATTTCATTGGGTTATCTGTATCAGGACGGTCTGTTCAAGGATTTTGGCCAAGAGAATTTGGGGTATAAGTATAACCGCTATAACTATCGTGCCAATCTCGATCTGGATTTGTCAAAATCCACAACATTGAAAATAGGTATTGGTGGTATTGTTGGCGACAAGTTGCAGCCGACAAACAACAGTTCGTTGTGGAAATCAATCAACTGGTCACAACCATTCGCTTCTGCAGGTGTCATTGACGGGGACGTGATCGTAACTCCTCAAAGATTCCAGAATATCAAGATGTCCAATCCTATCGGTGAATATTATGGAAGGGGATATCATCAGAGTATATCCAACACGATGAATCTGGACCTTCATCTTGTGCAGAATCTTGATTTTTTGACCAAGGGATTGTCGGTTGAAGTGAAAGGTGCCTATAATACGGACTATACTTACACGAAAAGACGCGAAGGGAAGATTGAATCTGTAGAAGCTTATTATCAGTCGGAACTGGACGGTTCTGGATTGTCTCCTGCGGATCCAGGCTTTAACAAGAACATCGTTTATTTGGTTACTGTTCCTACTTCTGGTGAGTTTTCCGAGAAGTTAAACTATGCGGAATCGGTTTCACGCGGACGAAATTGGTACTTTGAAGCCAGCATCCGCTATGCGCGCAAGTTCGGCGACCACAATGTAAGCGCGCTGCTTCTGTATAACCAGGACAAGAAATATTATCCTTCCCAATGGGCGTGGCTGCCTACGGCATATGTAGGTTTGGTTGGCCGTGTCACTTATGATTATAAGTCGCGTTATCTGGCAGAGTTCAATATCGGTTATAACGGTTCCGAGAACTTTGCTCCTGACAAGCGTTTCGGTACATTCCCCGCCTTTTCTTTGGGATGGATCGTGAGTGAGGAGAAGTTTATGAAGAATCTGCATTTCCTCGATTTTCTGAAGATACGTGCATCGGTCGGTTTGGTCGGTAATGATAACATGAGCAATGCCCGTTACCTGTATCTGCCAGACAGTTATAAGGTTGACCAGTTGGGCAGTGTAGACAGCAGTTGGAAAAACTACCATTGGGGCTATAATTTCGGCTTGAACAACTCCACTGCATTGAAGGGAGCGGTTGAAAGCCGTCTGGGTAATCCTGATGTGACTTGGGAAACGGCTTTGAAGCAGAATTATGGAGTTGACATGAATTTCTTGAAAAACCGCTTAAAAGTGAAGGTGGATGTTTTTCGTGAGAGCAGAAAAGACATCTTGATTTCTCGTCAGACTATTCCGGGGATGACTGCTTTGACCTCTGATCTGCTGCCGGTGGTGAATATGGGCAAAGTGAACAACAAAGGTTATGAAATTGAAATCGGCTGGTCTGAGCGGGTGAACGAAAACTTCGATTATTATATTAATGCGAACGTTTCTCATTCGGAAAATGAAATCGTGTTTCAGGATGAGGTGGAACCGAATGAACCTTATATGTGGCGTACCGGACAGCCGGTCGGCTCTATATTTGGTTATGTAGCCGAAGGTTTTTATTCTGAAGATGACTTTACGGCTGACGGAGAACTGAAAGAGGGTTTGCCCAGGCCTACGGTTCCCGTATATCCGGGTGATGCCAAATACAAGGACCTGAACAACGACGGTTCGATTGATGTGGAGCATGATATCACGAAAATCGGTTTCTCGGAAAATCCGAACTATACGTTCGGTCTGAACTTTGGGGCAAGCTATAAAGGCTTTTTCTTCTCCATGAACTGGACGGGAACAGCCGAGCGTTCGCTTCTGCTGGCTGACCATTTCCGCAAGCCGTTCAACAATGAGTCACGCGGTCTGATGCAGTATCAGGTAGATAACCGCTGGACGCCCGAAACGGCTGCTACGGCAACACAGCCCCGTTTTTCTTTCAACAGTTCCAGCCATAACTCTGCAACTTCCACGCTGTGGGTGAAGGACGGTTCGTATCTGAAGCTGAAGAATCTGACAGTAGGCTATAATTTTACCGGATATTCCGGATTGAAGAAAATCGGCATCAGCCAGTTGGGATTGAAATTTACTGCCTATAATCTGCTGACATTCGACAAGTTTGGCATTATGGATCCGGAATCGAATCCGGACCTGTATGGTGATACTTATCCGGTGGTTAAGATATTCAACTTCGGTGTCAACTTAACTTTTTAAATGATACGATTATGAAAAAACATATAATAGGATATGCCTTGTTGGCTTCTCTGGCCTTTATGAGTTGCGAGGACTTTAAGTTCGGTGACAAGTTTCTGGAAAAGCCGATAAGCGATGAAATGAACATAGACAGCGTTTATGCCAAGAAGGTATATGCTGAGCAGGCTTTGAACCAGGTCTATCATTCGTTGCCTGACTTTATGCCGCATAACAACCGTTTGAATTGGGGTGTGCTGGAATCAATAACGGATTTGGCGGACCATAACAAGGCGGGAGGTTCACTATACCACAAGGGTACGCTGACATCTTCTGAATCAACAGGAAGTGCTTATTCCATGATGTACAATGAGGAGCATGGCGAGTTCTCGGCCACGTATGGCATTCGTCAGGCTTATATCTTCCTGGAGAATGTTGACCGGGTGCCGGACATGACCGAAGAAGAGAAACGCATACGCAAAGGAGAGGCGAAGATGATCATTGCCTATCATTATGTACAGATGTTCCGTAACTTGGGTGGTATGCCTTGGGTTGATCATGCCTATAAGCCGGATGATGACATGAATATGGAACGGATGACGGTGGAGGAGGCTGTCCAGAAGATTTGTGCGCTGATCGATGAGGCGGCCGAACTGCTGCCTTGGAGTGTCAGTGCTGCCGATGACGGGCGTATGACGGCCGCAGGAGCTTTGGCCTTGAAATCGCGTCTGCTGCTTTTTGCCGCCAGTCCGCTGTTCAACAGTAATGAACCTTATATGGCAGGGGAAGCTGCCGACAAGCATTATGTATGGTGGGGAAATCAAGATAATGCCCGCTGGCAGGATGCTTTGGATGCCGGACTGGATTTTCTCCGCAAGAATCAGGAAAATGGAGAGTTCTACAAGCTGGTTGATACAGGGAATCCCCGGAATGACTTTTATACCGGTTATTTTGAACGTTATAATAAGGAAGTACTTATCTCCAGCCACCGCTGGATCAGATGGGACTTGAATGGAAATGCCATAAATCAGGTTCGTTATTTGGTTTGTACGCCGACTTTGAACTATGTGGATATGTTCCAGATGAAAGACGGAACGGAGTTCAGTTGGGACAATCCCGATCATCGTGACTATCCTTTCTTTGATGCGGATGGAAACGAGTTGCGTGATCCCCGTCTGTACGAAACAGTGGTTCTGAACGGCGACAAGTTTTGGGCTCGTGAGGCTGAAATCTATCAGGGAGGTCGCGAACAGCCAAAGTTTATGGGGGGAGGACAGAACTGGCGCTGGGCTGCTCAGGGATATACAGGCTTTGCTATGCGCAAGCACGTGCAGGATCAGTTGAATGAGTTGCAGAACAAGTTTTATCAGTGTCCGTTGATGCGTCTTCCTGAGGTTTATTTGAATATTGCTGAGGCTATGAATGAGTTGGGCATTGCAGAGCAGCGGGATGAGTTCGGACGTACAGCTTATGATTATGTCAATCTGGTGCGGGGCCGTGTGGATATGTGGCCGTTGACTCCGGAAAGGGCTGCTCCGGGAGAAGCCTTGCGTGAAGCGATTTTGAAAGAACGTGCTTTGGAATTCGGCTATGAAGAGGTGCGTTATTACGATATTGTCCGTTGGAAACATAAGGATTATTTGGACGTGCCTTTGCGGAGGCTTGAGATTTATCCGGATTATCTGGATCCGGATGACAGCAAGAAGCCGGTGAAGCAGCGTCATTTCCATTATGAAATCAAGGAAGGTATGGAAAACCGTCGGGTGTGGGTTGAGGAATGGAGTAACCGCTATTATCTGTGTCCGATTCCGCTGGAGGAAATCAACAAGAAGTACGGGTTGGTTCAGAATCCCGGATGGTAAGAATGAATGATAAATAAAAGATAGTAACAATGAGAAAGAATTATATATTGGCTTTGAGTTTTGCAGCCGTATCGTTGTCGGCGGCGGCTCAGCATACCATAACCGGAACCGTGAAAGACAGTCGGGAACTTCCCGTATTGGGAGCAGTGGTTTCTGTTGTCGGGAATCCGGGTAAGAGCGTTCTGACAGATCAGGACGGTGCCTTTGCAATCGAGGCCGAGCAGGGTGATTATATAGAAGTGGTTTATGCGGATTGTCGCAGCAAACGTGTGTGGATTGATTCGCCTGTGGTGAATGTCAGTCTTGAATCACGGGATGCGGCCATTGAGAACCGGGGAGTCTTACGTACAGCGGAAAACCAGACACAGTCGATTGCGACCCTGTCAGGAGAAGATATCTGGAGGAATTCTACCCCAGACATAAGCAATGCCCTATACGGATTGATTCCGGGACTGACTGTACAGCAGAATACAAGCTATTCAAGTGGAGGGGCCAGTTTGTCCATTCATGGTCAGATGGGGCGGTCACCTCTTATTGTTGTTGATGGGATTCCCCGTAATCTGGAATATCTGAATTCGCTGGAAATAGAAAGCGTTTCCGTATTGAAAGATGGAGCGGCTACAGCGCTTTGGGGAACAAGAGGTGCCAGCGGAGTAATTATGGTGACAACGAAACGCGGACAATATAAGGAGCGTGATATTGATGTAAGCTATACATACGGCATGGGAATTCCTGTCAATGAGCCGGAATTTGTAGACGGTTATACATATGCCCTGATGAAGAACGAGGCTTTGTATTATGACGGATTGACTTTGCAATATGACCAGGCCGCTCTTACCGCTTTCCGTAATGGATCTAACCCGGACTTGTATCCTAACGTGGACTGGCTGGATGCTGCACAACGCAAGCATTCGGTAAACAATCAGTTCAATATTTCTTTCCGTGGAGGAGGTGACAAGCTGCGCTATTATACACTGATCAACTACAAGAATGATTATGGCATCTTAAGCAAATCATGGAGCAAATCATTTACGGAACGTTATAACTCGCAGATGCGTAAATATGATCTGAACGTGCGGATGAATCTGGATGTTGATGTAACCCGGTATACGAAGGTGGCTTTATCTATGTTCGGACTGTTGCGTGAAGAGAATCGTCCGAACATTACGGAAGAGAATATTTATGCATCTCTGTATCACACGCCAGCATCGGCATTTCCTATCCGTACGACTACGAATTTATGGGGAGGCGATGAGATGTTCGGAAAGAATCCCATTGCGCAGATTGCGGATGTGGGATATTATAAGACAAACCGCCGCCTGCTGCAATCTGACTTGCGGATTCTTCAGGATTTGTCGATGTGGACAGAAGGGCTGAAGGCTGAAGTCGGGATTGCATACGATAATGATGCAGTGTTTCAGGAAACAGGAAGCAAGAACTATGATTATGAAATCAATACACCAGTCCGTTTGCCGGCTACCGGCGATTATACGTCCCGCAAAGAGGTGAGGGGTGATAACAGTGCCTTGTCTGTATCGAACACTGGGCTGAACAGCCAGTTCATCCGTCTGGTAATTGATGCGAAGGTCGGTTATGATCGTGCGTTCGGCTTGCATGGTGTGACCGGAACTTTGCAATACCGTCAGGAGTCTTATACTCCTATGGGACGCAACAATACACGCAAGCGTCAGTCGTATATCTTTACAGGAGGATATAATTATGCTGGAAAGTATATGCTTGATGTTGTGGTGAACCGTAGCGGCACCAGTGTGCTGAGTGATGGAGATAAGTTCCGCACTTATCCTGCGGTATCTGCCGGTTGGATAATCTCCAATGAAAACTTTATGAAGAACCAGTCTGTATTTGACTTTCTGAAGTTGCGTGCTTCATGGGGACGTTCCGGGAACGATGACATTGCATATGACTTGGACGAACGCTTCTGGATTACCGCGGGAGGTGCACAGTTCCAGAATCCGCCAGTGGGTTTCGGAGGAATAATCGCAGGAACGCTTCCGATAACAGATCTGACTATTGAGATGTCTGACAAATATAATGTAGGCTTGGATTTGGGTATGCTGAACAATCGCTTGTCGTTAACTTTCGACGGTTATTATGACAAGAGAAAGGATATGCTTGTAGACGGAACCAACATGTATTCAGCCGTAATCGGAACCGGAATTCCCCAGCAGAACATTGGACAAATGAATGCGAAAGGCATTGACCTGGCCGTAAAATGGGCGGACAAGGCCGGACGTGATTTCAATTATTATGTGGGAGGTACATTCTCCTGGCTGAAGACTGAGGTAGAAGAAAATGGAGAAGGATATCAGCCCTACGACTATCTTTCTAAAAAAGGTGACCGCGTGGGCCAGTGCTATGGACTGGAGGCTATCGGTTACTTTAATGATTGGGAGGACATCAACAACAGTCCTTCGCAACTGTTCTCAGATGTGCGTCCTGGTGATATCAAATACAAGGACCAGAACGGTGACGGACGCATCGATGACTATGATGTTGTGCCTATCGGATACTCTACTACGGTTCCGGGAATCTATTATGGCATCAACCTTGGATTTGAATATCGTGGCTTTGGAATGGACATGGTATTTCAGGGAGTAGGCCAGTTCAGCAAGATGCTTAATGTGCGGAGTGTATATTGGCCCATGCGCAATGGTAACAGTAATTTGACAAAGTGGTATCTGGAAGACAATATACGCTGGACCGAAGACACAAAGGATATTGCTACGGTGCCTCGTCTGACAACGCTTGACAATGCGAACAATTTCCGCAACAGTACGCAGTGGCTTGAAAACGGTTCTTATTTTAAGCTGCGCAACCTGAATATCTATTACAATTTGCCGGACAAGTGGGCTAAAGCGATGAAAATGGATAAATGCCAGGTATATGTCAGAGCCAATAATCTGTTCTCGATCGATCATATAAAGTATATGAACTGCGAGGACCTGACGATAAACTATCCCGATATGACTTCCGTCTATTTCGGATTGAACATTAACTTCTAAAGAACAATGCTATGTTAAGAAAACAATTGATTTATATACTGATGTCTTCCGTCGGCCTCGTTTCCTGCAACTATCTCGATTTTGATGAGTCGCAGGGAATGGACAAGTCGGACGCTTACGGCTACTTTAACAATGTTACCCGGCTGGCTTCGGCTGTTTACCGTGAGGTCCCGGAAGATTATGGAGTGATCAGTAATGCACTTCGCGAATCGGCTACGGACAATGCTGTATACACTTGGAGCAGCAATGCCGTATATAAGATTTATTCGAATGCCTGGAGTCCTATCAATCTGGTAGATGACAAGTGGGGAACGTATTATGGGGTGATTCATGATGCCAATTCGTTTCTTGAAAATTATTCGGAGGACAATCTGAAACGTTTTGAGTGGGATCCCAACTATGAAGACAATCTGGCAAAGACCGAGATGTACAAGCATGAAGTGAGAGTCTTGCGTGCGCTGTATTATTTTGAACTGGCCAAACGTTACGGAGATGTGCCTTTGCTTACTCGCACTTATTCTCTTGATGAGATAAATTCGGTTACAAAAACATCTTTTCAGGATGTGATAGCCTTTGTTGCTGAAGAATGTGCGGCCGTGGCGCCGGAATTGCCTTTAGACCAGGCGGACTTCTTTAATGAAACAGGGCGTGTGACCCGCGGGGCTGCATTAGCTATCCGTGCTCGCGCATTGCTGTATGCGGCAAGTCCGCTCTTTGCCGGAACGGGCGACGCTTCCGCAAAATGGGAGGCGGCGGCCAAGGCTGCGTACGATGTCATTGGGCTGGGCAAATATTCCCTGCCTTCCATTGCTTCCGACCCGCTTTACAATGCAGAAGGAGGAAACATTGTGCTGAACAGTCCGCAGCTGATTTTCTGGACGGAAAACAATGAGGACAACACGTTCGAGGCGAACAATATGCCTATAGGATTTGAGGGGGCTGAAGGAGGAACAACTCCGACACAGAACCTGGTAGATGATTTTGAGATGAAGGATGGCACACCGTTCGACTGGAACAATCCTTCGCATGTGGCGAACATGTATTATGACAATGCAGGCAATCCCACTCGCGACCCTCGTCTGTATCTGACTGTTATCGGTGACGGGATGACTTGGATGGGTGTGCCGGTTGAACCACTTGCAGGCGGAAGGAATAGTGCTTCGATAGATGGAGGAACTCTGACGGGATATTATCTGAAAAAACTGATGAACGAGAATGTATCGCTCGATCCTGTTACGCCCGTGAAGAAATATCACCATTATCCGGGTTACCGTTATGCGGAAGTGTTGCTCAACTATGCAGAAGCAATGAACGAATGGCAGGGTCCGGACTATACGGACGAGTATTGTGTGAAGTCTGCGCGTCAGGCACTTAATGAAGTGCGTGCGGCAGCAGGAATGCCTGCGGTAGTGGCTTCCGGCCAGGCGGAGTTCCGTGAAAAGGTGCGAAAGGAAAGACGCATTGAACTGGCTTTCGAAGACCATCGTTTCTGGGACATCCGCCGGTGGAAAATAGGTGAGGTGGTGCGTAACATCTATGGTATTGAAAAACTGAACAACGCCTATACCCGTGTACAGGTGCAGACCCGTACCTGGGAGGACAAGATGTATCTCTATCCGATACCTCAGAATGAGGTGTTTGTGAACAGAAATCTCACCCAGAATCCGGGATGGGAAGTTGCAGAATAAAAAAGAAAGTAGCGTATGAAAAACAGAATAATTCTCGGACTGTTCCTGTGCACGCTTGTTATCGGGTGCAAGGACGATGATTTGAACATGGACAGGATTTATGTGACCCATGTGAAAGAAAACGTATACGAGGGCTATCAGCTGGTGTGGTCGGAGGACTTTTTGGGTGAAGGCCTTCCGTCTGCTTCTTCCTGGACAGCCGAAGAGGGATATCAGAGGAACAGCGAACTGCAGGACTATCTCAATGATGTGTCTGCGGTGAAATTGGATAGCGGAAAACTTGTGTTGAGAGCATTTGCTGATCCCCATGACGGAACGAATGCCTATACAGGCGGAGCTTATCATTTTGATTATTCTTCGGGATCGGTCATTACGCGCGACAAAGTTTCATTCGAGCGCGGACGGATCGATATATCAGCAAAGATTCCCGTTGGAAGAGGCTTGTGGCCCTCCATCCGTCTGCTTCCGGCTACCGATGAGTTCCCGGGTGAATATGCGGCTATTGATTTGATGGAATATGTATGGGGTGATGACGCGGCGCATTCTACGGTAAAGTCTGCCTTCCATACTTCGCAGACCGAAAGCGGCGCTTTGGAAACATTGCCGGAGGCAAGTACGGCGATGGATGCCTTGGACGAACAGTATCATCTTTATTCATTGGTATGGACCAAGCGTCAGATGGATATTCTGATTGACGACAATGTGGTAGTTTCCTATGCAAAGGAGGATATGGATGCCGGAGCAGATGTATGGCCTTTCGACCAGCCTTTCTATTTGGCGATCAGTTTGGCTGTAGGCGGAACTGAAGGCGGAAACTGGGGCGTGGACACATCGGTTTTTCCTGCTGAGATGAAGATTGACTATGTGAATTATTACCAGCTTGCAGGTGATGAGCCTGATGAAGAAGAGGAAGAAGAAATCTTCGTCCCTGTTGAAGTTGTAAAGAACGGCAGTTTTGAAAGTGCATTTGATGCAGGGAAGGAGCCGGCAATCGTACAAGATAATTTGTGGACGGATTTTTACGCTCGTGCAAACACATGGTCGGTTAAGGGGCCTAAGAATAATACAACGCTGGAAGTTGTGGAAGAAGATGGAGGGCATTCCTTGAAATACGCTACAACAGCTCCTAATAAATGGCAGACATTCTTGCGTTATCCGATGCAGAATGTGTCGGCTGGCAAGTATCGCTTGAGTTTTTATGCTAAGAGTGACCGAACTGAGAAATCGCCATTTTATGCTTATGTCGCTTTTGCAAGCACGGAAGATAATCTTGCTTTTGCAACTAATAACAAATGTCCGGATTTGTTGGATTGCATTTATATTGATGAAAATGGCACGCAGTTTGTAATAGCTAAAACAAATGCAATAGCAGACGGTCAGGCAAAGACTTTGTGGCCTGTCTTGACAGGAGAGGCCGGAACGGAATGGACCTATTATAGTGTGGATGTAGATATTCCGGAAAATCAGTTGGTTATGGTTGGTGTCTATATGCATGAGGTATGGAAGTACGAAGAGTCTGATGCCAGCACGAACAAGTCGAGCTTCGTTGGCAAGGATACAAAACCGGTTAGCTTCTGGCTTGATGACGTTTCCCTGAAAACAGTTGACCCGTCAGAAGAATAAATTTGACCGCTCATTTTTCCGGAGATGTACTGATATCTCCGGGGAAATGGGCCGGGAAAAAACATTAACTTTATAGTGAAAACTTTAAGAATAAAAGAATATGATGAGATTGAGATATTTGTGTATCCTCTGCGGCTCTGCCTTTCTTTTGGGCGGACTTTCGCAGACGCTTGTTTCATGCAGCGATGAAGACCCTATAACGCAGGAAACTCCTCTTCCCGACGAGGGGGAAGAACCCGAAACTCCAGACCCTGCTTTTGTGGAAATGTGTCAGACGATGATGGGAAGAGTGAAGGATGAAAACCTTCCTTCTACTCCCACGGGAGCCGATGCGAATGCGCAGAAGTGGATGGGGCAGATCACGGAAAACGGTTCGTTTTCAGATATAGACTATTCTTCCACCGCCTATACTCCCGAATGGGTTCCCTTGCAGCATGTGAGCCGGCTCAAACCGATGGTACAGGCTTATGTGACAGAAGGAAGTTCGCTCTATGGCAACGAGGATTTGTATAATGCAATAGTAAACGGTCTGACTTATTGGAATGTGGTGCGTCCTGCAAGTGATAACTGGTATCACAATCAGATTTCCGTTCCGCAAGATGTATGCGTGCTTCTTATATTGATGCGCTATGGAGCAACAGCTCTTCCTGAAGATTTGGAGAGTGACTTGCTCGAATGGTTTGTAGAAGATGGGGGAAACCCGTCGGAACAGACAGGAGCCAACAAGTCGGATGTCGCCCTGCACTGGTTCTATCGCGGATGCTTGCAGTCGGATAAGGAAACAGTAGATTATGCAGTGTTTCATACATTCCGCCCGTTAGATCAGGTGAATCCGGGTGAGGAAGGAGTACAATACGACTATTCTTACTTCCAGCACGGAGCACAGCTTTACATCGGAGGTTATGCTCCTGTAATGCTTAGTGGGGTGACTCGTTTGGCAACTTATACTGTAGGTACTGACTATCGTCCCACGGCTAACCAGTTGCGTACGCTCCATAGCTTCGTGTGCGACACTTATCTTCCGAGTATTCGCGGACATGTACAGTTTTTCAATGTCGTGGGAAGAAGCGTGAGCCGTGCAAATGCGCTCAATTGTACTACCTTTACCCGCACTTTGGAAAAATTGAAACAGATTGATCCGGAGCATGCGGCTGATTACGAGCAGGGAATTGCTCTGCTGAACGGAAGTGCGGATTACACTTCTCAGTCCGGCCGCCTTGTCTATCATTATATTGGTGACTATCTTGCTTATCAAGGTCCTGACTATTCTGTGGGATTGCGTCTTTCGTCTAACCGTACTTCCCGTTGCGAAAACGGTAATCTGGAGAATCTGAAAGGATATTTTATGAGCGACGGTTCGCTTTCGCTGGGTGTAGAAGGGGATGAATATTACAATATCTTTCCTGTGTGGAACTGGACACGTGTGCCAGGAGTCACTTGTCCGCAGGTTAGCGAAATACCTTTGGCTGCCGAATGGGGCGTACGGGGAGAAGCCGACTTCTGCGGAGGATTGTCCGACGGAAAGACCGGACTGGCCGGATTCCGCTCCATTTATAAGAATGACGGGCTGGATATGTCAGCGCGCAAGGGATATTTCTTCCTTGATGGCCGTATCGTATGTCTGGGAAGCGATATTCAGGCTGCGATGTCAGATCCGATCAATACGGCGGTTGAACAATGCCTTGCAGAGGGAGATGCGGTATATTCTGTCGGAGGAGCGGAAACAATGGTCGCTTCCGATGTTACAGATCAGCCTGTAGATTATATCTGGCATCGGAATGTAGGTTATTTCTTCCCTGTTGAACAGAAAGTAAACATAACGAAAGGAAGCCGTTCCGGCTCATGGTTCGACATCAACGAATCGCAGAGCAAGAATGCTGTAAGCGAGGATGTATGCACTATCTGGATTAATCACGAGAACCCTACAGCTGAGGCTCCGGCTACGTATGCTTATATACTTGTTCCTGGCATCGGAAAGTCGGCTATGCAAACGTATAACTGTAATGTGGACATTATCAGCAATACGGCGGATGTGCAGGCGGTGAGTGACTCTCGTGACGGAACGGTTGAGGCCATATTCTATAAGAAAGGAGAGATAAGTCTGGACGGGCTGCTCATTACGGTGGACAATCCGTGTGCACTGATGATAAAGAAATCGGGTGAAACAGCGTTTGACGTTTCTGTTTCGGATCCGGCACGCAATCTTTCCACATTGACCGTAACGGTAGAAAAGAACCGCAAATCTCAGTCATATACATTCACTTCGCTCAATGAGGAGAGAGCTTATCGTGGGCGGACACATACTGCACAGATTGTGCTTGATTGACAGCATTGAGGTTTTATAGCGTCTTTTGAAAAGGGCACGGAGATATAAGCGTCTGCTTTCA
>NZ_JAUDEN010000037.1:0-20855 GCF_030373775.1 Bacteroides gallinaceum | reverse complement strand
ATTGTTAAGGGCATCCTTGGTAAAATTGCCGGCATTCTCTTTTCCTTCTGACATGCTGGATGGAAGTTTCTTTTTGGGAATGATACCCAGTTTCCTCAGTTTGTCGGCTTGACTGATGACGTTTCCTTTTCCGTCAGCAAGTTGGTTTTTGGCGGTTTCGTAAGCTTTGGAAGCAGTATTTAACGTGTCCCCGATTTTTTCGAACGTTTCGGTAAAGCTGACGAGCTTGTCGTAGAGCATGCTTCCGCGGTTTACGATTTCCTGAATGTTCTTGAGCTGGTATTCCCGTTTCCACAAGTCCAGTGCCATGCGTAGGGCTGCTATCAGGTTGGTCGGACTCATCAGCACCACTTTCCGCTGGTACGCATAGTTCCACAGGTCATGGTCTGTCTGCAAAGCCAGCAGATAGGCAGGCTCGTTGGGAATGAACATCATCACAAAGTCGGGTGCCTGGGCATCGTATCTTGAATAGTCCTTCCGGCTCAATTCGTCGATGTGCGTCTTGACCGAATTCAGATGCGCTTTCAGGTATTGGCCGCGCTTGTCCTTGTCCTCACATCCTACATAGTTGGCGTATGCTGTCAGCGAAACCTTTGAGTCGATAATGACCTGACGGTTGTCGGGATATTTGACCAGAACGTCCGGCTGCATTTTTTGTCCGGACTCATTTTTGAGCGGTTCCCCGTTTTCGCCTTTCAGAAATTCCTGACGGAAATATTCTTCTCCTTCTCTCAGCCCGGAACGTTCGAGAATTGTTTCAAGAATCATTTCCCCCCAGTTTCCCTGCATTTTTGAGTCACCTTTCAGCGCACGGGTCAGATTGTTTGCCTCGTCGCTGATCTGCCTGTTGAGCTGCATCAGTTCCTTGATGCGGTCTTCGAGCGAGAAACGCTGTTTGGATTCCTTGTCATAAACTTCCGCTACCTGGTGCTTGAACTCCTGTAGGTTATCGCCGAAAGGCTTCAGCAGGGCAGCAAGGCTTTCGGCGTTGAGCTTGTTGAAACTCTCTGTTTTCTGCTGGAAAATGCGGTTGGCGATGTTTTCGAACTCCAGCTTGAACTGATTGTGCAGGTTGGCTATTTCCTCTTTCTGCTGTTCCAGCTTTTCATTCAGGTTGCGGTTTTCCGTTTGCAACGCGGCTTCCCTTTGCCGGCTTCCGTTCAGTTCTTTCACAGCTTCGTTCAATTGCATTCGAAGCAGTTCCTTTTCGCGCTTTTCCTGTTCCATCAAGGCTCCGGCCTTCTGTTCTTCCGCCTTCAGCAAATCTTGCGCGTGTGTCTGCTGCATTTGGATCTGCATGTTAAGAGCCGCGGTCTTGCGCGCTGCGGCAAAATATCCGGTAATGACTCCGGCGGCAAGTCCGATGAGCAAAAAGACCATTTCCATAGCTTCCTCCTGCTCAGATTCTTTTCAGTTCCTTGTAGAGCCGTTGTATGGGAAGTCCCATAACGTTGAAGTACGAGCCTTCCAGTCGAGTCACGCCGATAAAGCCGATCCACTCCTGCACTCCGTATGCTCCGGCTTTGTCCATCGGGCGGTAATTGTTTACATAATGGGTGATTTCTTCTTCGCTGAGCGTGTCGAACGTGACATCCGTTGTAGCCGCGAACGTGCGTTGCATTTCGGCTGTAGTGATACATACGCCGGTGATTACCTGGTGTGTGCGTCCCGATAGCAGGCGGAGCATCCGGCAGGCATCTGCCTCGTCTTTGGGCTTTCCGAGCACTTGTCCTTCAAGGCAGACGATTGTGTCGGCTGTGATGATCAGTTCGTCCGGTTTGATAGACGGGCGATAAGCGTCGGCCTTTTCGCGGGCGATGTACATCGGAATTTCTTCTCCCGTTAGGTTCTCGGGGTAGCTTTCGTCGATACCCGGAAGTATTTTTACTTCATAGTCTATTCCAAGCCCCGAGAGCAGTTCGCGTCTGCGCGGAGAGTTTGAGGCAAGTATGATGTGATATTTCTTCAAGTTTTTCAGTTCCATATCCGTTAAAGCATAGTTAAAGCAGTTAGATAAGCTAGAGGAGGCAGAGAAGCATCGGCTTCGGCCTGCCCCTGCAAGCAGTTTACCATCCGAAGGCCTCCTGGTGCGACATCCATTTCCCCTGGGCGCGGAGCACCTGCTCGATTACGTCACGTCCGCATCCGTAACCTCCGTTGCGGTGAGAGATGTATTTGCAGATGGCCTTGATTTCGGGGGCTGCATCGGCAGGGCAGCAGGGAAGGCCCACCAGTTGCAGTACCTCGTAGTCGGGAATGTCATCGCCCATATAGAGCACTTCTTCTGGCTTGAGGCTGTATTTCTGGAGCAGTTCGTTGTATTCTTTGGTTTTGACCGCGGCTCCCAGATACACATCCTTGATGCCCAGTCCTTCGTAACGCTTTCTGACGGCTTCGGTCTTTCCTCCGGTGATGATGGCCACGTGCAGTCCGCATTTTACGGCCAGCTGGAGTGCATAGCCGTCCTTGATGTTCACCGTGCGCATCGGGTCGCCGTTTGGGTGAAGCCCCACGGTTTCACCGCTCAGCACACCGTCTACGTCGAAGAATAAAGCCTTGATTTTTGTGAGATCGTAATTTATCATCTTGATGTCATTTTGTTGTTGAGTTCATACGTATGGATGCTCCGGCTTATCATACCGTACAGGTCAGCCAGTTCCGGTGCCTCTTTCTTTAGAATGTCCAGGTGCCGGCCGATTACATTCCGGTCGTTCCTCCTGGCCGGACCGGTCTGCGCTTCCAGCGGCGGCAGTTCGTGTATTTTCCGTGCCGTTTCGTCAATCAGCGGGAGCATAGACTCGAAGGGGAGTCCATGGGCAGCAAGCAGCCGGTCGCAGAGGGTATACATGTGGTTGGTAAAGTTGCATGCGAATACGGCTGCGATGTGGAGATACCTGCGCTGCTCGGATGAAGCTTCATAAATTTTCGGACTGACTCTTCCGGCTACTTCTTTCAGCAGGCAGGCATCTTCTTCTGAGTTCGCCTCAATGAAAAAAGGAACGGCAGAGAAATCGACAGCCCGCTGCTTGCTGAAAGTCTGCATCGGATAGAGCACCCCGTATCTGCGAATCTTGCCTTTCCATACGTCCATCGGCATGCTTCCGGCAGTGTGCGCATACAGCGCGTCGGGATTTCCGCTGCATGCGAGCCGTGCGGTGACATCATCAAGCGCGTCGTCTTTGACCGAAACGATATACAGATCCGCTTCGCCCGATATTTGTGTCAGATCGGTCGTATAAGGGCAGTCCGCTTTTCGGGCGAGTGTCTGCGCAGACTCTTGCGTGCGGCTGTATACTTGCACGATGCGGCATCCCTTCTGCATGAGCGCGGGAGCCAGACAGGAAGCGACATTTCCTGCTCCCACGAAAACGATGTTGAAATCCGGTCTTTTCATAGGTCAGCGTGTAGATAAGAAATAAAGCAGGATTCCGATGATCAGCAGTGCAGCAGGAAGCAGGTAGGCCGACATTTGCCCGAGCAGTGAGATGACCAGCCCGATGTTCTGTATCAGCCAGATTCCGGCAAGAATGATTCCAACGGACTTGTCACGTTTGAACCACAGGAATATGACTGACGCATAAAGCAGCATGGTGTCTTTCTGCATCACCCAGGGGAGTCCGGCGCTGCTGAAATGAATCAGCTTGTCCAGCAGATACAGTATCCCCATCACCACAAGGAAGACAGCCGTAGCTTTGTAGGTGTCTTTATTGTTCGTTGCCGTTGCCATTGTCTTCCCTGTATTTGTTGATATGTACCTTTTCCCACCGCAGGTGGCTTTCGTCGAAAGGCTTTCTTTCCATTCCCTTATGGCCGACCGCGATGACTGACAGCACCTGAAGCTGCAGGGGAATGTCCAGCAGTTCATGAATATATTCGTTTGCCGGCGTTCCGTCGGCTGTATACCGTTCGCGCACCTGTATCCAGCAGCTTCCCAAATTCAGGTCTTCTGCCTGCATCAGGATCATTGTCGAAGCTACCGACGCGTCTTCAATCCATACGTCGCTCAGGAGCGGATCGCCCATGACGACGATAGCCAGTGCAGCGTCTTTCACGAACGCTGCGCCAGCGGCCTTGCATTGCGCCAGCTTTCCGAGCGTTTCCTTGTCGTCGACGGCGATGAACTGCCAGCTTTCCGAACGTTTGGATGTAGGCGACATCAGCGCTGCCTTGAGCAGCGTGACCACTTCGTCCTGTGTCAGCTCTTCTTCTGTAAATTTACGCATGCTCCGTCTGCGCTTGACCAGTTCACTGAAATTCTCCATAAAAAAAGTGTTTTGTCCCGACAAATATACTTCATCCGTTTCAAATCCTCAAAAAAAAATCTAAATTTGCATTGTATGGCACTCCGTTTGGCTACATATTATCATGCCGAAGATGTCCCGCCCCTGCCCGGTTCGAATGTCTTTTATTCCGTTGAAATGCTTCAGGCGTTGCAGCAGACTAAAGGTTTCCGTCCGGTGCTGCTCGTGGCTTACGAGGACGGCCGTGCGGTGGGAAAGCTGCTCTGCATCACGCGGCGCAGCCTGCGCTTCCGTTTTTTCTTTACAAAAACATACGTGTACGGCACCGGCGAATATTTCCCTTCGTCATACCGGAAGGATGAGATCTTCAGGGAGCTGCTTGAATACCTGACCCGCTGCTTCAAGGACCGTTCGTTTCTGCTTGAGTTCCGCAATCTGGAGGAGTCATTGTTCGGATACCGGCATTTCCGTGAGTGCGGCTACTTTCCGGTCCGCTGGATGCGTGTGCGCAATTCGATACACGGAAACTGCATAGACAAGTGGATGAGCATTTCCAGAAAGCGTCAGATAAACCGCGGGCTGAAGGGAGGGGCCGAGATGGATATCGCAAGGACGGAAGCCGAAGTGGAAGAATTTTTTGCTCTGCTGAAGCGTTATTATTCGTCCAAGATTCATCGTTATCTTCCGGGCATAGACTTTTTCCTTTCTTTGCTGAGGCAGTCGTCCGAGCGTTCGAAGATCTTTATAGTCAGGTATAAGGGCAAGATTATCGGCGGTTCGGTCTGCTTGTTTTCGGCTGACGACGCGTATTTGCTCTTTTCGGGCGGTTTGCGCAAGAGCTATCCGCTGCTGTATCCCGGCGTGCTGGCCGTCTGGAATGCGATGGTTTATGCACACAACCGCGGCTATTCCCATTTTGAGTTTATTGAGGCCGGACTTCCTTTCAAGAAATACGGTTACCGCGATTTCATTCTCCGTTTCGGGGGCAGGCAGATGAGCAGCCGCCGCTGGTTTCGCGTGGGGTGGGGATGGCTGAACAGGCTTCTGACCAAACTTTATGTCTGAAAGAATAAGCCCTTTCCGACAGGTATGCAAAGCGCTTTTTTCCTGCGATATGCTGCATCTCCAGCCTGGAGATATACATGTTCAGGCTGGAGATGTATATCTTTAAGTTGAAGATATATGTTTTTAATCTGGAGATAAAGAATGTTTCGGGCTGCCTGCGGAATCGCATTGCGGAGGGTGCCTTTTCTTGCTGTTTTGCCAAAAAAAGATGAGGGGTCAAAAAAACGGTGAAAAGTTTCTTTTTTCAGCACATTTTTCTTTTCTTTGTGCAATGTTATTGCATAAAACTGAAATCTTAATACCATTAAAACAAACTTTGTTATGAAAATTTCTCATATCGAACATTTGGGCATCGCTGTGGAAAGTATCGAAAATGCCCTTCCTTATTATGAAAACGTCCTTGGGCTGAAATGTTACAATATAGAAACTGTGGAGGACCAGAAGGTGAAGACCGCATTTTTGAAATGCGGAGAAACGAAAATCGAACTGCTGGAACCCACTTCTCCCGACAGTACCATCGCCAAATTTATTGAGAAGAGAGGTATGGGCGTGCATCACGTGGCCTTTGCCGTGGAAGACGGTGTCGCCAATGCGCTGGCCCAGGCTGAGGAGGCCGGAATCCGTCTGATTGACAAGGCTCCGCGGAAAGGTGCGGAAAACCTGAACATCGCCTTTCTGCATCCCAAATCGACGATGGGCGTGCTGACCGAACTTTGCGAAAAATGAAATGATGCGGGAGGTATCTCCAAGCCTGCTCCGAAGGGGAGGCTCGTTGGCCTTCCGGTTTAAATTAACAATAAAAACAAAATACCATGAGTAACCAACTTGAAAAAGTAAAAGAATTGATCGATCTGCGTGCCAAAGCCCGTTTGGGAGGAGGCGAGAAAGCCATCGAAAAGCAGCACGCAAAAGGAAAATATACAGCCCGCGAACGCATCTCCATGTTGCTTGATGAAGGCAGCTTTGAAGAAATGGATATGTTTGTAGAACACCGCTGCACGAACTTCGGTATGGAAAAGAAGCATTACCTGGGCGACGGTGTGGTTACGGGATACGGAACAATCGACGGACGCCTGGTGTATGTGTTTGCGCAGGACTTCACCGTTTCGGCTGGCTCTCTTTCCGAAACCATGTCGAAGAAAATCTGCAAGGTGATGGACATGGCCATGCGGATGGGCGCTCCGATGATCGGTTTGAACGACTCGGGAGGCGCGCGCATTCAGGAGGGCATCTGTGCCTTGGGAGGCTATGCGGAAATATTCCAGCGCAATATTCTTGCTTCGGGCGTGATTCCGCAGATTTCAGGAATCTTCGGCCCATGTGCGGGAGGAGCCGTTTATTCGCCGGCACTGACTGACTTTACGCTGATGATTGAAGGCACGTCTTATATGTTCCTTACGGGTCCGAAGGTCGTAAAATCCGTAACCGGAGAAGACGTGACGCAGGAGAACCTGGGAGGTGCGAGCGTGCATTCAACCCGTTCGGGCGTGACTCATTTTACGGCTTCGACGGAAGAGGATGGTCTGGCGCTGATCCGGAAACTGCTGAGTTATCTGCCTCAGAACAATCTGGAAGAACCGCCATATGTAGACTGTACCGACCCGATCGACCGCCTGGAGGATTCGTTGAACGAAATCATTCCCGACAGTCCGAACAAGGCGTATGACATGTACGAGGTGATCGGCGCAATCGTGGATAACGGCGAGTTCCTCGAAGTCCAGCAGGATTTTGCAAAGAACATCATTGTCGGATTCGCGCGTTTCAACGGACAGTCGGTCGGTGTGGTGGCAAACCAGCCCAAGACGCTGGCGGGCGTGCTCGACTGCAATGCATCGCGCAAGGGAGCACGCTTTGTGCGCTTCTGCGATGCGTTCAATATCCCTATCGTTTCGTTGGTTGACGTGCCGGGATTCCTGCCGGGAACGGGACAGGAATACAATGCCGTTATCCTGCACGGGGCCAAGCTGCTTTATGCATACGGTGAAGCCACAGTTCCTAAGGTGACCATTACTTTGCGCAAGTCTTACGGAGGCTCGCACATTGTGATGAGCTGCAAGCAGTTGAGGGGCGACATCAATTACGCATGGCCTACTGCCGAAATCGCCGTGATGGGCGGAGCGGGAGCCGTGGAAGTGCTCTATGCGAAGGAAGCTAAAGAGGCTGCCGATCCGAAAGCGTTCATGGCAGAAAAAGAGGCGGAATATACCAGACTGTTCGCCAATCCCTATAATGCGGCAAAGTATGGATATATCGACGATGTAATCGAACCGCGCAATACACGTTTCCGCATTATTCGTGCCTTGCAGCAGCTGCAGACCAAGAAGCAGACTAATCCTGCCAAGAAGCATGGGAATATTCCATTGTAATGACAAACTTTAAATGAAGATGATTATGAAGAAACCGAAAATCGGAATATTTCTTTCGCTGCTTCTGTTCGTGGGCCTGGTGTCGTGTACGGGAAGCAAGACCGAAAGCAAGCTGGTCATCAATGAGGTGCTTACCGACAATGTGAGCAATTTTCAGGATGATTATGGCGTTCACAGCGGTTGGATTGAAATATTCAACAAGGCATTCAAGACGGAAAATCTGGCAGGCTGCCTGATAAAGGTGAGCTCCGAGCCGGGGGATACCGTCACTTATTTCATACCGAAGGGGGATGTGCTGACCAAAATGCCGCCCCGCCAGCACCTGTTGTTCTGGGCTGATGGAGCGCCGCGCAGGGGAACGTTCCATACAAATTTTGTGTTGAGCAAGACATCCGACAATTGGATCGGATTGTATGATTCCGGACGGAACCTGATGGACGAGGTGGTCGTTCCCGGAGGACTGCTGAAGCCTAACCAGTCGTATGCGCGTGTTACGGACGGTTCTGCCACATGGGAAGTGAAGGATGACAGTGAAGAAAAGTATGTCACTCCGAGCACCAACAACCAGACCATTGAAAGCAATCCGAAGATGGAGAAATTCGAGCAGCACGATCCGGTAGGGGTCGGCATGACTGTTACTGCAATGTGCGTGGTGTTCGTGGGATTGATCCTGCTTTACATCTGTTTCCGCTTTGTCGGCAAACTGGCTGTCAAGCTCCGCAAGCAGAATGCGATGAAAGTTCACAACGTAACCGACAAGACGGAAGCGAAAGAACGGGGCTTCGGAGAGGCTCCGGGCGAAGTGATAGCAGCTATCACAATGGCATTGCACGAGGCTCAGGGAGCCGATCATGACGTGGAAGAAACGATCCTGACCATCAGTCGTGTGAAGAGAAGCTATTCTCCGTGGAGCTCGAAGATTTATACCTTGCGTGAAACCCCTCATAGAAAATAACCTTTAATAATAGAAAGACATGAAAGAATATAGATATAAAATCAACGGAAATCTTTATAAAGTGGCTGTGGGAGATGTTGAGGAAAACCACGTGCGCGTGGAAGTGAACGGCACAGCCTATGTGGTGGAGCTTGAAAAGAAGAAAAGCCCTCGGATAAAACCTGTGCTGCGCACCGCTTCTACGTCGCCGGCAGCTCCTCCTCCCGCCATCAGCCGTCCGGCTCCTATCGGCGGAAAATCCGGAGTCAAGTCACCGCTGCCCGGTGTGATACTCGAAATTAAAGTGAAGGAAGGAGATGTAGTGAAGCGCGGACAGACTTTGGTTGTGCTTGAAGCCATGAAAATGGAAAATGACATCAAGGCAGACCGTGACGGAAAAGTGACAGCCGTCAAGGTGAGCAAAGGAGAGTCAATTCTTGAAGGTACTGATCTTGTAATCATCGAGTAGTTATGGGCGATTTTCTTAATTTTCTTCAGAACAATCTTGCCGACTTTTGGACCTATACGGGGTTCTATAATGCTACGGCAGGACATGTGGTGATGATTCTGGTCGGCATATTCTTTATATATCTTGCCGTAGCAAAAGAATTTGAACCGATGTTGCTGATTCCGATCGGGTTCGGTATTCTGGTTGGCAATATTCCTTTCAACATGGATGCCGGCCTCCAGGTGGGCATTTATGAAGAGGGATCAGTGTTGAACATCTTGTACCAAGGGGTTACTTCGGGATGGTATCCGCCGCTGATATTTCTCGGTATCGGTGCCATGACCGACTTTTCAGCCTTGATTTCCAATCCGAAGCTGATGCTGATCGGCGCTGCCGCTCAGTTCGGTATCTTCGGCGCGTATATTGCTGCCTTGTGGCTTGGGTTTGATCCCATGCAGGCTGCTTCTATCGGCATTATCGGCGGTGCCGACGGTCCGACGGCCATTTTCCTTTCTTCCAAGCTGGCACCGAATCTGATGGGAGCCATTGCCGTTTCAGCTTATTCCTACATGGCGTTGGTTCCGGTGATCCAGCCGCCGGTGATGCGTTTGCTCACGACGAAGAAAGAACGGCTGATCCGCATGAAGACTCCGCGTGCCGTATCTCATACGGAAAAGGTGATGTTTCCGATTATCGGTCTGCTTCTGACTTGCTTTCTGGTGCCTTCCGGACTTCCGTTGCTGGGAATGCTCTTCTTCGGCAACCTTCTGAAAGAAAGTGGTGTGACACGCCGCCTGGCAGAAACGGCTCGTGGTCCGCTGATTGATACGATTACCATGTTGCTCGGATTAACGGTGGGGGCTTCTACTCAGGCTTCGGAATTCCTTACATGGAACTCGCTTAAGATTTTTGCTTTGGGAGCGTTCTCATTCATTGTGGCTACAGCTTCGGGTGTTCTTTTTGTCAAGATTTTCAATCTGGTGTTGAAGAAAGACGACAAGATCAATCCGCTGATTGGAAATGCCGGTGTGTCTGCCGTACCGGATTCGGCACGTATTTCGCAGATTGTAGGAGCTGAGTATGATCCTACAAATTATTTGTTGATGCATGCCATGGGGCCGAATGTGGCCGGAGTGATCGGATCGGCTGTTGCAGCCGGTATTCTGCTGGGATTCTTGATATAATGGAATAGTCATGTCAGCAGCGGGGTGGCAAGGGCGCAGGCTTCTTGCCACCCCGTTCTTTTATGCGTAGCTGTGAAGTCCGGCCATGAAGAAATTGACGCCGAAATATGTTATCAGCACTGAAAGGAACGCGATGATGCAGAACCAGTGAAAGAACATCGGCCTTTTGAAGTAGGGAAGCGAGTCTGTATGGAATGCGGCAGAGTAAATCATCAGTGTGATTAGTGCCCAAGTTTCTTTGGGATCCCATCCCCAGTAGCGTCCCCATGAAACATTTGCCCAGACTGCGCCGATGAAGATTCCTGAAGCGAGCAGAAAAATCGCGGGATACAGCAAGATCCGGTTTATGATGTAGAGTCGTTCGACCGCTTCATTCTGTGTTTTTCCTGCATATCGGATGATCAGGGCTGCCGTACCGTTTAGCATGAGAAAAGCCAGTAGCGCATACGAAATCATGATGGTCAGCACATGGATGCTGAGCAGCGGTGATGCAAGTACCGGCATCAGCGGAGTGATGGGGGGATTTGACTCTCCAAGCATGGAAACAAGCAGGGAGAATCCGCAGATGATGAAGCCGAAGGCAATGGACATCTCAAATCTCTTCCTGAAGAGCAGGGAAATCAATGAAGCGCATGCCGCCATAGCCTGCATCGTTTCAAATCCGTTTGAAACAGGAATGTGTCCGCTGATATAGCTGCGCAGTCCGATCAGTATCGCAAGAAAGACAAACAAAAGGCCGAGCAGTGCAGACTGGATCATGGATATCCGTTTTTCGGTTTTGCTTTTCAGGGTCTGGTTTCTTACCAGCTTCCGGCAGTTATGGATGAATGCGAAAAGGCCGATTACCAGGCAGCAGAAGGCAGGAATCTTGGTGTAGTTCAGGCTGTTGTAGAGCTTTTCTGCTTCAATCTGCCTGTCGGATGGAAGCGTTCCGCTTGCTGTTTTCTGCTGGTATTTTCTGATTTTGCCGGCGATTTCCCTAATCGACGCTTCGTCGTTTCTCATCACCTGCTCGCTCAGAAGTCCCAGGCTTTTCCGGATAAAGAGCCATTGGTCTGCCGGCAAGTCGTCAGGAAGCCGGTCCACAGGGGAGAACCAGCGTATCTTTCCGTTTTCCCGGCAGGGAAATATCCTCAGCATGCTTCCTGTCGCCACCATGCTGATCAGATTGAATTTTTCGTTGGCTTCGTTTATTTCCCGCTTGTATTTTGTATCTTGTTCCAGCCCGCTGTCTTTTAGTTTGTATCCTTCCGCTCCGAAGAAATCGTTCAGACAGGCGTATTGCCCTTTGATGCCCAGCATTCGCTGCACGGCTTTGCTTTTGATGCGGATGATCGGCTCCGTTTTCCAGTCGTCGTAGAAAAAGAACCACCCGGTAAGCACCTGTTCTCCGTTCAGTCCTTTATAGTTGGATTTTCCGTATATCTTGAGAGTGAAATCTTTCGCTAATGTTTGCAGCGGGCAGATCCTGTCTTGGTGATAAAGATAAATGCCATTTATGCTTGATGCCGATTCCTTAGACAGGTGCTTCGGTTGTTCCGCAGCAAATGCTGTGAGTGACGGGCAAAGCAGCAAGCATACGGCCGTTGATGCTTTTCGCAAAACCGGATGGCGCAGCAGTCGGCGGAAGGCACTGTGTCTTTGGAAGAAGAATCCGCAGATGGAAACCAGAAGCAGAAGATATCCGGCATATGTAATGGCGATTCCCCATGGATCATAAGATACGGCAAGGGTGCTTCCTTTCATGTCCTTGTCGTAAGAGGACTGGTAAAAGCGGTAGTGACGGTAAGAAAAGATGTTGTTCATGGAAATGTCTGCTTCGATGGCGTTTCCGTTGTCTGTAATGCGGATACGGCTTGTAAAATCCATTGGAGCGGCACTTCCTTCGTAATAGTCGATGTAGAAATCAGTCAGTTGGATCTGGAAAGGGAAGCTTTCTTCCTTATGCGACGCGGCAAACGAAGCCGAAGGCCGGTCGCCGACACGCAGATGGATGCTTCCCTGCCTGCCGTTCAGGTAAGTGGCAAAGGCTCCTGCCAGAATGACGAGGAATGCAAGATGGAGCAGGAGAGAGAACGGACTTTTCTGCAATTTCCGCTTGAAGATATAAATGGCGGATGCAACTGCTGCCGTGCCCCATGCGGCGATGAATAATGGTGAACTGTAAATGGAAGACGATCCGGGAGAAGTGCCTCCCATTTTTTCCAGAACTGTGGCGGCTATCATTAAGATGATTAGTGCTCCGGCCGTTCCGAAACAGAGGTGTTTGATAATTCTCATTGTAAGTCTGTTGTTGGCGTTTATTCCCGAAAAACGTCCCGTCGCTCGGTTGCGGATAAAAGCTACGGGACGTTTGGGAAACGGCAGGATGCGGCAGAGTGCCTGTGCTGAGCGGAATCATTTGCGAGCCCGTTTGCATCTGGGCATATAACGGCGCATCCTTGTTATAGGGGTTAGATGGAATCGATGAACTTTACGATTGCGTCACGGTCTTCTTTGGAAAGCTGGCGGAATTTTTCTGTCGTTTCATAGGCATCGCTTTCCTTGCTGGTTCCGTGCCACATGATCGCTTCGGTCGTGGTACGTGCGCGGCAGTCGTGAAGACGGTCTGCATACTCGGCTCCCGTACATCTCTGGTGTAGTCCGCGCCCCCAAAGCGGAGTCGTGCGGCACCAGCCTGTGCGGATGTCATTCTGCATATGCAGCTTGTGCTGGATCATGTCTGAGTAAGGCCATATTTTCTGATTCGGATAACGCGGCAGTTCGTTGGCTGTTGATCCGGTAAAGAAGCCTGCCGGATCGCGTATCTCGTCGTTTCCGGTTGTCCAGCTTGGCTTGTGGCAATAAGCGCAGCCGATTTGTTCGAAGAGTTCTTTTCCTCTCAGCACTTCTTCATCGTCTATATTGCGTGCGGCCGGTACCGCCAGCCCTCTGTGCCATACCATCAGATCGATGTAGCTTTGGTCTGATATCTCAGCTTCAAGGCTGGTAGCGTTCAGGTAATTGAGGATGTTTTGTTCCATGTCGGCTGTGTGCCAGTCGCTGTGTTTCTTTTCCGGATCAACCTGCGCAATGTAATCGGCAAATCCAGCCTGTACGTCCGGATCTTGTGCGGCAGCCTTTGCATAGTATCCGCCAGCATCCTTATAGTGATATTTCCGGTCGCTTCGTGTAACGTTTGTAATGTTCCAGAAAGCATTTGCTCCGGCCGCATCCTGCAATGGTCCGCGGCTTAGTGCATACGTGAAACGGTACGGATACTTCTTTCCGTCGGATGTGGCTTCCTTGCTTGTATATTGGTTTGTCCATTCGCCGTTCTGAAAGAAAGCGGGATTGATGCCGTTCTTCAGATAACCGTCTTTTTCTTGCTTTGCATATTCCGCTTTCAGATCCTCGTCGCTGATGGCATCGAGCAGCCCTGTTCCGTAAATGCCGATGGTCGATTCCAGACGCACTTCATAGCTTCCCATGTCTGCATCCGACAGAACGCCTTCATTGTAAGCGTAAACAGCGTCTTTAGGCAGTGTCACTTCCGGATATCTCAGACTGTAAGTTTCTCCGTCGGGAAACTTGTTTCCGTATGCGTCAGTATATTCATGCCATGTCAATATGACTTTTGATTCATCGAGGGGAGCCTTGAACGGAACAGTCGCGTGTCCTTGAGGCATTCCTGCAAGCCAGTTGACATATGCATTGGTTGAAGGATTGTATACAACCAGCAGATAGCCATTGCCCATGTCGTTTGTTTGGAACGGACCGTCGGGCTGGCTTTTGCCATGTCCGTATCCCGGATGGCAATGCATGCATGAGCTTCGTACGTAAGTCGGGCCTAAACCGCCGCGTACACCGTCGGGGTTGCTGACAAACACTTTTTCAAAAAGCTGTTCGCCTCGCTTGAATGACAGGGTCATGTCTGCATTTTCTACCGCCGGTGTCGGCTGTTCGTATGCGGCGGATGTTGAAATGAACGCGGTTCCCAGTTCGCCGCCGGTGTAATACCATTCCGGCAGTTCCTGGTTTTCCTGATTGTTTTCCGGATCAGTAGCCGGATTTTCATCACTGCAGGCTGTTAATCCTGTGAGTAATAGTGTACTGAGCAAATAAATTTTTTTCATAAAACAACATTGAGTCAGTTATAAAAGATGGGTATGTCATCTCAAAGCTTTTGCTTTGAGATGACTTTGCAAACGGTGCGCCGTGCTGCGTGCAGCCGGGAAAATCGTGTGCCGGTCCGATAACAGTCGAATGGAGGGCTGCACGCATCTTGTTGTGCTGCACGCAGAACGACCAATGCATGGACGCTTCGGTATCAATTGTTCTGGATAGCGTTCATCACTTCATCCAAAATATCGTTTACATCCTGGCAGGCTTTTTGTGCGGCCAGATTCACTTGTTCGTATTGCGGATCGCGGGCTGTGGATGCAAACGGCTCTTTCATGTTTCCGATGGCTTCGATGGCTCCCTCGATGGTATTGATGACTTTCGTGTCCAGTTCCGGGTCGACGGTTTTGATGTAGTCGCTTAACGAGTGTTCGACCGGCTGGATGTAGTTTTCTGTCACTCCATTTTCCGTTTGATACCCCATGTAGGCGGTGCGGACACTCTTCAGGTTGTCGATGAAGTCGGTGATTGAGTTCAGTGCATACGGAGATTCGATGTAGTTGGCATCGTTTTCCACACCGTTGCCGATCGGGTTGCCAATTTTTTGTCCTCCCACTTCGTCAGCAATGTCTTGGGCGCCTACCAGCAGCTCCTGCACAGCTTCTGCATATGATTTGTATTTGCTTCCGCCCTGTCCGGCGTTTTTCATCGATTCGCCGTAATAGAAAGTCGGTTCCAGTTCTGCGTCTGCCAGATAAGTCCATTTTTCAGAAGATTCGCTGTATGTGCCTTCGTCTGCCCATGAAATCTCCAGGCGTACACACTGGTTGCGCAAGTCATCGGCTACAGCGGCCATATAATAAAGCTCGTTTGCAGTGAATTTGCCTGCCGGGCGCGGACTGGTCTGGTCGGTTGTTGCGTTTGCCGGCTCAAACAGCATGTATTCGATGGCGTGAAATCCCAGCAAGCCTTGTCCCAGGCTGTTGCTCACATAGGTGGCGGCGCTTTCTTCGTCTTTCATCTGTGCCATCTGGCTTTCATTGTTCAGCATGTTCTCCATCGCTGTCTTGTCCAGCGGCCAGGTATCGATATGCGGATCAATATTGTAGTCGGCGGCAGCTCCGTACAGCCATGCTTCACTTAGCTCCCAGTAACGGCGGGCAGTAATCCATTTCTCTCCGGCTTGCTTTACCATGTCCTCCGTCAGGTTTGAAGGGCCTGCGTTGCACATGGCGCGGCATGCGTCGGCCAGCTCGATTGCAGCGTCAGCCAGTCCTTTGTATGTAGGGACGACCGACTTGTTCACATAGTCTTCAATGACTGCCTTCAGCGCCTGTTCCTGTTGGCTCAATTCTTCAGGTTCCGGAGTGTTTTCGTTGTCACTGCAGGCAGAAAAGCCTGTCATGAAAGATGCACCCAGTACCATGTACGCAGATGCCATCAATACATTTTTCATTTTCATTTTCGTTCTGTTTTTTTGTTATCTGTATCTGATCATTCATTTTATAGATTGAAAAGTCCTGCGTAAGCGATGCCGAACGAGAGAGCAGGTTCGTTGTTGTATTGCTTTTTCAGGAGCCCTATAGCGTATTCCCCCTTGATGACAATCTCCTTCATCGGATAGTAGTTTATGCCGGCAGCGATGCGGTGGCGGCTGCACCAGTCATATTTCAATACGTTTCCTGCCATCTTGTGCATGGAATCGTAGTAGTCGTAGCGTGCAAACACATAAAACTTTTGTTCTTTTTGGCGCATCTTGCTGATTTGGGAGAATATGTCGTATCCGGCTTCAATGCCTCCGGCGATAGCGTCAGAAGCTACGTTTTGTTTGGGCGACGGAGCGTCGTCGCGGTATTTCTTGTTGACGGCTGTGATGGCATCGGCATCAGAGAGGTGCCCGTAGTCGAAGTTTCCTCTGACAACCCAGTTGTGCGCATTGTAGTGGAAGTCGAAAGCTCCGATTCCCACTGTTCCTTTGATGTCTTTATATCCAGCTTTCGGTTCGGTCAGGTGGTTATTGAAAGAATTGCCCACATATCCGCTTAATGAAAGGCGCAGTCCGGGGACGGAGAAATTGTCGATGCGGAAAGCCCCCGCTATGGAATTGCCTATCTTGAATTCGTAAGGGCTGGCCGCTCCGTCTTTGATCCAGTTTTCACGGCCGAAGCGGTCGGAGTCGAGTCCAGGCATCAGCATGGCTTCATATCTCCAGTCGCCTGCCTGCCCCCAGATGCTGACGCCTGTTTCGTGCCATGTGCAAGGCAGAATCGTGTTTTCTCCGGCGGGCCGGTAAACCCCGAAAAACTCTGTAGGAGTGTGGTGCATGTTTGTTCCGCCTACAGGAACGATCATGTGTCCGATTTTGATGTTGAACTGCCGGCAGAAGGATTTCTGGATCCAGAACTGCTCGAGGGCAACCTCTCCGCCTCGTTCGATTTCGCTTTCGTATTCGCCTCCTTCTTCGTCTTCAATCTCGACGGCACTTTCGGTGCCTCCATGCTCGAATTCGATTTCAGTGCCCATAGTCCATCCTTTGCCGAAATCATATCCGAAGAAGAGCACAACATGCGGCAGGTCAAACCGTCCGTGCTTGCTGTTGCTGTTTCTGTACTTTTCGGCATCTGTGTATCTCAGGTAGTTGTCACTGAAGAAGTTGCGGCTGTATGCCGCTTCGCCGTAGCCTCCGATTGTGAAGCGTGATTTCTTTTTGGCAGGCTGTTCCTGCTTTTCATCCGCTGCGTCTGAATGGTTGTTTGCTGATTCGCCTGCTGCGAACGCATGTGCATAACATGCTGCAAGAATGAGGGAGAATAAAAATACTTTTCCTTTCATTTTTCTTCTTTGCTTTTTGTTGTTTTTAACGGAAGCAAAGTTATGGGGATGCAGAAAAGCGGGCAATACCTATATATAGGTAAAAAAAGATATTAAATACTAAAGAGTAGGTATGATCGGTTGCCGGATTTGGGATTTTATGCTGTATCTGTTTGTTATATCGTACTTCTTTCTTATATTCGTGACTATATTTTAAACCCCGTTTTGTATGAATTCATTAAATTATGGCATCATCAGTTCTTTGTGTGCGCTGGTAATCGGTGTGCTGCTTGTGGCGTGGCCCGATGTGGCCGTTACTTATCTGGTGATAACGATTGGCGCGCTGTTTCTTATTCCCGGGCTGTTCGGGATCTTTTCCTATTTTTATGTACGGCGGAAGATGAGGCAGGAGAATGTGCGAGTGATATTTCCTGTAGTTGCGCTGGGCAGTGCCTTTCTCGGGTTATGGCTTATTCTTACGCCGGCCTTTTTTGTGACTATCCTGATGTATGTGCTGGGTGTGCTGCTTCTGCTGGGAGGGCTGAACCAGTTGTCAGGGCTTTTGGTTGCCAGACGGTATTTTGCAGTTCCTTTGGTGATGTATTTCATACCAGTGCTGATTGTGGCATCCGGTCTGGTTGTCCTGTTCAACCCGTTTGAGGCGGCCATGGTTCCTTTCATCATGCTGGGCATATCGTTTATCGTTTATTCGCTGACAGACGTTGTGCGCCTTATCCGTTTCCATAAAAAGGAGGCGAAGATTCAGGACGTTACGCCGATAGAGGAAATAAAGGAAGATTGATCTTGGCAGAAGCAGCGCGAAGGCAGAGAGAGCGGGTGCTGAAGATTGCATTGAGGCCCGGCTCCGTACCTTCGCGTTTTCATGTTTTTTATCCGATCATGGGCACGAGGTATTTGGTAAGCAGATAGCCTCCTCCCACCAGCCATACATAAAGCAGTCCGGCCAGGACGAAGGGGCGTGCTCCGGCTTGCTTGAACTTCTCGATGCTGGTGTCTGTTCCGAGTGCGGTCATTGCCATGGTCAGCATGAAGGTGTCGATGTATTCGATGGCACCGTTCAGCGGAATCTCTTTCACGCTCTCCACTCCCAGCGCATATTGCAGCAGCGAGTTCAGGCAGATTATCCCGATGAATCCGAAAGCGAACCAGGGTATGGTGATCTTGCTTTTTTCGGCCTTTCCCTCGGGTGAAGCCTTTTTGCGTCCGGCCAGTGCAAAGCTCATGATTACGAGTACGGGAGCCAGCATCATCACACGGATCATCTTTGTGATGGTGGCCGTTCCGGCTATGCCAAGCGTATCGGTAGGATCCATTGCGTTCCCGGCTCCGGCCACATGAGCGACTTCGTGCAGGGTGCTTCCGGTATAGATTGCAACCCCTGTGTCAGTCAGTCCGTCGAGGATTCCCGTGCGGTACATGATCGGGTAGAGGAACATGGAGATGGTTCCGAAAATCACGACCGTAGATACGGCAATGGCCGTCTTGTGTCCTTCGCATTTCACTACAGGCTCGGCTCCAAGCACGGCGGCCGCACCGCAGATGGCACTTCCGGTAGAAGTCATCAGTGAAGTGTCCTTGTCCATTTTCAGCAATTTTCCCAGCCATATTCCTAAAAAGATAGTCCCTGCCACGATGATTGTGTCGATGATAACCGCAGGAAGTCCCACGGCGGCCACTTGGGTCAGCGTGAGGCGGAATCCGTAGAGCACGATGCCTGCGCGCAGGATTTGCTTCGTGCAGAACTTGATGCCGGGAACCCAGGTTTCGGGCAGCTTGTTGCGCAAGCTGTTGGCATACAGCATGCCCAGAATGATTCCTACAATCAGCGGACTGAATGAGAGGCTTTTTACGAACGGTATTTCGGCGATGTAGAATGCCGCAAACGAAAAGAGGGCGATCAGCAGAATGCCGTGCAGCGTGTTGGCTCTGTTTCCTTTTTCAAACATATCGATAATCGGTTTTAAGTTGTTTTTTCCGCCTGCAAAGGTAGGCCTTTTCCATGAATTGTCCTATTCACATTTTTTTATGGGGTATAATCAAAAGTAATAACGGGATAGAGGTTTGCGAATTTTGCGTATCTTTGCGTCTGCTAAAAAGAAGACAGAGAATATGAAGAAACTATTGCATTCGTGCGTTGCGCTCGCGTTGTTTTCCGCCATGATTGTGGCCGGATGCGGAGAAGAGAAAAAAGACATGTCAATGAAAATGAACAACCCGCACAATATCCGTGGCGTAATCAGCTACAAGCGTTCGTTCGGCGACCTGAACGATGTACAGTTGGCTACGGCGAAGAAAATCGGCATCCGTCCGATGGAAAGCCGTGAGAGTGCGGCCGAGATGGAAGGCCGGTTGGTTGAAATCGCGCCTTGCGAGCTGTATGGCATGGACTCGCTTACCCATTCCATTCCGTTCCTGATTCCGCAGGCCAGTGCGTTGCTGGATACGATCGGGGCGAACTTTCTTGACTCGCTGGAGAACAAGGGACTGAATCCGAACCGTGTGATCGTGACCTCGGTGACACGCACGAAGGATGACGTGAAGCGCCTGCGGCGTACAAACATGAATGCTTCGCTGAAGTCGTGCCATTTCTATGGAACGACGTTCGACATCAGCTGGAAGCGTTTTGAGAAGGTGGAGGATCCCGGCGGACGCCCGATGCAGGATGTCAGTGCGGATACGCTGAAGCTGGTGCTTTCGGAGGTGCTGCGTGATCTGCGCAAGGCCGACCGGTGCTATGTGAAGTATGAACTTCGCCAGGGATGTTTCCATATTACCGCACGCTAACCCCCGCAGGCTATGTTCAGGTATTTCATTTATTTGGCATACGACGGCACGAACTACCATGGCTGGCAGATGCAGCCTAACGGTGTGAGCGTGCAGGAAACGCTTGTCAAGGCTTTGGTCACCTTCTTGCGTGACGATGCGATAGGAGTTACGGGAGCCGGACGTACGGATGCCGGTGTGCATGCACGTCTGATGGTGGCGCATTTCGATTTGGAACGGATGGCTGATCCGGATCTGATGGCTGACAAGCTGAACAGAATCCTTCCGCCCGACATCTCCGTATATAAGGTGCGCCGTGTCCGCCAGGATGCGCATGCCCGCTTCGATGCCACCTACCGCACTTATAAGTATTATGTCACCACACGGAAAGATCCGTTCAACCGGATGTATGTGTGGCGGATATTCCAGCGGCTGGATTTCGGGCGGATGAACGAGGCTGCGCGCACGCTGCTGGAGTATACCGATTTCACAAGTTTCAGCAAGCTCCATACGGACGTGAAAACCAATAACTGCCGTATCATGCAGGCCGTCTGGGAGCAGACAGGCGAGGATGAATGGGTTTTCACGATACAGGCCGACCGCTTTTTGCGCAACATGGTGCGCGCCATTGTGGGCACGCTGGTGGAAGTGGGGAGAGGCAAGCTCTCGGTGGAAGGCTTCCGCCAGATCATAGAAAAGAAAGACAGGTGCAGTGCGGGGACATCCGCTCCGGGAAACGCCTTGTTTCTGGTAGACATAGGCTATCCGGATGACTTGTTTGTGGACTGCCCATAAAAATGTGCCGTCAGACGAACCTCTTCACTGGAGTGATACGATCTCCTCACTGGAGTGATGCGATGTCTTCACTAGAGTGATACGATCTCTTCACTGGAGTGAAGAGGTAAAGGCAGCGGCACATTC